>JBJKSJ010000090.1:0-52189 GCA_046704085.1 Ktedonobacterales bacterium | reverse complement strand
CTCTAGCGCCGTTCCGACTTGCTGGGTCAGTTGCGTCCCCGATGCAGCTTCTTGCTCGGTTTCCTGCATGGAGAGTGTCGCCGTATGAATATCGTCCAGGACGTTGCGCAGAATCTGTCCAATCATCAACGCCTGTTCTTTGGAACGCTCGGCCAGGCGTCGAATACCGTCCGCAACTGCTCCAAATGCTTTCCCGTTTTCACCAGCCATAGCGGCCTGAATAGCCGCATCCAAAGCCAGGCGATTGGTTTGGTGCGCAATGCCTGAGATGGCTTCAACAATATCGTTAATTTCACGGGACCGATCACCTAACGATGATACTTTCACTGAAGTAGCGCGCACGTTGGTGTTGATCCGGTCCATCCCCTCAACTGTCTGCTGAAGAGCCTTTCGTCCGCTTTGAGCAACCTGGCGCGCCTGATGCGCCGCGCTATACAAGCTGTAGGCGCGCTCGGCAACCTCGCGGCTTGAAGTCGCTGTATGGTTCACTTCAGCCGTGGCCCTGCCAATTTGCTGAATCTGCATATCGGCGCTATCAACCAGTTGTTCGATATAGCTAAAGAGCTGTAACGTGGCGTGCTGCACGCCGCGTGCAAGGGTCTTCACATTGACCACAAGGTTACTGAGGTCTTCTGCCATGAGGTTGAAGGAAGAGGCGAGCGCCCCCAATTCATTCGATTCCACTTCGGCCCGTATGCGTAAGTCGCCCTCACCCGCGCCGCTCACCTCGTGGATCAATTTCTCAATGTGAGCTTGCAGGCCGGCGTGGCGAGACTGCGACTCCTGTATCAGACGGACGATGACATCCAACATGCCATTCATGGAATTTGCTACCTGATAGATTTCATCATTCCCCTCAATGTCTGCGCGCTCGCGGGTTTCTCCGCGAGCAATCCGTTTGGTCAGAGCGACCAGGCGATTCAAGGGATTGACAATGGTGGAGTTGACGAGGAAACCGGCGCCTACAATAACGAGGAGCGTGAAAACTACAGCAGCGGCAGTATAGATCAGCAGCGGATTGATCAGCGAAGGGCCAACTCGTGTGACCGCCGTACCCATTTCGGTGGCAGTATTTACGACCTGCTGCCAATGGTTTTTCAGATGAAGAAAATCAAGATTGGCCTGATACAAATCCGCATATGAAGTAAAATAGTCAGCATGCTGATCAAGCTCTTTGAGTACTTTGTCTTGAAGCGTTTGATACGCGCCCCAGTCGCTGTGGGCTACTGCGTTCAGGGCCGTTTGCTGATCAGTGATCACCTGATGCCCCTGATCTGGGCTATCACTGGTCAAGATACTCCGAATGACGCTCATGTTATCGGAGGTCGCAATTTCATAATTCTGCTGGTAGTTGGTGAGAGCCTGGTCGAAGTCGGTGGCGAGGGCAGTGACATCAGCACTGGTCAATTCTCCCGAAGCCTGCAAAGAGGGGTCTTTCGCAATCGCGGGGCTATTCTGGGCAAAGATTTGCGCGAAACGCGCCTGGAGGAGCGCATTCATGCGCTCCAAATTGGTTTGCTCCTGCGTGGCAATATTCTGGGCGTCGAAGCTGGTTTGGACGGCCTGGCTGCGAACTCCCATCGATTGAAGATAGAAGTTGCCCAACAAGACAATCACCAGGATAGGGATAATCGCAGAGATGGCAAATACAATGACCAGACGGCGAAATATCGGTATATTGCTGATAAATCGAAACATATCGGCTTCTATCCTTTCTCAGACAGAACACTGCCTTTTTCCAGGATGCGCCTGGCGAACGCTTGGTTGTATCGAAACGGTGTTCTCCTCCAGACATCAGGCAATGAACCCTGCTGCTCGAAGCTCTTTAAGTACGCGAATGACGGAATCAGGCGGCTTATGCAAGAGGTGTACGATCTCTTCGACGGTTCTTCGCCCGTCGATCAGAGCAAACACCTGACGGTGTTCCCGTGAAGGGAAAGCGTTCACTGGCGCATCTCTCCCTTTTGGGGTTCGTTGGGGAATATCTCCAGCCTGCTTTAGCCATCCCGACGGGGGCCAGGTATCTTCCTGCTGTTGGTATCCTTTTTTTGCCTCCTCATGCGGTGGCAGTGCTGGAGGTAGCGAGCCTGGAAATTGCTCGGCCTCCGCCAGTGTCCAGGACAGCCTTCCTTGACTGATTAACCAGTGTACTGCCTCATCGTTGCTCAGCAACACTCGTCCATCGCTTTTATTGCACACCAGGCAAGACAGTACTACCCCTTTATCAAGTTGAAACTGCCCTTGCCAGGTTGATTCATTTTGTCCTGGACACTCAACCAAGAGCAGTCCACTTTGTTTCGAGGTTTGCAACAATCGCAAGAGAAAAGTGATGTCCTTTGTATACACCTGCGTCCCTTCCATTTGCTTGGGTCCAGGAAGCAAGGGTGTTTCGCCTGGTTGCAGCCAGTTTACTGCCCCAAGGGGAAATCGTCAAGGGGGAGTTGCAAAGGGGGAGTTGCCTTCCAGGCAGAGATGTGCTACAGTGCGCGCACGACAGGAGGAACTCTTTGAAGATATTACTAACAGGAGCCTTTGGCAATATTGGGTTTAGCGCCCTTCAGGAACTGCTGAAACAAGGGCATACGGTTCGCTGTTTTGATCTGCGGACCAAAGGGAATGAGCAGAAGGCGCGGCAGGTCGCAGATAAGGCAGAGGTCACCTGGGGTGATATATGCGAGGCTGAGCAGGTTGCTGACGCGATACATGACCAGGATGTCATTGTACACCTGGCCGCTATCCTCCCGCCAGCCGTGGACGAACACCCTGAACGGGCCACAGCGGTGAATGTTGGTGGGACAAAGCATCTCGTGGAAGCCGCCAGGAAGCAGGCGCAGCCATCCAAAATCCTGTTTAGTTCCAGCCTGGATGTGTTTGGTTTCACCCAAGACCAGCCACCGCCGCGCAAAGTGACCGACCCGGTGCAGGCCACAGACGAGTATACCAAACAGAAACTGCGCTGCGAAGAGATGCTTCAAGCGTCGGGCTTGATGTGGGCTATTTATCGATTTGCCGATGTGCCGCCACTCACTCCGCGCAAACCACATCCTATCATGTATCGTGTGCCCCTTGATACCCGTTTCGAGATGCTTCATCCCGCCGATGCGGGGCTGGCAATCGCCAATGGGATCGGGCGTGAAGAAATCTGGGGGCGAATCTGGTTGATCGGCGGAGGCCCCACCTGCCAGGTCTACTATCGAGACTACCTGGAACGTATGCTGGAAGCGATGGGCATTGGGAAGCTGTCTGAAGCAGCGTTTGGGCACGAACCCTATTGCACCGATTGGCTGGATTCGGAGGAGAGCCAGCGATTGCTGCGCTACCAGCGCCATACGTTTGATGAGATCATCAGCGACCTGATCCGGTCTGCCGCTCCTCCTGGCCCGGTCAGGCTGATGATGCCCCTTATCCGCCCGCTTGTGCGAAGCCGAATCCTGAAATTATCTCCGTATCTGAAGACGGCATCACAGAAAGCAACCGTTGTGAGGTGAGACAGACAGGTGCGCTATCCTACGCTGTTTGTTCGAGGGGTTGACCTCTTTACTCAGATGCTCTATCGCGCCAGCGGAGGCAGACTGGGTGAGCGGCAGTTGAGCTATTCCGTGCTGCTGCTCCGAACCGTTGGTCGGAAGACCGGCAAAACGCGCACCCACGCGGTAATGTATCTCCGCGAGGGAGACAACCTGATCGTCTGCGCTTCCAACAATGGCGCGGCGCGGCATCCCGCCTGGTATTTTAACCTGCAAGCCCATCCGCGCGCCTGGGTGCAAGTCGGGCGCGCATGTTACGAGGTGTTTGCCGAGACGGCCGGCCAGGAGGACCGGCAGCATCTCTGGCAGCAGTGGCTCAAAGCGCGACCACAAACTGCCGAGTATCAGGCGGCCACGACACGCGAGTTTCCAATGATCATGCTGAAGCCACTCCCCCCCACTGCAACCGTCGCTACCAACAACGAGATGAAGCGCCCAGGTGTATACGACTGACGGAGCGAGAGGCTCAACTGAAGAGGAGACATGATGGCACGCTATCTCTTCGATCCTGATGTACTTCACGAAATTGCCAGCAAGAGCATCGGCCAGCCCCATGAGCAGATGTTTGCGCTGATCATCGAGGCATTGGAAGCGCACTACCCAGGCGAGATCGACGCCTCACAACCCTGGATTTTTAGCAACGCTGGCGGCGCGATGATTCAAGTCAAGTTTCTGTACGCCTCGGCACAAGAATATGTGATGCTCTTTGGCACCCCGATTGGCACCGAGGGCCACTCCGGGCGCAATCCAGTCGAATACTATGATACGGTTTTGGACGGCGAAGCCTGGTATTACCACGAGGGCCAGTTTGTCCGCGATGTCCACAAAACCGGCGACCGTATCTTTGTAGGCAAAGGGCAGAGCGCCGGGATGCACATCCCCGACCATGTGTGGATGCTCGAATATGCGCGCGGACCACTGCCGCTCTTGCTTCCTTTCGGCCTGGCTGATTCGCTGCTGAGTACAATGGACTTCAAGACTGTCGCCCGCACGATGTCTGTCTATATCTCGCTCAACACGCGCAAGCTGTCATCCACTCGCAAGCTGGCGCTGGCAGGAGTGGGCGGCATAGCCCTGCTTACGCTGCTCACCTTCTTCCGGCGCAGTAGCAAATAAGCTGGATGGTTAGCTTCTGCGATAATACGGCGACATGCGCAGCAGCCAGCGGTTCACCAGCGGGCGAGCTAGGGGAACAAATGGCCGCTGAAATCGTAACTGATGGGCTGTCTGGCGGACAATATCATTAAATGAATAGCGTTGATAGAGCAGCAGCCGCTGGCTCTCCTCCGAATCTAGCCAATCAGTGCAATATGGCCTGGTGGTGAAGGCGCCCTCTGGCAGCATATGCAGGCCCATCACCTGAAAGATCTTGCCAAGATAATCACGATAGTAAATCTGGCACGGCGGGCCACCACCAACCAGGAGCATCTTGCCCCAGGCCGCCTCGCAGGTCATCGCATTGGCAATTGCCAGCCCAGCATCATAGGTGTGCAGCACCTCGATGCGCGTATTCAGGGGGATCTCGAACATCATCGGTTGCGGGCTATACATCTTGACCGGCGGCGTATCAGCCAGGCGAAAGATCAGCCATTCCAACCCCGAAGTTTGCACCATCTCCTCGCATTCCAGCTTGTGCGTGGAATAGGCGTCAGTCGCCTGCACCGGATCAGTCACTTTGCGTGGCGGCGGCTGATCTTGGGTGAAACCAAACACATCCAGGCTGGAACTAAACAGGATTTTTGGAGGCCGCGCCTGCTTCCTGGCGGCATCGATGACATTCCTGGTGCCATCTACATTCGTTTCGTGCGCTTCTTTGGGATGCTCATTGCAGTAGGGAGGCAGGATATAAGCCAGATGGACAATGACCTCTTGCCCTGCTACCGCTGCTTCAAGCTCTGCGGGTCGTCGCACATCTCCCCAGAATATCTCCACGTTCCTGGCAAATCGTTTTGATGTCCGCTCATTCGCTTTGTTTTTCCGGGCAAAGCAGCGCACCTGATGCCCCTGCTGCAACAACTCGTGGATAGCACTCGTGCCAATATTGCCAAATGCGCCGGTAATAAGGATGCGCATGGAGAGCGTGTCCCCGCTTTCTTGCGCCTGAGAGCGCGATATTCTCCGGTTGGGCCTCCAGTCTACCGCTTTGTATGCAACTTGAAAAGACCTGGCAGTTGCTATTGTCGGCGCTTGCCAGCAGAGATATAATACACACAAACACCTATACAAGCCTACAGAGATAGCCAGGCGGCTGTGTGTCAGCTACCGCGAGGAGGAAGAGAGCAGCATGGTCCAAGAGAAAACGGAGGCATCCCCATCTGCTGGAATATCTGAACACGCCGCCGGGGAGGGTAGCTTGCCCCGGCGGGGGTTGGGCAATACACCTGCAGCCAGGCGTGACTTGCCGGGCTTCCCAAGCGGGTGGTTTTCCGTTGGCATGATCAGTGAATTACCTGTTGGTGGCATTCTTTCCCGCCAGTTTATGGGACATGATCTCGTGATCTTTCGCACGAAGTCCGGCCAGGCATGCGCAATGGATGCCTATTGCCCACACCTGGGGGCGCATTTCGCGCATGGTGGAACGATTGAGGGCGAGACCATTCGCTGCCCCTTTCACGGGTTTTGCTTCGACCAGCGCGGTGAGTGTGTCGCTACCGGCTATAACACCAAGCCTCCGCCAGCAGCCAAAGCGCGCGTCTGGCCGCTGCGCGAGATCAACGGCATGCTCATGGTGTATCATGGCCCAGGTGGCAAAGAACCAACATGGGAAATCCCGGCACTGGAAACCGCAGGCTGGACACCACTGCTCTCTAGCGTCTGGCGGCTGCGCAGCCATCCCCAGGAAACGGTCGAAAATGGAGTGGACATCGGCCATCTGTCGTGGACACATGGGTATCAATCCGTCGAGATGCTCAGCGATCTGACGACAGATGGTCCCTTCATGGACGTGCGCTACGCTATGCACCGTCCGCTGGGGCTTTTAAGCAAAGGGGGCCAGGGGCTGCGCGGCGAATTCACCTTGCGCGCTCACGGCCTTGGCTTCTCGGTGGTGGTTGCGACCATCCCCGCCTATGGCCTCTGTTCACGCTTTCTGATCTGCGCAACACCCGTCGAGAAGGGCTGGATTGAGATGCGCACAGCCATGACCATGCAGAAGATCACCAGGCCGCAGCAGATCAATCCGCTGCTCTGGCTGTTGCCGCGCCCGCTGGTGAACTGGATGGTTGCCAAGTTTACCTATGATGGGTTTGTGCATGATCTCAAGCAAGATTTTGTGATCTGGGAACACAAGCGTTACGTCCAGCCACCAGCCCTGGCAGCGGGTGACGGACCTATCGGCAAGTATCGCACATGGGCCAGACAATTTTATCCTCTCACAGATCAGCTTGAGTTATGAAGGAGAGATGATATAAGGTGCTATACAGAGAGATGCTCTGTAACATGTACTCCTGAGTGGAAGGGGTACCAAGGGTCAATTGCATATGCACATCTTAGTTGTGGAGGATGAACGACATCTGGCTCTTGTTCTGCGCCGTGTCCTCACCGAGGAATTTTATGCAGTAGATCTCGCCTATGATGGCCCTTCTGCATATGAGCTAGCTGCCAGAAACACTTATGATCTGGTAATTCTCGACCTGATGCTTCCAGGCATGGATGGGCTGGAGGTCTGCCGCAGGTTACGCGCCAGCCATATCTCCGCCCCCATCCTGATCCTGACGGCCAGAGACGCAGTGCAGGATCGTGTCGCTGGCCTCAAAAGCGGCGCAGACGACTATGTGATCAAACCCTTCGCTATGGAGGAACTGCTGGCGCGCGTGCAGGCATTGCTTCGTCGAGCCAGTACCCTCGAAACCTCTACCCAGCTTCAGGTGGACGATCTCGTTCTTGATCTCTTGCGCCACGAGGCGCGTCGCAATGGGAGCGTCTTTGAACTCACCGCCAAAGAGTTTAGCCTGCTTGAATACCTCATGCGCCATCCTGGTCAGGTTCTCACGCGCGTCCAGATTCTTGATCATGTCTGGTATGACGACGTTGATAATGTCTCCAATGTCGTTGATATTTACATCCACTACCTGCGTGACAAGCTAGATCGCGGCTTCGAGCGCCCACTGATTAAGACTGTTCGCGGGGTGGGCTATAAGATTGGAGCGTGAAGGCGCTTGTGCAAAGAGCTTCAGGATGGTTCCAGTCAATAAGGGCACGCTGGTACAGGAAACGAAGCACCTATCAGACGGATAGTGCAGATCCGTCTGCCTCTATGTTTGCCAGCACCCGACGTCGGCTCACCTTTTGGTATGCCGGCATCCTTGCGGCCCTTTTGCTGCTTTCAGGCGTGCTGCTTTACTTGGGAATGCAGGTGGTGTTGATTGGCCCCATCGATGGAAGACTGAAGACAAATGCGCAGTCTCTGTCTTCCTACTGGCAAGCGACAGGTATGCAGCCCTGCACCCTCCACCGCCACATCACGCCTTCGGAGGACAATGTTGTGCCTTACATCGCCTGCTTCGACGCGAATGGAGCCTATCTGGATGCAAATTCACTCGCGCTTCCACTCAGCGCGTTCGATGGGCCAAAGCTGGCCCAATCGGCGCTGACCTCGCGCACAGGCGACAAGACGGATACGATCAATGGCGGCAATGGGCTGAACAGCATTCGTCGTTACGCGCTCGTCGTGCGGAGTGCTGATAGCAGCCAGGCTGTGCTAGGCGTCGTGCAGGTTGGTCTTCCAGTAGGTGATCTGCAAAACGCGCTACAGACGCTGATCACGCTGCTGCTCATCGTCGGCACGTTCACCTTGTGTGGATCGCTGATTGGCGGGCTGTACCTTTCGAGGCGGGCACTTGCCCCCACACGGCTGGCGCTGGCGCGCCAGCAGGCATTCACGACGGATGCGTCACATGAACTGCGTACACCGCTGACGCTTTTGCGAGCCGATGCTGAGGCGCTGCTCCGTGGACGGCATCGAATGGACCCCGACGACGTATTTCTGCTCGAAGGTATTGTCGCGGAGTCAGCCCACATGAGCCAGCTCGTCACGAACCTGCTCACGCTCGCCCAACTGGATGTCGGCGCTACCTCCATCAAGCGTGAAAGAGTTGATTTCGCAGCAGTTGCTGAGACCATTGTCCAACGGGCACAAGCCTACGCTGAGGAAAAACAGATCAGCCTGCGCCTTGAAGCGGGTCCAAGCGTGTGCGTTCTTGGCGAGAAGACTCTTTTGGAACAGGCAACCCTGATCCTGATCGACAACGCCATTAAATACAATCACCCAGCCGGGACGGTGACAGTACGCGCCATCGGCGCGGATGGGCACGTACAATTACAGGTGTGTGATACGGGTGTTGGCATCCCTCCAGAGGATGTGCCCCATCTGGGCGAACGCTTCTACCGGGTGGAAAAGGCGCGCTCCCGTGAGGCGGGTGGGGCCGGACTTGGCCTGGCTATCGCCCGCAGCATTGCCAGCGCGCATTCAGGAACGCTGCACTTTGAAAGCACGCCAGGCCAGGGCACAACAGCGATACTTCAACTTCTGCGCGCTGATCCTGATACACATGAGACGCCATAGAGTCGTTCGGTTGATAAAAACGCCGAAACAACCTTTGCTCTTTTCTGCTGCTACTCAAACGCCAACAGCGTATCAGAACGTAGGCCCAGCCGGAGCGTCTCCAGCGGGATAATGTCTTGCATGGAGATATTGGCAAGATTCACATTGGCTCCCAAGCGTCGAATGAAGTACGCCTGCACCTCTTTGTTAGGCGCCTCAAAGATCAAGGTATTGGCGTCAATGCCAGAGGCCAGAATCTCCTCAATCAATCCGAAGCGTAGCTCCCCATTGGGGCGACAGATTCCGCTGGTGCCGCTCTCGCGGGCTTCTGTAATGACTCGCTCGGCTCCTGCCTCCAAATCCTGCCGAATAAATTCGACCCATTGCGCAGGATGCAGGTGCAAGGAGCGTTCGCTGTCCTTGTAGCCCACTTCGCTCAGCACGCGAAACTCGTGGGCAAAGTCCGCAATCAGCCTGGCTTTTTCAGTATTGTGGAGAGCGATGGTGCCGTTGGAGATCTCGACGTAGCGACACCCATACTGTCTGCAATAGGCGACATACTCATCAATCAGGTGCTGGCTCAGGAACTTTTCAAACAGCGTGCCACCGAAGAAGTAGTCGATATGCTGCTCTCGCAGACAGGCGATTTTGCGTTCAAGCACATCTGAAACGATGGAGGTTCCCCACCCAAATTTGATGAGGTCGATCAAGTCGCCCATACTGGCAACCACATCTTGAAAATGGGTGAGTGGGACGCCATTATCGATAACAATCGTGATGCCACGAGTGCGTGGCTTTGTTGCTCTTGCTGGTAATGCTAAAGCCGTTGGGTTCATCGCTTACTCTCCTCTGATGTCTATCGGAACCTCCATCTGACACTTTCAAACATACAGCAGGCTAATGAAAATGCCATTGGAGGAGCATGAGAAATTTCTCATGCGTATTTGGCAGGGAGGGGAGGGATCGCCTGGTGGTTGTCAAACGGCCATGTGACCACTGGGCAGAGCATGCGATTGGAAAAACGACCAGATAAGATCGGTCGCATTCAAGCGGGGCGCTGCGTTGGGCGCAGAGCGGAAGTTCGGCCAGGTATGCGTGCCGCCTTCGATGCGATAATGCACGATGGCTGCGCCCGCCTGGCAGCCAATCCAGCGTTCTCCGGTTACATTGCCACGCTGGAAAAACACCTCAGGCTGGCTCGCACAACCATCTCGCCTGGCCCAACCAGAAAGCCATGCAGGGATCGGTGGCAGATGCAAAAGCAAACTTCCATCGTAAGGAACGATAGAGTCGGAAGTGCCATGTATTTCGAGAATTGGCGCCGGCCTACTCGTATGGCACCCTGCCGAGACAGGAAAATACGACCCGGAGACGGGTGCAAACGCTGCGATACGCCCAGCCATCCTACAAGCGAGCAAAGCCGTCATAGCGCCACCGTTGGAGAAGCCGGTGGCATAAATACGCTGCGGGTCGATGCAGAGAGTCATCTGCAACCTCGTGAGCAGATCGCTGACAAAGCGCAGATCATCGACCGTTGGATCTTTGCGTGGCCCGGTAGCCCATCCGGTCTTACCATCGGGTCCAACCGTCCCTTGAGGGTAAGCGACCAGAAAGTCTTGCTGATCGGCAAGACGCGAGAAACCTGTCATCTGCTCCTGAATCCTTGCCATACTGCCATGTCCATGAAAGCTCAATACCAGCGGGGTGCTTCGGGTTGAGAGATACCCATGTGGAACATGCAGGCGATACCTGCGCGTAAGGCCGCCAGATCGCAGGGTTTCATTGGCGCTTGTCCCCGGCGGAATCGGAGCGGGCTTACCGCATCCCATGGTGGCAAGCGAAGTTGTGACTATGCCGCGCGCTGATGAGGAGACCGACAGCGATAGAGCGCCAGACGCCTGCGCAACCGCGCCGGAACTTGCCAGAGCGAGCGAAGACAACAATAGCACAAGCCAGATGAACGTATGAAGAAGTGGTGATCGGCGCATAGCGATCCTTCGAGGAGCGGCGGACAGACAAATCCCATTTAATATGGAAGACGTAGAGAGGTTTCCAATCATTTCATCCAAAGTAGCGTTCTTCTGCTGCGCTTGTGGAGATAGGCTGAGCCATATTATGGCACATGATTACAAGACTTGCTGTGGTGAGGAGACAAGGGAAAGTGACTGTTAAGCATCGGGTGCTTCTTGCTCGTCTGTCAGTGAGGATGGCTCGATAACCTTGCAGCAGGCGCTTTCTGCGCAAACAGCCAGGATAAGAAGGCGGGCGATGTATATACCTGCATCCAGATAGCGTGCCCCGCTTGCGGGTATTCGGTATAGAGCGGGTTTCCGCCAGCAGCGCGAATGGCCTGGATCATGTCACGCGAGCCTGAGACTGGAACAACTGTATCTGCCGTTCCGTGAAAGTCCCAGATCGGAAGGTTGGTAAGGGTGGCTGCACGCGATGGGTCGCCCGCGCCCGCGACGGGGGCCGCTGCGGCAAAATAACTGGGCCAGCGTTCGATGGCGTCCCAAACGCCGTAGCCGCCCATCGAGAGGCCAGTGATATAGAGTCGCTTCGGGTCGATGCCGCGATATTCCTGTTGCAGCGAATCGACGATGGCTTTAGCAAGACGGAGCGAATTGGTGGGTTGTGGCGCCATCTGATAAGAGCCTTGCGCTGCAGGAACATTGACCCATCGGTTAGTGCCCGCCACCTGGGGTACGACGATAAAGCTCGGCCATTGGTCCTGCACGGTTGCTGAGTCCCATACCTGCACATATGGCTGGTCAAGCAGCAGGGAGCGACTCTGCTCTGGCGTGTTTTTTGCGGCGGCGCGCTCACCGCCCCCATGCAGCAGTAAGACCAGCGGATACCGCTTCTGGGGGTTGTAGTAACGAGGCACAAAGAGGTAGTATGTCATCGATACCCCTCGCGCATCGGTGTATGTTCGCGTCAGATAGCCATTCTGAGTGCCTGAAGCCGCTGCCCCCTCAGAACTCCCGCTCACACTTATCGAAATGACTGAGAACAGGACTAGCAGGGCAGGGCCAGAACAGAGGAGATGCTGAGAGAAGGTCTTCATGGTAAGCCTGTGCCTGTGGAGGAGGAAACACGCATACCAGCCAGTTCCAGCCGTGAATAGTGTGCGATTTCGCGCCGCGCCACCTCAACAGGTCGAATAAGCGAGCAGTCAATGCTGGAGAGAGTGGGGCAACCGGCCAGGCGCATGGCTAACGTCAATTCCTCAGAGAGCATGCGCAGGATGTCGCGCACTCCCGCCTCTCCATTGACGGCCAGCCCCCAAATTACCGGACGCCCAATCAAGACGGCCCGCGCACCCAACGCCAGCGCCTTGAGAATGTCTGTACCACGACGGATGCCGCCGTCCATATACACCTCGCAGCGTCCATCCACTGCCTCCACCACCTCTGGGAGCGCCTCGATGGTTGGCAAGACACCATCAAGCTGCCGCCCTCCGTGATTCGAAACGATGAGGCCGTCTACTCCGGCCTCAACGGCGCGCGCGGCATCTTCAGCAGATAAGATGCCCTTCAGCACCAGTGGCAGGGAGGTTTGTGAGCGCAGCCAGGGGATGATCTCCCAGGTCAATACCTCGCGTTCACCTCGCGTCTGCCAGGTGATAGGCGTAGAGCCGGTTTCTCCTTCCTGCTGATAGCCTTCCCCAACGAAGTTGCCAAACTGAAACTCCTCCGGCAGGCTGAAGTCGTTGTGACGGTCCCGCTCGCGGTTGCCTACATAGGGCGCATCTATGGTTAGCACAATGGCCTGGTATCCAGCACGTTCCACCCGATACAGAAGGCGCCGGGTCAGCGCGCGATCCCGATAGATATACAGTTGAAACCAGAGTTGGCTGCCTGCTGCTGCCACAGCAATCTCTTCGAGACTATAGGAAGAGAGCGTACTGGCGACCAGCAGTGATCCAGCGGCACAGACAGCGCGAGCCGTCGCCTTTTCACCTTCAGGATGCGCCAATTGATGGACGGATGTAGGCGCAATCAAGACGGGCAAGCTGATGGGGCTGCCAAGAACCGTTGTAGAAGTATCGCAGGCGCGCACATCAACTAACATCCGCGGGCGCAGGCGAACTGCCGCATAGGCGCACCGATTCGCATACACCGTCACTTCATCGTCGCTGCCCTGCGCGTAGGTATCCCAGAATGCCGGAGCCATCCGCTCCTCAGCCAGTTTCGCATAATCTTGCAGGTTGATGGGAGCCATACCCTTTTCCTTTCAGGTGTAAGCTGCTGTATTAAAGGCTTGCTGGTATCATTGGAAGGCATCACCTTACGAGCCAATCAAGGGTTGGCCTCCTGATTAGCGAATGTCATTGGTCGGCTGTCCACATGGTCCGGCTGATACAGCGCACGCGCTACCGGATACTCTGGTTGCAGAGAACTACTCGCTGGGGAATCTTCCTCTCTTCTTCTGAGAACCGTCAAGATCGCTCCTTTCCCTCCCCAGGCAGAGGAGAGGCGTCGCAGTGGTCGCTCGCGCCCCACTAATCGGCTGAGGATGGGCACATGCAGCAGGAGAACAGTGAAGGCTGTCGCCCCTACCGCAGTCATCAACCATGCGAATACAACGAGCGGAGCAACCGGCCATGACCTGAGATGCAGAATAACCAGGGAGAGCGTGGCGCTCAAAAACAAGGGGTGAACAAGATAGATCCCAAACGAGGCATCCGAGAAAATATGCCAGAGACGCTGGCCGCGTGACGCCTCTCGCTGAGAAAGTCGCGTGACCCGACGGTACGCCAGCCAGTAGAGAAAGGCAATCACGGCTGCGCTGTAGAATGCCATGACTGGCTGCAAGACAGCGACAGCCGAGCCAATGGATACTTGTTCTAGCTGCGTCTCAACGACATAGTAGAGACCCAAGGCTGCGAGCGCCGCGATCATGCCTCCAAACACCCATGCTCCATGACGTGACATAAAAGCGCGGACCTGTTGCAGATGGAGGGCTACCATTGCCCCCAGGACGAAGTAAAATTGATAGACCAGGACAAAACGGTCGGTAAACTGCGTCAGGAAAGACAAGACACCACCAGGCACAGGCAGCATCTGCAAGTCATTGTTGATCGCGTACAGCATCGCAACCTCAAGCGCAAAACTCAGACCGAGGGTGATCCAGGGGTGTTGCGCCACACGACGCAGGAACTTGAGAAACCAGGGCAAAAGCAAATAGAACTCGATGGTAAGCAAGATATAGTACAGTTGGTACGAGGCATTCCCCGTCAGCAGGTCCAGCAGCAGCGTCCGCATGAAGAGCAGCGGTGAATCGGGATGCGGATTCACCAAAACGTAGAGCAGGCTCCAAAAGACATACGGTAATACGACCCCAATGCTGCGGCGCTTCCAGAAACGTTTTGCTGAGAATGGCTTCCCATAATACACGTAGACCAGGGCAAAGGCCGTGACGAACATAAACACTTCGCGCGTGAAATGAAATGCCATCACAAATGCGTTCTGCACCTGGAGCGCAAGAGGAGTTGTATCAAGGAAAGCGGTCAATGCGAGTACATGTACAGCAACCACCGAGAGCGCGGTGATGATGCGCAGACGATCAAGCTCATGGAGATACGGCAGCCTGCTTTGCACTGTCGTCATCGCCATCGTTTCCTCACCCGTCAATCCGTCAGGCAGCATGTACGTCTGCTTCCCGGGTAGTACTGGCAGCCTGTTTCCTGCGCAAGCCCTGACGGTCGATCTTGCCAGTCAGCGTGCGAGGGAGCGCGTCGGTGGCGAAGAAGGTAGTGGGAATCTTGCGCTGGCTGAGATACTCGGCGCAATAGTTCCGCAGGCTCTGCTCCAGCGTGGAAGTCCAGGCTTCACGCGCCACGATAAAGGCAACCACCTGCTCCCCGTACATCGGGTCGGGGCGACCAACCACAGCGACTTCCCAGACGCTGTGGTGTGAGAGCAGTACCTCCTCGATCTCGCGGGGCGCAATATTCTCGCCACCACGAATGATAACATCACGCAGCCGCCCGGAGAGATATACATAGCCTTCGCTATCCTGATAGCCCAGGTCGCCAGTGCGAAACCACCCATCCTGGAACGCGCCTGCTGAAGCGTCCTCCAGATAGGCGGAGATAACGCTTGGACCCGCAATGCAGATTTCGCCCGGCTCCCCTGGCGCCACATCCTGCAATGCCGACGCCCCCTCCAATGTGCATGGATAACAGATGCGCAGGCAGATGCCAACAGGTTTGCCCACCGAACCGGCAATATGCCTCCCTGGTGGAACTGGATTGGCACAAACCTGGCTGGCGGCCTCAGTAAGCCCATACGTCTCAATTACTGGAATGCCAAACTGCTGCTCGAATTGCATCAACTGGATGGCCGACAGCGGGGCCGAGGCAGTACGCACGAAGCGAAGCGCCCCAGGGAGGAAGGCTGGCTTTTCTGTTTGCAACAGGATTGCCAGAATGGTCGGGACAATGCTTGTCCAGGTGACGCGATATTGCTCTACCCAGGTCCAGAAGTGGCTGCGGCTGAAGCGCGGAGCGATGATTACTGCGCTGCCCGCCAGCAGCGAGGCGCACATACTGACGACCGGGGCGTTCACATGGAAGAATGGGAGGACCGCCAACCCTCGATCTCTTGACGTAAGCCGGTGACTGCGGCAAATCTGATCTGCTGTCCAGGCAATGTGATGCTCCCCCAGGACGATGCCCTTGGGTTCGCCGGTTGATCCAGAGGTCTGCAAGCAGACCCAACCCTCGACTGGATTTGAGAGGACTGCGTCGCCAGGCAAAACATTTTCAATCAGAATCTCGCACTCCTGCTGGGTCAGAAAGCGAGCGTCCTGATACCCGAACGTGTCTCGATCCTCCGGTCGTTCGCCAATAATCACGTCTGGCGGAAATATGTCGATTATATGACGCAACTCCTGAGCAGGAGCATCTGGGGCGACCGGGATGAGGGTATGCCCACCTGTGAGCGCGCTGAGCCAGATTGCAGCATTGGCAATGCCACCCGGCAAGGAGAGGATGATGCAGCGTGGCTCATCACCCAGGAAGCGCCGCATCGCCTGGACGGCAACAAGGCACTGAGCATAGGTAAGCGTTCTTCCCGTTTCGGCCTCTACAATAAATGGCGCTTCTGGTTGCGCCGCCGCCCAGAAGCGCAGTTTGTCATGCAATAAGCAACTCGTCGTCATCAACCTGTTCTCGCTTTTCCTAAGATGTTCACACATTCAAAAGATAGCAAGATACAATAAGAGGAGCATTGGAGTAGGATTGAAAATTTCTCATAGAAGACAGGATGTTGGTCCTGCTCAGCGAGGAGTATACACACCTCCAATGAGCGAGGTCAGTTGCATGGGAAGGTTGCTAAACTGGGTGGCAGGGGCGCCTGGAGGCAAATGATTGGCAGGTTGGTCTGACTGTGTGCCCGTTATGCTGACACCGATCAGCTTGCTTGTGGTCCCTGATTGGAAGTAACAGCCGCACCTCCTGGGAGCCTGTCACCTGTACAACCTATCCCCCTTTTCGACGCTGCCATTGTAACTGAAACCAGGATGTCTATCAACATACAACGCGCAATACACGACCGAACAAGAGTGTAGAAATGCCCAGCAAGCCATTTTTGAGTACCTGCCATTGTACGCAACTTGCAGCATATCAGTACGGTCAGCCATATCCTAGCTGCAAATGCTTTATCCTTTTTGAGAAGGCCCATGCAAGCATCACAACTACATCGATCCAGGCAAGCATCTCTTGAGCGCAATGCACAAAAAAGGCGCCGCTCTCACTCAGACAGAAAACAGGAGCCTGAAGGACTTCTTGTATCTGACCCTGGCGAATATGATCTAGGTGAACAGCTCTATGAGAGCGCCACCACGCTCGTCTACCGCGCTCGGCGGGTATCAGATAACCAGCCGGTGGTTCTTAAGATGCTCAAAGATGCGCCCCCGATCCCAGCAGACTTTGAGCGCTTCGAGCGCGAATATGAGTTGGTTTACCATCTCCAGACCTGCTCTGATGCTGAGCCAGGTCTGGAGGGGGTGGTGGGAGTCTATGGGCTGGAAACGGCGCAGCACTGTTTGACGATGGTCCTGGAAGACTTTGGTGGAGAGTCGCTCACACGGCTGCAATTGGCTGGTCAGCTTGAACTGGCCGAGTTTCTCCAACTGGCGATCAATATCACCACATCTCTCGACCAGATCCATCGATGCCATCTCATCCACAAGAATATCACCCCCGCCAATATTGTGGTGAACCGAGCAACCGGACAGGTCAAAATCATCGACTTTGGCCTGGCGGTCTCCTTTTCACCTGAGCAGCCTGGCTTTCAGAATCCCCATTTGCTTGAAGGAACCCTGGCATATCTCTCGCCTGAACAGACGGGACGGATTTCTGGCGAGGTAGACTATCGCACAGACCTCTATTCTCTGGGCGCCACGCTTTATGAGATTCTCACGGGGCATTTGCCCTTTGAAGGGCAGGATGTCCTGGAACTGGTGCATAGTCACTTAGCCAGGCAGCCGATTGCGCCACATGAGTTAAACCCCTCCATCCCCAGGCCACTCTCGGAACTCCTTCTACGGCTTCTGGCTAAAAACCCTGACCATCGCTATCAGACGGCATCTGGCCTGAAGGCAGACCTGGAACTCTGCTTTCAGCAGTGGAACACTCGTGGCACGATTCTGCCCTTCCCACTGGCGGCACACGATGTCAGTGACCGTTTCACTCTCCCCCAGCAGTTATATGGCCGTGAAGCTGAAACAGCTACCCTCTTAGAGGTGTTTGAACACGTCCGAGCAGGCCAAACAGCAGTGGTCCTGCTACCAGGACCACCAGGGATTGGGAAAACCACGTTGGTACAGCATGTGTATCAGCCGCTGGCCAGGCAGCATGGGTATTTTATCTCCGGCAAATTTGAGCAACTTGAGCGCGATATTCCCTACAGAGCTGTGATTCACGCCTTCTCCGAACTGATACGGCAACTGCTGGCGGAAAGTGATGTCTCGCGTGATACCTGGCGTAAATTGCTGCTCGCCGCCTTAGGGCCGAATGGTCGGATGATCACTGACATCATTCCTCAGTTGGTCAGCCTTCTCGGCCCCCAGCCAGATATCCCCGAAATTGGACCAGCAGAGCGGCAGAATCGCATGCACCTTGTCTTTCAGCAGTTTATCCAGGTCTTTACTCAGCCAGAGCATCCGCTTGTGTTCTTTCTAGATGATATGCAATGGGCAGATGAGGCTTCCCTCCGTTTGATGGACCAATTGACCGCTGGAGCAAAAGGCTATCTCCTTGTGGCAGGAGCCTATCGTAATACTGAGATCAATGAAACGCACCCGCTCCTGGGAACCCAGGAGCGACTGAAACAAAGTGGCATCCCAGTCACCCAGATCACCTTGGCTCCCCTCGACAGGACCAGCATAAACCGTCTTGTCGCTGATACGCTGCACAGTCATCCAGATATGGGTAGGGCCTTGACAGCATTGCTTGCTCGAAAAACGGGAGGAAATCCCCTGTTTCTACTCGAATTTTTCCACGCTCTCTATAAGGATGGTTTCATCACCTTTGATTACCAGCAGAGGCGCTGGCGTTGGGACCGCCAGCCACCCAAGGAACGTAAGCTTGCTGGAAATGTAACCGTATTTCTGACCCATCAGATAAGGAAGTTGCCACCACAGAGCCAGGCACTCCTAAAGGTGGCCGCCTGCTGCGGCTATCAGTTCAATGCAAAGATCATTGCCAGGGCCAGCAAGATAGCGCCACAGGAGGCTGTGGTAGCCCTCTGGCCTGCCATTGCCAGGCGACTGATAGTACCACTCACCAATGCTTCTTCCCTGGCTGAAGGCAAGAGCGCTCTGGCAGCAGAGATGAGTTATAGCTTTGCCCACGATCATGTGCAACAAGCGATCTACGCTTTGATTCCTGAAGCTGATCTTCCTGCGATTCACCAAGCCATTGGGCAAGCACTTATGGAGCAGGCCCAGAGTCCCCCCCAGCCAGAATATCTCTTTGAAATGACGGATCACCTGAACCTTGGCCGCTCGGTACTCAGCGACCTAGCGCATCGGGAAGCATTAGTACAACTCAATCTGTTGGCTGGGAAACGCGCCAGGAGCGCCAACGCCTACAAGGCAGCGGCAGCCTATTTGACCATAGGGCGAGAACTCTTGCCAGGAGAGTGCTGGCGAACACACTATGAACTAACGCTTGAACTCCTCACTGAAGCTATTGAAGTGGCTTATTTGAATACTGATCTTGCGCAGGCTGATCGGTTGTTTGATTCGGTCGTGCAACAGGCGAAAACGGTCCTGGATACCATCAGAGCCTATGAGATTCGCATCCAATGGCACATGGCACAAAACCAGATGCCAGCGGCCATAGACACGGGGCTATATGTGTTGGAACTGCTAGGTGTGCCGCTTGAAAAGGAGCCGCCAGAGTACCGGGCAGTCGGTGATTTTTATGTACTGCCCCCTATGACCGATCCGCACAAGCTGGCGGCCATGCGAGTGTTAGGCACATTTCTTCCGCCTGCCTTATTCGTTCAGCCTGCTCTTGTGCCTCCATTACTCTTCACAATGATGAGACTTTGCATTCGCTCTGGCAATGCACCAGAGGGACCAATGGCCTACGTTGTCTATGGCGCGTACCTATGCAATATGGGACACATCGAGGAAGGGTATCAATTTGGCACAGTAGCTATGCAACTCGCTGCTCAGTTCAATGCCCTCGCAGTCGTCTATCGGGTTGACATTGCCTTCAGGACACTCATCCAACCTTTCTATGAAAAAGCCAGCAACACCTTAGAGTTGCTGCGTAAGCTAATCCACACCGCGTTGGAAGCTGGCGATACCTTTTTTGCGAGTCTTGCTGCCTTTCGCTACAGCTTTAGAAGTTTTCTGGTCGGGCTGCCATTAGAAACAGTCCAGCAGCGATTAGATTCGTCTCTCGCCTTTACTCAGGCGCAGAAGCAAGGCTATCCGCTGGTACTCTTGCAACTCTGGGGGCAGGTGATCGTAAACCTGCGTGGCAGAGCAGCAGATGCTCAGCAGCTACAAGGGGCATTCTTTGATGAAACCAGGATGCTGCCCGGTCTCCAGGAGCAGGGCATGCGGCGGGGCGTATTTTTTGTCTACTGTGCCAAAACATTCTTGAACTATCTCTTTCGAGACTATCCGGCGGCCCGCGACGCACTGACCCTCGCTGAGCAGTACCAAATCACAAAGGCAGGACGTGGACTGGAGGATATTTATCACATTTTTTACTCTTCATTGGTGCTTCTTGGGTGCTGGGCCAATGGGGATCGACGCCCCGAGTATCTGGAACAGGTGGAGGCCAACCAGCAGCTCATGCAGGTATGGGCAAAACATGCCCCAATGAACTTCCAGCACAAGTATGCGCTGATCGAGGCGGAACGTGCCCGCGTTCTGGGGCGGTCTGTGGAGGCTTCCCAGCAGTACCACCTTGCCATCCAGGGCGCCTGGGAACACGGCTATCTGCAAGACGAAGCCTTAGCCTATGAATTAGGGGCTGAGTTTTATCTTCACCAGGGGATGGAGCAAATGGCGCGCACTCACCTCCGCTTTGCCTATCGTGCCTATCAGCGGTGGGGTGCGGAAGCCAAGCTGAAAGATTTAGAGGGGCGCTATCCGCAGTATGCGCTCCAGCAAACGAAGACTCCCCCGCGAGCGGAAAGCGCCATCCGTCGCCCTCCGCTGCCGACTGGCAAGACGGAAGTGCGTCTGAAGGCAGGGGAGTTAGATCTGCCTACTTTGCTGAAAACGGCGCAAGCCATTGCATCGGAAGTCCACCTGGAAGACCTCTTGAAACAGCTCCTGCGTTTTGCACTGGAAAACGCAGGAGCAGAAAAAGGCGTGCTGCTGCTGGAAGAAGCCGGGAGATGGAGCATTGGAGCCGAAGGCCAGGCCGGTCAGTTCAAAGCGAGCAAAGAGGAGACGCAGTGCCTCGAAGCGGCTGAGGAAGCGCCAGCCGAGGTTATTGAATATGTGATCCGCACCCATGAGGTAGTGGTCTTACGCGATGCCGCCGACGAAGGCTATTTTACCAAAGCGCCTTACATCCGCAGGCATCAGTGTCAATCCATCGTTTGTTTCCCTTTGCTCAACCAGGGTCGCCTCACCAGCGTGCTGTATCTGGAAAATAACCTGACCCCAGGCGCCTTCACGGAGGAGCGCCTGGACCTGCTCAGGTGGCTCTCGGCTCAGATGGCGATTGCGATAGATAATGCTCGATTGTATCAACAGTTGGAGCAAAAGGTGGAGGAGCGAACCCAGGCGCTCAAAGAGGAAATTGCGGAACGCGAACGAGCGGAGGAGACCCTGCGTAGTCAGGAACACCTCTTTCGCGCTTTAGTAGAAAATTCCCCCGATAGTATCGCGCGCTTTGACCAGAACCTGCATCTCCTGTATAGAAGCCCGGCCACCGGAAGACCTGCACTGAATTTTATCGGCCACACGCCTGCCGAACTGGGAATACCAGAGCAGCAGTATGCTTCCTGGGAGCGCGCGATCAGGCACGTGTTTGCAACGGGTCAAAGTGATCTCTCGTTAGAATTTGCCTACCCGGCGCCGGACCAAACGCGCCATTATCAGGTCCGACTCATTCCAGAATGGGCTGAAGATGGTTCGGTGGCATCGGTACTCAGTATCACCAGCGATATTACCCAACTCAAGCAGGCAGAAGAGGCAGTGCGTGAGTCGGAACGGTTTACCCGCTCCATTGTTGACGCTCTTTCGGAGCAAATCTGCGTCCTGGATGAAACAGGCACGATTGTAGCCGTCAACAAGTCCTGGCGGGATTTTGCCGAGCCCCCCCCCTCCATGCCTCCCCATGTTGGTGAAGGGGCGAACTATTTGGCGGTGTGCGATGCAGTCACCGATTCTACCGCTCAATGGGCGCAAGTGCTTGCAGCAGGCATCCGTGCGGTGCTGAGCGGTGCGCAGGACCAGTTCAGCATGGAATATCCCTGCGCTCCACCCCCAGAACATCGATGGTTTGCCATCCGCGTGACACGCTTTCCTGGGAACGGCTTATTGCGGCTCGTTGTGGCACACGAAGACATCTCCGAGCGCAAATGGGTCGAGCAAGCCCTGCGCGAAGCCATCGACCTGGCCGAAGCTGCCCAGCAGGAGGCGGAGATCGTGGAACACCAGGAGGAAAAGCGGCGGCAGGAAGCAGAACGGCGACGGCAAATCGCCGAGAGCCTGCGCGATGTGGTCTCCATCCTGAACTCGAACTATTCCCTGGATGATGTCCTCCATTATATTGTGGCCCAGGTCGTCCTCTTGCTGGGATGTCAAGCAGCAGCTATTTATGGATTCCAGCCTGAATCTGGAGCAGTCGAGGTCCAGGCGGCCCTCGGCTTATCTGGTCGGTATCTGTCCGATGCCAAGCTTACTGCTAATATATACGCCTTGAAGCCGCCCTTATTCACTCCCTGGCCGGTCACCATTCCTGATAGTGCTGCGGTCCTTGCCAGCCAGGATGATCCCAGCCTGGAGATACAGGATCTGGTCCTGCTGGCGCCTCCAGTTGAGGAGTATCGCGCCTTGCTGGCCGTGCCCATTCTGATCAAAGACGAACTCTATGGTCGTTTACGGCTCTATTACCGCGCCCCCCATCAATTCTCGGAGGAAGAGGCGGAACTTGCTATCCTGTTTAGCGATCAAGCGGCACTAGCTATCGAGAACGCGCGTTTGCGAGAACAGGGGAAACAGACAGCAGTCATGGATGAACGCAACCGCTTAGCCCGCGATCTCCATGATGCGGTTACGCAGACCATCTTTTCAGCGAACCTGATTGCTGAAGCATTGCCGCGCGTCTGGGAAAGTCATCCAGAAGAAGGGCGACGTGGCCTGAGGGAACTCCACCGCTTGATCCAGGGCGCACTGGCGGAGATGCGCACCTTGCTGCTGGAACTGCGCCCGGCAGCCATAATCGAGAAAAAATTCGGCGAGCTGCTCAAGCAGTTGACCGAAACGGTAGCCAACCACGCCCAGGTGGCGATTACCTGTACAATTGAAGGTGACCGGATTTTACCAACGGAGGCACAAATTGCGCTCTATCGCATTGCTCAAGAAGCGCTCAATAATATTGTCAAACACGCGAAAGCCAGCCAAATAGAGGTGAAGCTGCAAGGCCAGCCAGAGGGAGTAGTCGTGCGTATTCACGATAACGGAAGTGGCTTTGATCCGCACGCCATTCCGCCCGATCACTTGGGCGTGAGCATCATGCGCGAACGTGCGCTGAGCATTGGGGCCACTATGGTCCTTACCAGTCAGCCAGGTCAGGGCACAGAGGTTCTGGTTGCCTGGGCTGAGTCCACTAGAAAGGAATCTCATGGCTGAATCAGCAGCGATCCGGGTGCTGATTGTAGATGACCACCCGGTTGTTCGGAATGGGATCCGCTTTTCCTTATTAGCATTTGCTGATATTGCAGTGGTGGGAGAGGCAAGCTCTGGTCAGGAAGCTATCGATCTATGTTCACAGGTCGATCCGACGGTCGTCCTGATGGATCTGGTGATGCCGGAGATGAATGGGGTCGAGACCACGCGCACGCTCCGTGAAGCGTTCCCGCAGATACAGGTGCTGGCCTTGACCAGCTTTCAAGAAGGGAACATGGTCCAGGAGGCTCTGCACGCGGGGGCCATTGGCTACCTGCTGAAGGATTTGTCTATCGATGAGTTGGCGCGGGCGATACGGCTCGCCGCACATGGTCTGCCTACCTTAGCCCCAGCGGCAGGTCAGGCATTAGTCCAGGCGACCACTCAAACCCCAAAACTTGGCCATGACCTGACCGAGCGCGAAAGAGAGGTGCTGGCGCTGCTTGTGGAGGGATTATCCAACCAGCAGATTGCCGAGCGATTGGTAATTAGTCCAGCTACCGTCAAATTTCATATCAGCAGTATCCGCTCCAAGCTTGGGGCTTCAAGTCGAACTGAGGTGGTGATTTTGGCGATGCAGCACAAACTTGCCAGGGTGCCCTGATCTCACGGCCCTCTCATGCGGTGACATGCTTCGCTTCATCTTTTGACTATCTTTCGTGCGCAAAGCCACTCCAGCACCATCCAGTGGATGGTGCTGGAGCATTTTTTCATCACCTTGCTGAGCGATTGGCCCAGCTTGTGGCTGGTTGAGCGCAAGAAGCACGCTGTCGAAGCGCAGGCAGCAGCAATAGCCACAGGCAGTGGAACGCCAGCGACCGCCTGATCCCACCTTCGTGGATTGGGCCGCGGCGAGGAGAAACGGTCGGGATAAGAGCAAGAGCTACTCCAGATTGCTCAGCTCTTCTGAAGTAGCTGCGGAAGAATGCAACCGGCCTTGCTGCCAGGGCCACACGCCGTTGATCTCGACTTCGAGCGACCAGCTTAGGAAAGTTCTGACGACGACAATAAGCCCCAGGATGCCAATGCTCTCATAAGTAGGATCCAGGGCAACCGACCGGATGATATCGGCAGCGACCAGCAATTCCAGACCGAGAAGGATTGCTCTCCCAATACTTTGGCGCAGTACACTATAGGTTTTGGGTCCAATGTGACGATGGAGCAAAGCCACCAGGAAGGAGGTCAACGCAACCAGGGTACCGATCACGAGGACGGCGACTCCGGCCACTTCAAACCCTGTCTCAATCCAGTTAATCACCTGCTGAAATTCCATCGCCTGCCTCTAAGTACTTCCTACTCAAACGTAGTGGCTGCATCAGCCAGCAGGCTCATCGCAGAAGATGCTATCCTATGAATGGGCCACTCAAGTGGCCCAAAGAAACATTCTTGAGGGAAGGGACGATGGGCCGCAGCCTCGTCTTCATCGGCAGCTTTCCATCGCCCTCTGCCCTTAACAATGAGTACCTCGCGCACGGCGATCCTCGCTTCCTGGATGTCCGGTCACTTCCTTGCCAAACTGATGGACCTCTTTGCTGCGCGCGCCTTGTGTTCCCATTCAGTCTGTGATTTATTCCTCACCCTGGCAGCAAGCGAGCTTTAGCAAGGGGTGGCGAAGATTGATGAAGACGCGGGAACCCCTTCAGGTGCAGCAATCTGCTGCTCAAATTCTCGCCACATGCGAAGAACCTCGGCCACGCCCCATGCCTGGGCGATGCAGCCTCGTGGAAGGTGCGGTGGGTCTCCTTCAAGGATCTCGGAGATACTGCCCAGACCAGCATCGCGCAGGTGGTCTTCAAAAGGCCGCAGAAACTCCAGCGCAGCATTGGGATTGTGATACACGCGATTGTGCGCCTCGGCATAGGCTCCCTGAAGCCAGGTCCACACTGGCCCCTGGTGGTACGTAGTATCGCGCTCATACTGGTTGCCGGTGTAGTGACCATGATAGGCAGGATCATCCGGGCTGAGTGAGCGCAGGCCATAGGAGGTGAGCAGCGCGCGTCCTACGGCGTCCACAACGGCAGCGGCATCTTCCCCCACAAGCAGCGGGAACGGGAGCGAAACGGCAAAGATCTGGCTGGGACGCATGGTAAAATCATCCCCGGCGGGGCTATCCACCACATCAGCCAGAGCAGGATGATCGGCGCGCTTGAAGCGCGCGACAAACGAGGTTTTTACACGGTCTGCCTGGGCGCTGTACTCTGCTGCTGCGCTGTCCCCTCGGGCCTCCAGGAAAGCCGCTAGCATGCGGAGGGTGTTGTACCAGAGCGCATTGATCTCCACTGGCTTGCCGATGCGCGGCGTCACGACGTAATCGCCGACCTTGGCATCCATCCAGGTCAACTGGACGCCTGGCTCGCCAGCGTGCAGCAATCCATCGTTGGGATCGACCTCGATGTGGTAGCGCGTGCCATGAGTATGCGCGTCAACAATGTTACGCAAGACAGGCAGCAGTTCGTCCACGAGCGATTCATCTTTGGTAGCCTGCGAATAGGCATACACCGAGACGACATACCAGAGCGTGGCATCCGCCGTGTTGTAGCCAGGTATCACTCCTGACTGGTCGGGGAAATTGTTGGGCAGAAGTCCATCCCGGACGTACTGCGCAAAACTGCGCAGGATATTGGCCGCATCCGCTGCTCTGCCGGTTGCCAGGGTCAGGCCACGCAGGGAGATCATCGTATCCCGCCCCCAATCATTAAACCAGTGATATCCTGCGATGATCGTTTTGTTCTGCTGTTGCGGTTGAGTACCCACTTCCGTGTGCGCTTTGCCTTCAGCCCCCGGAGCGGTTGGCGTTGGCTTGCGCTCCACGATGAACTGGTCGGCGGCGAGGGTGAGTTGTTGCATGACAGGATGCGCGCCTTCGACCCCAGCCGTGCGGAGCAACTGCTTCTGGCGCTCTGCGGCGGCGGCATAGACCGTATCTTCGAAGCGACGTTCGCTAGTATCCGTCGTCAGGGTCAGGGCGAATCGAGACCCTCGTTGGAGGGTCGTGGAAAACGTGCCAGGGGCATAGAGATCGCCGCGATCATTCAGCCCTCGCTCGGTCTCTTCTCGATACTTCAAGTTCCACCACCACGCGCCACCGGGAACGAACTGCCCATCGCTCGCCATCAGCGCAAAGGGCACAGCGCCATCAAATGCCCGGATGGTGGCTGTTTGTGGTTCCGCTTCAACTCCGAGCTGCCATCCCTGACCTGAGGACAAGCCGTGAAAACCGCGATACGTCACCAATGGAGTGATCTCTAACTGTACCTCCCGCGTGCCTCGCAGGAGGCGATACAGGATGTAGGTAGTGTTAGCGCCATAGGCCATCCAGATGCGCCGCTCCAGCAGCGCATCTGCCAGCGCAAAGGTCCAGACGGGGAGCATGCCTTCCAGGGCGAATGACTGCATATGGAGATAGCCCTGCGGGTCCACCGTACCGTCGGCATATTCGTTTGTCGAGAGTGGATAGCGGTGCCCATCGTAGGTAGCCCACTCCACCAGCCCACCCACCAGCACTGTTCGGTCTACGGGGGGATTGAGCGCCGCCACGAGAAGCCCGTGATAGCTCCGCGTATTCATGCCTGCAAGCGTTCCAGAGGCATATCCACCCAGCCCGTTGGTGACGAGCCATTCGCGGCGCAGTCCAGATGCAAGGTCGCCGCAGATTTCCCGTCCGAAATGAATCAGCGGTTGGCTGATTACTGTCGATGGTATGGCTGGTTGATTCATCGTATCCTCGCTTCTTTCTGCCTGCTATCTATTCCCGTGTCGAGGACACATAAGGAGTTCCTTCCCCATGTGTCCTCGATCAGCGACTAGCGTCCACCTTCCTGCGCCTACGCCGGGGCAGCAGTTGCCAGTTCGCCGCGAGCGCGGCGGGCGACAGCCTCTGGGCTGGTTTGCTCAATCAGTGGAGCAATCAAGGCAGTCCAGCCGGTCTGGTGGCTGGCCCCGATGCCCGCACCGATATCGCCATGAAAGTACTCGTAGAACGGAATGTGGTCGCGCCAAAGCGGGTCTTCCTGGAAAAGCCGGTTGCCGCCAAAGACGGGTCGGTCTCCATGCGCGTCGCGCAAGAAAATGCGCGTGAGTCGCTGTGCCAGTTCGTCCGACACCTGCGCCAGGTTCATCATCTTTCCTGAGCCGGTGGGGCACTCGACCTTAAAGTCGTCACCGTAGAAACGATGGTAGCGCTGGAGCGCCTCCACCAGCATGTAATTGATGGGGAACCAGATAGGTCCGCGCCAGTTGGAGTTGCCTCCAAAGGCCCCGGTGTCTGATTCAGCAGGGGAGTAGTTCACCTCCATGCGCCCATAGTATCTGGTATCCAGCACGTAGGGATGTGCGGCGTGATAGCGACTGATCGAGCGAATGCCATAGTCGCTCAAGAACTCCTCTGGGTCGAGCATCCGCTTGAGCAGGCTTCGCAGCCGGGGACCGCGTGCCAGCGCCAGGAGAGCATACGGTTTCTCCTGACCGGCCTTCGGCACATCCTGCCAGGTATTGACCAGATTTGGCAGGTAGGGGCGATTTTTGAAGAACCAGTCCAGGCGTTCTCCCAGCCAGGGAGATTTCTCTATGACCTGGCGTGGAACCGGCGCTGCCGCGATAAGGGGAATGAACCCGACCAGGGAACGAACGCGCAGGGGGAATTGGGTGCCATCCGACAGCACTACCTTATCGTAGAAGAATTCGTCCTCTGGATCCCAAAGTCCGATGCCCTGCCCGGCAGAACTGTTGATAGCCTCCGCAATATACATGAAGTGATCGAAGAATTTAGTAGCGATGTCTTCGTAAACTGAATCCTCGCTTGCCAATTCGAGGGACATCCCGAGCATCGCCACGCAATACGCGCCCATCCAGGCGGTGCCATCGGACTGTTCCAGGGTGACATCAGAGGGAAGTTTCTGGCTGCGGTCAAAGACGCCAATGTTGTCCAGCCCCAGGAATCCGCCCTGGAAGACGTTCTGGTCATTAACGTCTTTGCGGTTCACCCACCATGTAAAGTTGAGCATGAGCTTGTTGAACACGCGCTTGAGGAAGGCTGTATCGCCCTTGCCGGTAGCATTCTTCTCTCGCTGGTATACCTGCCACGCTGCCCAGGCATGGACCGGCGGGTTCACATCGCTGAAGGCCCATTCATAGGCGGGCAACTGCCCATTCGGGTGCATATAGCGGTCTTCCAGGAGCAGGAGGAGCTGTCGCTTGGCAAAGTCAAGGTCAATCATCGCCATCGGAACCGTGTGGAAGGCCAGGTCCCAGGCTGCGTACCAGGGGTATTCCCACGTGTCGGGCATCAAGATGATGTCCTGGTTGCTCAGATGACGCCAGCCACTGTTGCGGCTGCGCTCCGGGGGGGGCAGTGGTCCAGCAGGATCACCCCGCAGCCATTTGTCCACATCGTAGTAGTAGAACTGCTTGCTCCAGAGCAGCCCGGCTAGCGCCTGCCGCTGCACCTGCGCCATCTCCTCCGATTGGCCGACACGCACGGCATCGTAGAAGGCATCGGCCTCGTCCTTGCGCGTGGCGAAGATGTCCGCGGCATTGGCAAATGGAGTGTCCTGGCGGTCAGCCGACAGACGCAGCAGGACACTTTCGGTAGCCCCTGGCTCAATCCGCAGGACATACTCTGCTGCAACCTTAGTGCCGGTCTGCTGCGGATTGACTCGCCCTTCAGCGTGGTTAACCACCGTATCGTTGATGCCATCTTTCACGTAGGATGTACGGTTCGGCACGCCCCAGAGCCGCTCGGCGTTAGTTTCATTCTCGGTGAAGAGCAGGGTGGGCGTGTCATTATATGCCAGCCAGTAGGTTCCCATCTCTGGGTGATCTGCCCGCACGAGATGAGAGCCCGACGCCCGCCCGTCCCCTGACTGCTGTTCGTCAATAGCCGTCAACTCTGGCCGCCTGTCGTCGGCGCCCCAGGCCCAGGTGTTGCGGAACCAGAGCGTCGGGAGCAGGTGGAGCGGGGCCGCTTCGGGGCCGCGATTCGTGGCGGAAATACGAATCAAGATATCGGTCGGATTGACCTTAGCGTACTCAATCACTACATCGAAGTAGCGGTTTTCTGCGAAGATGCCCGTGTCTACCAGTTCGTACTCAAGTTCTTGACGGCTGCGTCGGCCATTCGTCTCCACCAGATCGGTATACGGAAACGCGCGCTGCGGATACTTGTAGAGCGCTTTCATATACGAGTGGGTTGGGGTGTTATCCAGAAAGAAATAATAGTCTTTCACATCCTCGCCGTGATTGCCCTGGGAGTTCGTCAGGCCAAAGGCACGCTCTTTGAGGATGGGGTCGGCCTCATTCCACAGCGCAAGGGCAAAGCACAGGCGGCACTCCTCGTCGCTCATCCCCAACAGGCCATCTTCTCCCCAGCGGTAGGCATGCGAGCGGGATTGGTCATGGGTCAGAAAGTCCCAGGCTGCGCCACCTGGGGAGTAATCCTCACGGACCGTGCCCCATTGGCGCTCGGACAGGTATGGACCCCAGCGATACCAGGGCGTGTGGTCCTGGCGGGTCTCCGCGAGGCGATTCTGTTCTGCGGTGGTACTCATTGAAACGCTCCTCTCAAGGGTTTAAGAACTTGTTCAGCGCATAGAGACGCGCTTGAGACTCTTCACAGGGCAATAGCGGCGTTGGGCCGTAAGACTCATGCCCTGCTCTTGTTCACTTACCAGATAGCATTTCGATCATGGGCGCTAGCACGAAGGGGAAAAACCAGTGAGAACTGATTGGCCTTCGTCAGATACTCTTGCTCGTTGGCCTGGATCATCAGCTTGTGCATGACCACTACATCGTTGCTGGGCAGGGGTTCTGTTGGCTGGACACACAGCTCCCTTACTGCCCTTCCTTGCTCAAAGACCCTCACCAGTCCTCCATGCCGCCCAATGCGGTAGATTCGCTGGGGATCACTCGGACTGCGGATGTCTAGATACCCCCGCCGCTTCACTTGCTCATACTCGCGCTCGTCCAGCACCTCTCTCAGCAACTCCAAGGCACGCTCCTGGGCCAGGGAGGGGAAGTCTACAGATTCCCGCCCAGTATTCATCGAGGAAGCGTTCAACCTCATCACGAAGTACACCATGAACACCAGGAGCAAGGGCCAGATTCCTACAGCCAGAACTAGCACCGCCCATTGTGGCATCTCTACCCTCCCACCACGCGGGGCACCAGCACGATCTGCTCGACCTCCATATCAAACTGGTCGATGCGGGAGGGCATGTGGCCCTTCACGACTTGGAACGCTGTCGCCCCGTGCGCTTTCTGCTCCTGGAAGATGCGTTCTGCCTCTTGTACAGCAGCCAGTGCTTCTGGATCGCCTCCTTTAACCCCCTCCAGATCCCAGGCTACCCGGTCGTCGCCGTGGCGAGATAGCACACGTAACATCCCCATAAGTCGCCTCCTCAGAACGATGGTCCGCACACTCCTCAGTGTGGTCGGGTCTATTGTGATCCTCCAGATGTTCTTGCCGCGCACATCCATTCCCGCTTCATTGCGGGAGTAGGCGCATTTGTGCGCGTATCACACACGAACAATGTAAACCAGGAGTACGAGAGAACCCTCATACACCAGGAGTGTCTTCGAGGGTAGTTTTGTACCTAATCTCAAGGTGAGGGTTGCACCTAGCCACAGGGTAAAAGCCTGCTTCCCCCAAGATTAGAACAGACCCCAAACCGTGGATCGTGTGCGCAAAAGCCCTTCAGTACATTCCTACCCGCGGCGGCGCTGGCGCCGCCGCACGCCCGCCACCGACATTGGCGATAAGGGCCTGCCAACTGGGTCAATGAACAGCGAACACGGGCCGCTACTGGCCGGCAGCGTTCCGTCAAGCACATCGACCTGATAGGTAAGACTATCCTCCTCCAGATTTGGCGCGCTGATGGTCATTGTCACTTCTTCGGGGACGATGTCTCCATCCTCCAGAAAGGACACCACCGCGTTGGGAGGATCGTCGGCGAAGCTGTCTTCGCCCTCGCCCCACTGGGCGACGAATTTCTTGGAACTCAAGTGACCAACGACCCGTTGGGGCCGGTCAGCAAAAAACAAGGTCGCGTGGGCCAGCCCGTGAAGGGTCACAGAGCCGTTGTTCGTTGTCATACCTCGGGCACTCTGAACAAAGAGAGCCTCAATCTCCTCAACTTGCGGTTCGGTCTGTTCGCTCATGGATTTGTTCCTTTCGCACATTCAGGTGTCCCACCTGCTTCAAGAGAGACGAGTTCGCGTTTTCGCTGTAGCTCAGGCACACCCCAATCCCGTCAGTTACGGGAGGATCAAGTGCGCCTGATGTTTCAACTCTGGGAATACATCAGGCTCCGCGCCGCCTAGATCGTTGTCTATCCCGCCCGTAGATTCGGCCTCCCCATCAGAGTCTACGCAATGATGCGTTGTAGCGCCTCCTGCTGGAGGAGAGTATTATTGGTGAGTCTGAGGCTCTCCCCAAGGGGAGGAAGAACCCTGTTCCTGGGGCGAGGGTCAGCAGTCAGAGCATGCCTCCAGGCAGGAAGGGCGCTGCGCTTCCGCTCCTTCAAAGTGTCCATCAGTGGCTGAAATAGGGGGGTGCTATGCCAAAGGCTCAGCCTTGCTCAATCAAGATCATGCCAATACCTCACTGTTCGGCTGCGTACGTGTAGGTCGTACTTCTAATATGCTCCGGCTGGATACCGGTCGATCTGCCGACGATTGCCATATGCACTCCCTGTGTAGGCAGAAAGCGCTAAGCTGCGCTTTCTAACGCTAGTGGCCGCGATTATGGCCTCTAGCAACACAACAGGAGCCTATCAGCCAGTCATCTGTCCCACCTGCGCTTGCCAGCGCATGGCTTCTTTCCTTGCATACGCGGATCCCGGCTTGGCGGGCAAGATGGCGCCGATCAGCCAGAGAAATGGGATGAAGATCCCAAGAATGCCCAGGATTACGTGTCCCTTCTGGAAGGTGAGCAGACATACGGTGAAGAGCAGAAAGAAGTAAAAAACAAAGAGCAAACTCGAAAAGAACCAATCAAGTGGTGACATGGCAAAAAGTCTCCGTTTCTTTGAGATAGCCTACTTCCTGGTATCGACTCCATAGAGTCTCCTAGAGAGTATAGACGAGGGTGGCTCTGGACACCCTGCACGAGAGAATGGTTCGCAGGGTTAGTTTCACCCTCTTCCAGGGATGAGGGATGGACCTCTCCTCAGGGAGAGGTCCGGCAATTTCTCACGCAGACGCTGCGGGATGCTCCCGACCAGCCTCATTTTCTGAAGGAGCGCGTGGTAGCGTAAACCAGAAGGTCGACCCCTGACCAATCTCGCTGTGGACGCCAACATTGCCCCCATGCTGCTCGATGATGATCCTGCAAAGGTAGAGCGTTAAGGCAAGACCGCCTTCTGGAGCACGAAGCACTTCACTCGGCGAGGTAGGGATAAAACGCTCCCAGAGATGATGCTGCTCCTCGACAGACATCGCTGGGCCTTGATCGTGTACCCAAACTTGAAGCTGCTGCTCCTCGCGCTCAATGCCTACGTCAATAGGCCGATCAGTGATAGACCGCTGAATAGCTGTCGTCAGATAGCTTGCAACGACCCGTTTGATCCGCTCCGAGTCGGCTAGAATGAGGGGCAGTCGCTCGTCGGGCAGGCGCAGGCGCACGGTGACAGCGGGCGTCTGTTGATGCTGCGCCTGGGTCACTTCCTGTACCAGCGCCATCAGATCCACGTCCTGCCGATGGAGTTCCAGACGATGTGCCTGAAAGCGCGCAATCTCCAGAAACTCATCATTCAATTGGCTCAGCCGGACGGCTTGAAGCTCCATCTGGGTGAGAGCTTCCTTGAGGGTTTCAAGGAACGCTTGCTCTTTAGCTTGCTGATCAGTTGCAGGTTGTCTTATCAGCTTGAGGCGCCGCTGCGCCAGTTGGAGATGAAGCGTCAAGATGGTCAGCGGCGTCCTGAGAACATGGGCAGCCATCATCAGGAAGGCATCCATGCGCTGGTTGAGTTCGCGCAACGCCAGCGCGCTGGCCTGTGCCGCCGTGCGCTCACGCTGGAGGTGCAGGTACTCCAGGAAGACGATCTCCTGGCGGACCAGTACCATCGCTAGCAGACCACCAGCCACCAGCAAGGGAGCGAGCGAATTCCCTGGCCCAATCGGCGCCAGGGTGGCCCGCAGCACAATACTGCCACTGACCAGCACCGCGATCACCAATGGAAGGAGGAAGCGCAAGCTCTCACGGACATCTTCTCGCCGAATCCCCTGGCTTGCTCGTCCTCGCATCTGCCATTCTGACGGAAGGTGGGCAGCCCGCTGGAGCAGGCGCCACTGGACCAGGGCAGCCAGCAAGAGCACCAGCGCAGAGCCGATCCAGAACAGAGAGGGAAGCGTTGTCGGCAGGGATATATCATCCAGGCGCAGGAGCAAGGAGCAGGAATCCCCAAGAATCCTGGCTGCCAGCGCGCACATGAGCAAAGCCAGGGCTGGCTGCTCCTCCTTCAGGGGATGCTGGAGTGGGGTGACCACCAGACGAATGAGGGCCAGCAACACGACCAGATCTCCTACCAGATAAACGAGACCCCATATCAGGCCAGACGACGATTGGTTGTGATTCAGATAGGCAGGTTGCAGCAGGAAATACCAGGAGAGGGCCGTTGCGGCACCCATCAGCAGCAGGCTGTCAAGCACTGTTCTCACCCGGCGCAAGGCTGGCTGGCTCCGCTCTGGCGCCATCGGCCACAGCGCCAGCGCCAGGAAGTAGCAGGGATAGGCAAGCAGAAAGAAGAGGTTTTCCCACGCAGGAAAGGGCGCCAGAGCGGGCAGGAGGAGTGCCTTTGAGGCCAGGGCCAGACTTCGCCCTATGGCTGTAAAGAATTCTCCTGCGCTCACCGCCCACCAGACAGGAGCTCGGGGTTGGTGGGTATGGGTCATCCATCTGCTGAGCAACACCAGGATTAGCAGCACCAGCCAGGTGAGCAGAGCCTGGAGCCACAGCGTAACCAGAACGTTCCAGGGTGGTTGGACCAGCATCACCACCAGTTGATAACCCATCAGCAGCCCACTAACCAACGTGGCGCACCGGACCAACGGGTCGTGCCAGATGCTGGCAGCCCGACCCGGCGCTGAGTTGGAAGCTAGGTTGCTAGATGTCCGCCATCGGTTGAAGCGAGGCCAGACACGCAGCATAGGAGACCCCGTCTCTCTGGTAGACAGCCTTCTCCGCTGGGACAAAACGGTTTAATTCGTAGCGTCCTGCCAGTCCCTCAAAGAGTGTGGGAAAAAGCTGACCCACCGCAAACAGCACCTCTGGCTGCACAGCCAGAGGCGCTGTTTCCAAGAGAGGTCACTTCTTGTACTCCTAGAGGGAAACACCAGCATTCAAGAGGAATGCACTCAGCCAGGAAAAGCCGAGCGGCGCCCCCTGCCTTAGCTGGACATCGGAGCGCCGCTTGGGATTCGGCCCCGGTTGCTATATGCGCTCCCACTATAAGAGCCAATGTCCAGGAGTACCCCCACGATCACAAAGAACCAGCCCCACCCGGTCACGCCCACAACCGGCGACCAGACAAGAACGTACATGAGCGTGGTGAAGGGCAAGAAAATGATGCCCAGGAGTGGGATCACAAACATACTCTGGAAGGCCCGAGTCACCAGGGGGGTAAAGAGCCATACAAACAGCAGCACCAGCCGCGGAGCTGTCGCAGCAGCAAGTGCAAACAGACACCCACATCCGAGCATGATCATTCTCCTCAACACTGTTGAGACTGGATAGGCAAGGCAGGTATCAACAGAGGTAATAGTTTGATGCGCTTTTCGGTCTCGGGCAAGAACTCTCAACTGCGGTCTGTGTGGGCGCATAGACACAGCCCGCGCTGGGGCAAAGCATCAGGTATGGGCTGGAATGGCAGCGCCAAGATATTGCCATCCCAGCCACCGTGTGCCTATCAGTTTGTCTGCATGCCATAGGACGTATCGTTATAGGACGATTCTATTTGCTCAGCTGCCATTGAAGAAGCTGCCAGATCGGCCCCTAGCCCGATCAGCGTCTCTGGTCGCACAATTCCCTGGGCCAGCATAATACCGCCTGTTTTCTCGAAGGCTTCCTTCAGCGGGACCGCCCAGCGATGCTCAAACAAAACCATGACCGCTGTCATGCCAGGGGGAATGCCATTCGCTATCCCCTGGATATCGTCCTGCGATAAGCCAAAGTTCTGTTTGGCAAATGCGTCCGCCCCTAAATCAGCTCCAGCCTGCGCGCCTTCGTCTGTGCCGGTTGCTCCGAACCCCATCAAGGCGCCGACAACAGCACCATATTCGACGCGCTCGTCGGGGCTGAGGTCGCTGGCCCCAAGGGAAATGATTTTGCCGTCCTCCGTTTTCAAGATCGCCAGGGCGTCCAGCACCCGGATGACTCCGCTTTGGCTGGCCGCTTGTAGCTCGCGCGCAATCTGGCCTTTCAATCGATCATTTTGCAGTCCGATGACGATAAGATGTACTGGACCGAGTCTCATGCTTCTTCTCCTCTCGTTCTTATCGCGTACAACCCATGTACTTCTACTACCGTAGCATACTGATACTGAGGCTCAGAGTGTTGGCCCGCCTCATCCCCGAACAATCGCAACCACTCTTTTGACGCGCTCTTGCTCCGAACGAAGGTAAAGAGCTTGCGCTTGCTTACCGCATCTCCAGCGAATCCACTGGGACAGCCAGCCAGAGAAATGCCTCTGAGCGAACCGAAAGTTGAGACCCCACATGAACACTATCCCTGCACCCAATCTGCATACGCTTCCTGTGGAAGGGGAGGCCGACCTCGTATCCATTGAAGGGGTCACTATGACGAGTATAGACAAAAACCTTACGGAAGACATCATGCACTAGGCGAGTCTAGTGGGAGTGTCTGCCACCCAACCAACAGGATAGTGCGAACCTGACCAAAGGGCGAGGCAAGCATCCGCTGTAAGGGAAGGGAGAGGTTGTCAAGTCCGTTACTTTTCATAAAGATACGTCTCTCTGTCTCTCCAGAAAGACGTATCTCTACCAGATTCAAGCGTCTACGATTAGCTGGCAAGATTGCCTGATGAGGAGCGAAAGTACTCCCCATGCGCCACCAACCCATAGAGAACGAGGATGTTAATGGCAATGATGACCACTGCTGCAATTGGGGCAATTGGCAGGAAGAAAAACCACCGGACGGCGCTTATGATCGCAACGACAAGACCAATGATCCTGCCAACCTGGCCGCCCATCAGGATGTCGTAACCAGCATACAAGAACATCAGGCTGATCGCCGCGTCGATGATGCCCCAGACCCACAGGTATCCACCAGGCACTCCCGACAGGGAGAGCAACAGCCAGGTGCCCTGGAAGAACTCCAGTAATGCGACTGTGGCATAGAGGCCAAAGAGCAGGAACATCATGACTGCGGCGAATGTGACCAGGCCCGGACGTCGGTCGAGTGTGTTAACTCCTGAATACTTCTCTGTTGGCGAAAACTCAGACATGTAATTGCTCCTTTCTGCAATCTTACTACTTGTCGGATCATCCGATAAAAATTGTTCGCCAGATTTGGCGCCGCATCATCCGTCCTGGAACTAATGAAAGTATAGAACCAGGATGTTCTGGCTCACTTCTTCCCAAAGGGGGGTTCTTCGTGTTAGTCTCGCACTCGCTAAGGGGGGAAGATAAAACTATCCCAAAGGGGAGGATTCGCATACACCTTCCCAAGCATAAAAGGGCGACCATTATTGCCAGAATGACATGTGCGTGGCAAAAGAGATGGGCTATACCGTTTCTGGTCTGTTATCATGTGGTGGAGACCTTGGGGAAAGCCGATCCCTATCGATATTTTGTTGACAGCAGGGCAGGCCAGGGGCATCAGGGTGGGGCGCAGCAACGCCCGATGACCCAACAGATTCTCGTTCTCCCGCTCCTGCTTGTCTAAAAGGAGCGCGTCGGTGTAGCGCGGCTGAGCATACCAGCCACTCTGCCGCAGGGAACTTAGAGAGGAGAAGGCATCGCTATGCCAGGAAGTAAGGACCGATCTCCAGCCCAGCAAGATGCTGAGGATTTTGCTGCATTCTTGAGGGAGCTTGTACGTCCAGATGCCTTTCCATTTGCTCCTGCTGAGCCGATCCCGCTCATCCAGACTCATGCTTCGGCAGTATTACTGGCTGGCGACTATGCCTATAAGCTGAAGAAGCCCAAAGACTTTGGCTTCTTTGATTATTCAACGCCTGCCTTGCGACGCCACTTCTGCGCCGAAGAGGTGCGCCTGAATGCGCGGCTGGCGCCCGATGTCTATCTGGGTGTCGCACCGATCCTCGCGTTTCCAGGGGGGCAGGTCCGTTTCGGTTCCACGCTTCCGCCGGATGAGACACCAGCACCTGGCTCTACGCTCGAAGGCGGCGAGGTGGTGGATTATGCAGTGGTCATGGAACGTTTGCCTGACGCGGCCATGCTAGAGACACAGGTACGCGCCGGAACTGCCAGTCCAACGCTGATCGCAGAGATTGCGCGTTATATTGCTGAATTTCATCTGCACTCGAACTCTAACGAGCAGATCGCCGCATTCGGCGACCGTACGGTGATTATGGGCAATTGGGAAGAAAACTTCGCCCAGACGCAGCCCTATGTAGGCCGGGCGCTTGATGCTGAGACTTATAACGGCATTGTCAGCGCGATCCAGCGCTTTCTGGACGCGCGCGCGCCGCTCTTTGCCAGCCGTGTCAGTGGGAGACATATCCGCGACTGTCACGGCGACCTGCGGCTCCAGCATGTCTACGTTCGCGAACGGATCGGGCATGACGACCACCGGCTGGCCGTGATTGATTGCATTGAATTCAACGAGCGCTTTCGCTATGGTGATGTCGCTGGTGAGGTGGCCTTTCTGATGATGGAGCTAGATGCAGCAGGTCGGCCTGACCTTTCGCGGGCGTTCATCAAGGCTTACATCCAGGAGACGGGCGACGAATCACTGCGCGAGCTGCTCTCGTTTTATGCCTGCTATCGTGCCTATGTTCGTGGCAAAGTGGCGGCCTTTCAATTGGATGAGCCAGAGGTGCCCATTGCCCAGCGTGAGGCGGCCCTTCGGCAAGCACGCTTGCTCTTCTCCTTGGCGGCACAGGAGCTAGGTGATCTGTCTGGCCCCACGCTGCTCCTGGTTGGAGGAGTCATGGGAACCGGGAAGAGTACGCTGGCGGCAGCGCTTCAGGGCGAGTTAGGCTGGGCGCTCTGTTCTTCAGATAGCACCCGCAAGCGGCTAGCTGGCCTCCAAGCCACCCAACCGCAGGCGGCAGACTTTGGCGAAGGACTGTATAGCCACGAATGGACGGCACACACGTATCAGGTGCTGCTGGAGGAGGCAGATGAAGCGCTTGCTAGCGGTCGCTCAGTGCTGCTGGATGCTTCCTTCGCTCGGCGGGCTGATCGCCAGGCAGTAGTCCAGCTTGCCACCCGATACCGAGCCAGAGCTATTTTTGCTGAGTGTGTCTGTCCACGGGAGGTGGCGCTGGAGCGGCTCGCCCGCCGCTGGACAACCCGAACCGCAGGAGGCTCTGAAGTATCGAGAGAAGCCTCCAGAGCCTCGGATGGCCGCCCGGACCTCTATGATGCGCAGCGCACACACTGGGAAGTATTCATAGCTGAGCAAGAACCTGGACTGACGCATCTTCAGGTGGAAACAGCCGGGGCACTTGCTGTCAGCGCCGAGCAGGTATTAGACGCAGCAGGCATCCCCCGCTTTGCCTGCTGGCTCTAGTCCCACTGCTGCTCATCGTATGCCCGAAGATGAGGAGAGGCTTGAGAACCCCATCTAGAGCCCTTTTTCCCAGTTACGCTTTGATTCAGGCCCAATCATAGCTCGGCTGCTCCCAATTAGGCGCCCTCAGGCGCTCGCGGAATTGCGCCGCTTTCGCAGGGCTGACATTTCTACCGATGCGGGCCAGAAAGAGGTTGGCCGGGTCCAGTTGAAGGTTGGGTTCAGTGGCCGCCATCTTCTCGAAGCCCACGCGCTCAAACAGCCTACGAATCATCTGCGCGTAGCTCATGCTGCCAATTCCAACGCCCTCCAGATCCCAATGCCAGGCAAAGCCCAATGCGTAGAGAATGACTTCGTCAAAGTAATCCGGTTCCAGAGCAAACTGGAGCAACGCTTTGGAGAGGCCGAGCTTCCGCCAGTTGGCGCTGACCTCGATGGCAACCTCGTATAAATCCGGAATCCCTTCCCACCAATCATCGGCAGCGCAGATACTCACCTGCCCAATGAGCAAGCCCTCTGGGGTATGCGCCACCACCAGTTCACACTCCGGGCCAGAGGCAATGCGCTTGAGCAAGGCTTGCTCGCGGTCAGCCCGGCGCGCAAAAGCGTGCAGTCCTTCGTCGGGATGCAGCCGCTCGACCTGGGATGGTGGACACCAATCGCGCAAGAGGATCGGTCCACGAGCAGTCTCCAGGGAGCGCAGTCGTGGCTCTGCGGTTTTGCCGACGTGGCGTAGCAGATCTGGTACTCCAGTGCTGATGGCCTCAGGGCGTACTGCTGGAAACGCGGGAATCGTGACTTGGGGATACGCCTGGCGTACCTGGGCAGGCAAGAAGAGCCGCCGCGCCTGGGCAACGATGCGCCGATTGTGGCGCTCGATCTCCGCCTGACGCGGTTTGGGCGGGAAATCCTGGGGGTTATCCAGGAACATCGTTGGAAGCTGCTCCTGACTTTCTGGCTGCCAGCGATCCAGCCAGGCAGGAGGGAGTTCTTCTGGCAAGGGTCTACCCGAAAGCTCCGACCAGACCAAAGCCCAGGCTCGCGGAACCACGCGATACAGATCATAACCACCTCCACCTAACGCGATCCATCTCCCCTGGCAATGCTCGTGCGCCAGGGCATGGATCAGCCTGGCCTGGGCAGCGGCAGCGCGCGTCGTCAGCGCGAGGTGCGTCAACGGATCCCAGGCATGGGTATCGCAGCCGTGCTGGCTCACGATCAGGTCGGGGTGAAAGGCGTGGACCAGCGAGGGCAGAATAGCTGAAATAGCTTCTAGCCAGGAATCATCCTCAGTGAACGCATCCATTGGAATATTGACCGAAGAGCCTCGCCCGGCTCCCTGGCCCAGTTCCAACAAATCGCCAGTGCCTGGAAACAGGTAGCGGCCTGTCTCATGGAAGGAAACGGTCATGACACGCGGCTCATCATAAAACGCCCACTGCACCCCATCGCCGTGATGGGCATCGAAATCGACATACAGGATGCGCGCTTCATACTCCTGAAGCAGCGATGCGATAGCTACGGCGGCATCATTATAAATACAGAAGCCGGAGGCGCGATCTCGCAGGGCGTGATGGAATCCGCCAGTGGCGTTGAAGGCATGGCGCACTTTGCCGACCATGACGGCGCGCGCCGCCGCCAGGGTTCCACCAACGATGCGCGCCGAGGCAGTGTGCATCCCAAGAAAGATCGGGTTATCTCCCATCCCAAAGCCATAGGTTTCAGGGTCAACCGCATATTCGCCAATAAGGCTATCGAGTCCCTCATCCTCAGCGCTCAACCGCTCGACAGCAGCGACATAGGCCGGGCTATGCACGAGCAGCAACTCTTCCTGGCTGGCCTCTTGCTGAAGCAGGATGTCTGGCCCATCAGTCTGGAGGATGCCGGACTGCTCCAGCAGGTCCATGAGCAGCAGATGGCGACGCGGGCGCAGGGGATGATCTGGGCCAAAATGGTACTGGTAGAGCTTGGGGTCGTGGACGAACAAGACACCAGCTTCAGGCGAGGTAGCTACTGCGGGTCGAGCTTTCTGGTCAAGTGGTTGATCGCCCATCTTAGCCCTCCTCCGAGGTGATAGGTTGCTCCACTTCAACCCCGCCGGCACGAAGCTGCTGTACCAAGGGTTCTGGGTAAATCGTGCGCACACGCAGAGTCACCGGCCAGCGCCCGTCGGCATCGACTGGCTCGGCCAGCAGCCCCGCCAGATGAATGTGCTGGTGCCCAAGCAGCAGCAAGACCCGGCCAAGCTCTGTTGGGTCGCCGCTGGGCAGCAGCAGCCGGAGACGAGTGCTTGGCTCTTGCGTCCCCAACAACCGCACCAGCGCATGAAACAGATCACTTTCCGTGATAATACCGACCAATCGACCATTCTCATCATCGTTCACAACAGGCAAGCACCCGATGGCATTCTCGGCCATCAAGTTGGCGGCATACTCCACCGGAGTATCTGGACCGACCGTGATGACAGGCCGGTGCATGACCTCACGCACCCGGCGCTCCTTCAACTGCTCCAAGGGAACGGCACCCACTCGTCCTCCAGGCAGGTCACGGTCGGAGAGTAGGCCGATGACGGCAACGGGAGGTTTGGGGGGTGGATAGACAATCAAGGAGGATGGAGCCTCTTTCTGCTGGGGAAGCCGCCGGGCAACAGGCAAATGCCGAAAGCGCCCCTGCTGCAACAGCAGCGCGGCGTGTTCCAGTGTATCTTCCTCTGATATTGTGACGACATTCTGTACCATGATGTTCCTGACCAACATACAGGCGCCTCGCTTTCAGCCTTTCTCCAGACTTATGGTGGCTTATGGACCTATCCTATCAACTGAGAGATGCGTGTATTCAAGGCAGAGACAGCGAGATTAGGCGTTCTTCCAATGGGCTGGGTTCAGTTCGATTCATTTCCGCGACCATAAAGAACCTCCTCATCTATCAGCAGGAATTGTGCTACCCCGCGTTGAGCGATGGCTCATGCCAGAACTATCAAGCCACCTGACTTGGTGACCTTTTCCTAAGTTTCAGTCTACTGGTCAGGGGTTACAGAGCAGGTCACGGATGGTTTCTCGATGGTAACACTAGCTTGTGCAAGGGTTTCTCCCGCTTTCACTGTTTTGTAACCAGCGCCAACCAGCATAGTTATAGAGGTGAAGTATGTTCTTGGTAGGTGGATGAACACCAATGATACACGCCCTACCCAGGCAATCTCAGGATTGCTCGAACGGGGAGAGCAGAAGGAGTATCCTCATGTTGAATACCATCCTGGTGCCGCTGGATGGCTCGCCCCTGGCCGAAACGGCGCTGGAGCCGGCAATGCTGCTGGCACGACGCTTTGCAGCAAAGGTGTTGCTCGTCCGCACATTGTTGCCAGAAGAGCCGCAAGCGGGCAATAAGCGCTCGCCGTACTTTGCAGTAACTCACGATGCGCAGCGTTATCTGGAGTCCGTTGCGAACTACCTGCGCAGTGAAGAGGTCGTCGCATCTACGGTAGTGCTGCCACTGGAGCCTGCCGAGGGCATCATTGACGAGGCTGCGTTTAGCCAGGTTGATCTGATTGTGATGACTACTCATGGGCGCAAAGGCGTGGATGCCCTGCTCCATCCAAGCGTGACCTTGCAAGTGCTGCGCCAGACGAATGCGCCCATCCTGGCCTGCAAATGCGCCAGCGGGGATGACCCTGCCGCGCCGTCGCTCCACTTACCACGCTTCATGACCGACCCGCGCGCGCCCATTCTCGTGCCGCTGGATGGCTCCGTCCAGGCGGAGGCCGCCTTGCCCATTGCGCAGGAGCTAGCCCGCGTCTTTGGTAATCGGCTCCTGCTGATACGTGCCGGAGAGCAGCCCTACCTCGCCGGGGGCGTCATTGGGTATGATGCGATGATGGCTCAGTCCGTGAAGTGGTCCTTGGATGAGGCCGAAAGCTACCTCAAACGCAAGGCAGCAGAGCTTGCCGGTGCTGGGCTAGAGGTTGAGATTGAAACAGCAGTGGGCGGGGCCGCTCCTTTTATTGAGCAAATTGACCAGGAGCACCAGGCTGGGTTGATCGTTATGGCCTCTCATGGGCGCGGCTGGTTGGGGCGGCTGGTCATAGGCAGCGTGGCTCAAAACATTCTGCGAGAGGTGGACACGCCCGTGCTTCTGGCGCGCAGGCAGCCCATCCTTCCTGAGGAGGTGCAACTATCAGCCTCGCCCAACATGAAGGAGCAGCACGTCGCCATGAGATAAGCCTGGAACGATGGGCTGACTGTTGATAGAAGCGTGCCAGGAGAGGTCTATCGGACCTCTTCTGGCACGTTCAGCGAGTATACTGCCCTTGACAGCACAGGTGGTACTCGTGAGGTGTTCCCTATCCTTCCCTCTCAACACGTTTGGCTTCGCTTTCCGGGGCAGCCGTAGGAGAACGCAGGAAGCGATAGCCGAGCCTGGGGACCGTCTCAATCCACTGCGGATGGTTGGGGTCTTCGCCGAGCTTGGAGCGCAGGCGACTAATATAGACTTTGAGGTAATCAGCCTCGCCTCGGTATTCATCGCCCCAGACTTTCGTCAGGAGAGCGTCATGCGTCAGCACATGCCCGGCGTTGCGCGCAAGGTGATAGAGCAGCCCATATTCAACTGGCGTGAGTTTCACTGGCGCACCTTTGACATGGACCTCGCGGCTTCCAAAGTTGATTGTCATATCCCCCGCTTGCAAATCGGGAACCGCACTCACTGGGGGAGGGAGTTCGGCCCGGCGCAAGACGGCGCGCACCCGTGCCAGCAGTTCCAGATGCCCAAACGGCTTGGTGACATAATCATCCGCGCCCAGCTCCAGGCCGCGCACTTTATCCAGTTCCTGCCCGTGCGCGCTCAGCATCAGCACCGGGACATCCGAGATACGGCGAATCCGCTCCAGCACCTCAAAGCCCGACATCCCTCCAGGTAGGCCCACATCAAGCAAGATGACATCGGGTTGCGTCTCAAAAAAAGCATCCAGTCCGCTGGAGCCGTCATAGGCCACGCGCACCTCTACCCCTTGCCACTGCATGCTAAAGGCCAGCTTGATGGCCTGTGCAATATTCGGGTCATCATCAATCACCAGCAGCTTCACGAGTCCACTCCTTTCCGCTATCTTAGATGGCGCTTCATTCTATCAGTCATCCCTGCTGCTGTGCAAGGAGGCAGCTCCCCTCATGCACGAACCAGGGGGAGGCTAAAATGAAAGCACATCCCCTCTGCCTCGGATTCAGGCTCAGCCAGCCAGAGGTGGCCCCCATGCAGCTTCATCAATCCATGTGCCAAAGGCAGACCCAGCCCAAATGCTGCCAGCGAGGGCGTGTCTTCGGTCGTTTGCCAATACGCATGGGTGAAGATACGTTCACGCTCCTCCGCTGGCACCTGCGGGCCAGTATTACAAACCCAGCCCAGTGTGCCAGACTCCTGTGCCCGGCAGCCCATGCTTAACCTTCCGTCTTCGGGACACCACTTACAGGCGGTATCCAGCAATGCCTGGACCACGCTTCTCAGGCGGAACGGGTCTCCACGCACGTTGACCGGCCTCTCGGGAAGCTGCACATCGAGCGTCTGGCGCCTGGCGCGATAATGGGGTTCCAGCAGGTCAGCCACCGACTCCAGGATCAGCCGTAGATCAACGCTCTGCATCTCCAATTGCAAGTGGCTGGCTTCCAAGCGGGCGTAATCAAGCAAGCTATTGATGAGGAGGTCCAGCCGGTCACTGGATTGGAGAATCAATTGGAAGAGTTGTCGATGCTCATCGGTGGCGCCTGGCGGCGGAGCATTCACCAGCAACCCCGCCGCCAGACGAAGTGAGGCCAGCGGTGTGCGCAGTTCGTGGGCCATTGCGCTAAAAAAGCGCGTCTTGAGCTGTTCAAGCTCTCCCGCAGCCAGCTCCTTCAGCAACGCCAGTTGGTCATCTTCCAGCCTTGCTGACTTTTCTGGCGTCTTCTTGTTTGATAGCTGTTCTGCTGATTGATCGTGATGCCCCATAGAGGTGATACACTTTCTCAGGTCAAATGAAAGAGCAGGCCCAAAATTGGAGAGCGCCTCTTTGAGAGAGCTTACCTGTATCCTATTACCCAAGGGATTACTTTCAGTTACAAAATGGTAACTGAGATGGGGGAAGACACAGGGACATTGCTTGAACGCTTCAGTCGGCTTGCGTGAGCGATGCTACCTTGTCCAGCACCTGTGTGAGATCGAACGGCCTGGCAATCACAGCATCGACACCAGGAAGATGATGAATGCGCGGTTGAGGATGTGCCAGGGAAAAGACAATGACCCGGCAGCTCGCCCCAGGAGCAAGCAATACCTCGATCTGGTGTATCTGCTCGCGCAAACTTGCTTCGCTGGCCTCCGCGCCGTCAAGGAGAATCAGGCTGGGGGCGCTGCGCTGCGCCAACACTTGTCTGACTTCGTCGAGCGTTGCACACCCCAGCAGCGCGTAGCCCGCCCGGCTGAGGATGGTGAGGAGCAACTGACGCAGGCGTTGCTCCCTGACAAGCACCAGAACCCACCCTTGTTTTAACGCGCTCATTGTTTTGATGGATGAAGCATTTTCAATAGCCATCCCAGCCCCTCCAATCTTCTGCCCTACTCCACGCTGAGCGGCACAGGAAAAAGGGAGATAAGACCCGTAACATAAGCATGATAGGCAGCATGTCTTACGACTGTTGCCCGTCAAAGAAAGCATACATATTGAAGGTTACTAAGTAGGTAACTGTTAGTAATTGGAGGGAGGAGATTGAATGCGGCCTGCAATTGAGTGGCGCGATCGCAGAGATGCTCACGGATACGCCAGGTCAACTTTCCGATGCGTCATCAGGAGGAGTAAGAGGTAGCAGAAAGGCAAACGTACTCCCATTGCCTTCTTCAGATTCCAGCCAGATGCGCCCTCCATGCCGTTCAATCAACTCGCGGCAGAGGAAGAGACCCAGGCCGGTGCCGGTGATGCCATGCGCGGCGGCATTGCTGGCGCGCGAGAAACGTGCAAAGAGCCTGGCCTGTTGCTCACGGGGAATGCCAATGCCACTGTCCTGAATGCGCACCTGGGCGCTCTGCCCATCCTCGGCCTGAGTCACCGCAATATCGATTAGTCCGCCCTGCGGCGTATATTTGATTGCATTGCCAAGCAGATTCAACAGTACCTGCTCCAGGCGGTTGCGGTCTCCCTGGAGCCAGATGGACGCAGGGTCAGCCGTCAGGTTGAGCGTATGCTCTTTGGTGGTGATTTGTAGGCGCTCGGCTACCTGACGCACCAGCGACACCACTTCAAGTTCATCAATTCTCAGAACCAGCCGTCCGCTTTGCAAGCGTGAGACATCAATGACATCACTTGCTAATGCTGCCAATCGGTCCGCCTCTTCCTCCACCACATTCAGGCAAAGCAGTTCTTGATCACTTAGAGAGATGCCCTCCTGTGCCTCAAGCTGCGCGCGTAAAAGCTGTGTATATCCTTTGATGCTGGTGAGCGGGTTCTTCAGTTCATGGCTGACCAGGGCCACAAACTCATCTTTTAGCCGCTCGGCTTCCTTCAAGGTGCTGATGTCCTGCATCACGATAGCTGCCATGTGTCCTCTGTAGCTCCCCCCTGGAGGTTTCTGATGCGCCTCAATCGGCGTGGGGAGCTTGACCGCGCTTACCAGAACTGGCAGCGAGGTGCCATCTGGGCGGCGAATTACTTCCTGAAGGTAGCGGATCGGCTCCTCCTGCCGGAAGACCTGAACGCTGGCGAGGTTCTCAGTGGGCATCGGACGCCCATCCATCTGCGAGACATGCACGCCAGAGGTGTGAAAGAAGTCATTGGCAGAGGTCCCCGTCTGCCAGCGCGCGCCCCAGGTCTCCTCGGCTGCACGGTTGGCAAGCACCATCCGGCTGTCTTCCCCCTCCACTATAAAGACCCCGCCAGGCAATTCATCAAGGATTGTTTGCAGCAGTCGACGGCGATCCTCAGCCTCTGCATACAGCCGTGCTTCGCGTTCCTGGCGGCGCTGCATGGTCAGGTTACGAAAAACGGTAACGACCCCCTCAATGCCCTGCTGGGGATCATGCAGCGGCGCCGCGCTGACATTGAGTTCCCACACCATACCAGTGTCCCAGACCACACGTAAATCCTCGCCGCGAATGGTTTCGCCTGCCAGAGCGCGCCGCGATGGTCGCTCCTCCAGGGAAATAGGCGTGTTATCTATCGTGCAGAGGCATACTCCGGTTACTTCTTGCATTAGCAGGGTTACAATGGATGCGCCAGTGGATTCAGCCATGTGAAGCGCCGCCCGATTTTGGCGAACCAGTTCGCCTTTGGCATTGTGGAGAGCGACGCCATCAACCATACTTTCAATGACTGCCTCCAACTCCTCGGCGCGCTGCCGCGCCTGCTCAAAGAGGCGCGCGTTCTCCAGCGCCACGCTGGCTTGTGCAGCCAGGCCTCTCAGCAAGGCTTCATGCTCTGCGGTGAATTGGTCAGGCAAGGTATGCCCCAGCAGCAGACCGCCCAGCATCCTGCCATCGCGCCCCAGCAGCGGCGCTCCTAGAAAGCTGCGTACCAGGGGGTGGCCGCGTGGCTGTCCTATGGCGCGCGCATCCCTGGTCGCATCGCCCACGCGCACCAGGCGATGCTCCTGATAGATGGGGGCCAGGACGCCTTCGCCGCCAAGCGGCATGCGGTGAAACATCGCTTCCTGCTGTGGCGTTAAGCCAGCGGCGGCGGCCAGATGAAACCGCTCGCTGCTGCCATCTTCCGGGCGCAGCGTAAACGCCGCAAAGCCCGCGCCGGTCAGGTCGCGCGCGGTCTGGGCAATCAGATCCAGGAGGCGCGCTTTGTCAAGTTCTGAACTGAGCGCGGCCCCCACTTGATTGAGCGCCTCCACATGCGCCCGACGCTCGGCTTCCTGGCGAAAGAGGGCGGCGTTCTCATTCGCCAGCGCGCTCGCAGCGCGCTGCTGACGCGCCGCCAGATCAACCAGAGCCAGTACAAAAAGCGTGCCCCCGATCAGGCTGAGCAATCGGGCAATGCTTTCGCCATAAGGCAACCCGTGCCAATAGCGTGGCGGCGTGAAGAAATACCAGACGATCAGCACTTCCCCAACGGTAGCGAGCAACCCCAGACGCCAGCCCCAGCGATAGCCAACCAGCGCAACGACTGGCAAAAAGAACCACCCAGGATTCGCCAAGGAAACGAGCCAGCGATCAATCGCCCAGCAGACCGCCAGCGCCAGCGCCAATCCCCCGACCGTCATTGCTGCTCCCACCCAGAAGGTGCTGGGAAACCATGAGGCAACCATACCCAGGTATTTCCCAGGCGCGCTCACCGCGGGAGCTTGCTGCTGGGAAGGCTGTGGCTTTGTATCAGGAGCCTTTGGTACTGTAGCCTTCATGCGCAGCTTCTCAAGACCTCTTTTGGCAAACATAACAAAGGGGTGAGGTGCTATGTGTTGACAATCCGAACGTCTATATTGTAATAGCAGCAGCGACGCCTGTGCAACTAATGCGGCGCTCCCGTTAGGGCGTAGAGCATAGTAAGGGAGCCGCTCCCTCTTGGAGAGCGGCTCCTCGCCGGGCAAGAAAGTTAACAACTGTTCAGACTTGCGGCTCATAAAGCCGCACCAGTAACACGGGGGCTGCACTCTCACGCAGAACGCTTTGAGCCACGCTACCCAGCAGGAACCGTCCGACTCCATTGCGGCCATGCGAGGCTATGACCACCAGACCAGCGTTGTGCGCCAGGACACATTCCTCGATGAACCAGGCCGGCACTCCAACCGAGCTTTCTGTCGTCACCCGCACACCCCGATTGGCAACCTCGTGTCGTTTCCGCCGGAGGTAGCTCATGGTCTCTTCAACCGCCCAATCCTGGATTCTCGCCGTAATGGCTGGGCTATCCATAGAAAGTGAAGCAACGCGAGGCCGTTCTGTTGCCCTCACCAGCAAAAGCGGGTTGCCAAAGGTCTTTGCCAGCCCTTCGGCCAACGGCAACGCGCTTTCGGCCAGCAGTGAGCCATCCAACGGAACAAGAATGGGCGCATCTGGATTAGTCATAAAACGCGGAAGCTGAGGCTGGTCTCCACCCGCGTCTTTCAAGGCAAGGATGGGAGGCTTTGTATGTTCCAGCACGCCCATCGTGACGCTGGGGTGAAGCAGCGTATCGGGCCATTTGCGCGCGTGCGTACTCATCACAATCAAATCAACATGACGGAAGTCCGCCTGGTCGGCAATGCCACTGGCTGGCGAATCATAAGGGATCGCCGTGCGCACGGCAATCCCTCTGTCCTTGATGGGGCGTGCGATGGCGTCTAAATAGCGGTCGGCTTCCTGGAGCGCCTCATGCTGCGCTGGGCCAGGATCGGCGCCAGGGAAGACATGCACCAGAATGGTGCGCACCAATAACAACCCGGCATCAAAGCGCTCAGCCAGAGCGGCGGCGGGCGCAAGCGCCAGTTCGGCGCGCGGTGAGCCATCCAACGGAACAAGAATGCGCTGAAACATCGGGGTACTCCTGTTTCTCACCCGGTACGGGTGGTATCAGTCCAAACGGGCCTTCCTTGCCTTCACACGGCTTGAGCATAGCGTTCCGCGATAACGCTCCTGGTTATCAAGCGTTACAAAATGGTCAATAGCCTGCTAGAATTCCTGATTCATTGTCCGTTACTGTTTTGTAACCTTTCGTTCTCTTGATAGTAACCTATCGGACGTACACTCCCTCCATACGGAGCAGCACAGAATGGAAAGCGAAATTCTTGCTCGCCCGTTCGCTCAAAGCGTCATCTGCCAGGAAATCTCTTCCTGGTAGCCTAAGGAGGGCTGTATGGCCTATCGGTTTCAGGTCAATGAGGGGGCGTGTATCAACTGTGGCATCTGCATGGACTTGTGTCCGGTGCGGTGCCTGGATATGACCCGTCCCCAGGGTCTGGCGGGCGCACCGCCCTCACCCATCCCCTTTGGGGCCGCAGACGAACCAACGATGATGGCAACGCCAGTGCAAATCGCCACCTGTCTTGGCTGCCAGGTCTGTGCCCAGGAATGCCCAACACAAGCCATTACTATTGAGGTAGGGGTCCGCGACGTGGTCTTTGCCGCGCCCCAGGGACCAATTGCCCATCCGCCAGAGGACCAGGATGGCAAGGTCTGGTATCCACTCCAGGCATACACCAGCGCGGTACCCGAAATCCCCGGCGAGGCGCCCTATGATACGCTGCTCCACTGGCAGGTGGCTCATACGAGCGAACCCTGGCAAATCTGGCGCACCTGGCTAGGCGAAGCGAACCAGACGATCAAGGCTCCCTGTCAAGAGGCGTGCCCTGTTGGCACCAATGCAGGGCTGTATGTTGGATTGATCGCTCAGGGGCGCTATGATGAGGCATTGGCTGTCGCTGCCGAGCCTAATCCCTTCCCGGTGATCTGCGGGCGCGTCTGCACGGCGCCTTGCGAGGATGCCTGTCGGCGTGGCGAGTTTGAGGAGCCAATTGCTATCCACGATCTCAAGCGCTTCGCCTCCGATCATGGGTACGCCGGGCGACGCTTCCTCAAGCCTCCCAAAGAGCGCTTCAGTGAGCGCATTGCCATTATTGGTTCTGGACCAACTGGCCTGAGCGCGGCGTATTATCTGGCGCGGCGGGGTTATCAGGTCACAATCTACGAGGCGATGCCAGTCCCTGGTGGGATGATGGCGATTGGCATCCCTGAATATCGCTTGCCGCGCGTTGAACTGAACCGCGATATTCAGGCAATTATCGACCTGGGCGTGGAGGTTCGCACCAACACTGCCATTGGCCGTGATGTCTCGCTAGATGATCTGCGCCGCGAGTATCAGGCCGTACTGATTGCGGTAGGGGCGCAGAAGAGCCAGCGCCTGGGGCTGGCCGGTGAAGATCGCCTGGATGGTGTTGTTCCAGCCACAGGCTTCCTGAAAGACTTCAACCTGGGCGTCGAAACCAATCTCACAGGGAAAGTGGTCGCGGTCGTCGGCGGCGGCAGCACCGCGATGGACGCGGCGCGCTCCGCCTGGCGCTCTGGCGCAAAGGCCGTCCATATTCTCTATCGGCGCACCCAGGCCGAAATGCCTGCGCAGAAAGAGGAAGTCCGCGCCGCCATCGAAGAGGGGTTGACCCTGCACGAACTGGCCGCGCCTGTGGAACTGAAAAGCCAGGGCGGCGCGCTGACCGGCGTTGTCTGCCAGCGCATGAAGCTGGGCGAGCCTGATGCCGAGGGCCGCCGACGGCCCATTCCAGTTGAAGGCGCTACCTTTGAGTTGCCGGTGGATGTGATTCTGGTGGCAATTGGCGAAGCGCCCGACCCCTCCTTCTTGCCAGAAGGTACGCAGGTTGAAGTAGCTGCCTGGGGCGGCCTGATGATTAACCCCAAAACACTGGCAACTGGACAGACTGGCGTCTTTGCTGCTGGCGACGCCACCTACGGCCCGCGCTCGATCATTCACGCCGCCGCGCATGGCCGCCAGGCCGCGCGCTCCATCCATGCCTATCTGCGCGGATTGCCGCCGGAGCAAATTGCCGAACTGCCGGAGGATGAGTTGCAGACGCCTTCTGCGCTGCCTGATGGTGCCGTCGAGGTACATCTTGCGCCAACGCCGCGCGCCCAGATGCCGCTTCGTTCCTCCGACCAGTCGCGCGACAAAACAAGCGAGTTTGCGCTGGGCTTTACCGAAGAGCAGGCGCGCGCAGAGGCGCGGCGCTGCCTGCGCTGCGATCTGGCCTATCTGTGCCCAACCATCAAAGATACCAGCCGTGTGGGAGCGCAGGTCGCCACGCTGGCGTTGAGCAGAAGCCAACCTGCATAGCCATGAAAGCGGCTGAGGAGCATCTCCAGACATCTCTGGCCCTCAGCCCACATAAGAAAGGGGTCTCTTGACATGAACGTGAACGACCTGACCAATGCCATTATTAATGGGATCAATGCTGGTGGGGAACAATTTCTTGAAGGCACATTGGCCGCAGTCCTGCCCATCCTCTGGCTTGCCATCCTGGCGCTGCACCTGGGGCGGCCTTACCTGCTGGGTATGATGAGCAAGTTTACCCTGCGCCTCGGCGCAGACCTGCT
>JBJKSJ010000089.1:0-3546 GCA_046704085.1 Ktedonobacterales bacterium | reverse complement strand
GTTTCTCGCCGAGATTCTGGACCCAACGTCGGGCGCGCCTGTCGCCGAGGGCGAGCGCGGCGAGTTGGTGCTGACCAACCTGGGGCGCTGGGGCACGCCCGCCATCCGCTATCGCACCGGCGATCTGGTGCAGCGCGGCCCAACGACCTGTCCCTGCGGGCGCGTGTATCTCACCATTCCAGGCGGCGTGCTGGGCCGCCTGGATGGCATGCTGATCGTGCGCGGCGTCAACGTCTATCCCTCCAGCATCGAGGATGTTTTGCGCGGCTTCCCTGAAGTCGAAGAGTTTCGTATCATCGTCAGTAAAGCCGACTCGCTGGATGAGATTGCTTTAGAGATCGAATGTCCCGAAGAGCTTGTGCCCCGCGTGGAGATGGCGCTGCGCCAGAGCCTGGCCCTGCGCGTGCCTGTTCGCGCCGTGCCATCCGGCACGCTGCCCCGCTTTGAACTCAAGGCGCGGCGCGTCGTCGATCTGCGAAAACGGGCTGGCGAATAAATTCGCGCCTATGGGCGTTCCGCCACGAAACCCACCTTCGCGCGTTAGCACGAACGGGCGCCCATACCCAGTCCGCGCAGGCGGACTTCGCGGCAGCCGCAGGCTGCCTCTAGGCGCGGTTTTAACCGCCAGCCACGAAAGCGAGTTTGTCATGCCAAAACAATTGATGACCTTTCATATCAACGGCGAGACGATGCAGGCAGCCATATCGCCATCGCACACGCTGCTGGAGGCGCTGCGCGAGGAGCTTGATCTTACCGGCACCAAGCACGGCTGCGAGCTTGGACACTGCGGCGCCTGCACCGTCCTGGTCAATGGCGCGCCGGTCCTCTCGTGCCTCATGCTGGCCGTCGAGGCGCAGGATGAGGAGATCACCACCATCGAGGGGCTGGCGCAAGAGAACCACCTGCACCCCTTGCAGCAGGCGTTTGCCGAGCGCGGCGCAGCGCAGTGCGGCTATTGCACGCCCGGCTTTCTGGTAAGCGGCGCAGCGCTGCTCGCGCACAACACCGATCCGTCCCGCGACGAGATCAAGGCCGCGCTCGCCGGAAACCTTTGCCGCTGTACGGGCTATACCAAGATTATTGAGGCCGTCGAACTGGCCGCCGCCAGAATGCGCCAGGAGCAAGAACAACCAGCAGAAGTGTCATAGCACAGGCGGGCGTTCTGCTTGTACCCCCGGCTTCCAGCCGGGCAACGCGCCGGAGGATACACAGATGATCATAGGTAAATCGCTTCCCAAGATTGACAGCTACGCCAAAGTGACCGGCGCGGCGCGCTACGCCGACGACCTCAAGCTGCCGCGCATGGCCTTTGGGCGCATCCTGCGCAGCCCGCACCCACACGCGCTAATCACACGCATGGATACCTCGCGGGCGCGCGCCCTGCCCGGCGTCCTCGATGTCATCACCGGCCAGGACTTGCCGCATCTCTACGGCATTATGCCGACGACCCAGGACGAATACCCCTTTGCCATCGACAGGGTGCGCTACGTGGGCGAGCCGGTGGCCGCCGTCTGCGCGGTGGATGAAGAAACCGCCGAGGAGGCGCTGGACCTGATCGACGTGGAGTATCAGCCGCTCCCGGCCATCTTCTCGATTGAGGAGGCGCTGGCTCAAGAAGAGAACAAGCTGCACGAGGAGACGAAGCGCGGCAATATTATGAAAGAGGTCCACCTGGACTTCGGCGACGTGGAAGAAGGCTTCGAGGAGGCCGATCTGGTCCGCGAAGATACCTACTTCTTCGAGGGCACCACCCACGCGCCGATGGAGGAGCATGCCTGCGTCGCCGACTGCCTTGCAGATGGCAAGATCACCCTCTGGACCTCCACGCAGACGCCGCATTATGTGCATCGAGAGGTCGCCAAAGTCTTGCAGATGCCGCTCAGCCACCTGCGCGTTATCGTCCCGCCCGTCGGCGGCGGCTTCGGCGGCAAGTGCGAGCCGTTCGCCCATGACTTCGCCGCCTGCCTTTTCGCCAAGCAACATGGGCGTCCCATCAAGTTCACGCTCAGCCGCGAAGAGGTGTTTTATTGCCATCGCGGGCGGCATCCGGTCAAGATGATCCTGAAGACCGGCGTCAAGCAGGATGGCACAATCACCGCCGTCCACTTGCAAACCTTCCTGGATGGCGGCGCGTATGCCAGCTATGGCCTGGCAACCGTCTACTATACCGGCGCGCTGCTCACCGTCACCTACAAGATTCCGCGCTACAAGTTCGACGGCATGCGCCTCTATACCAACAAGCCTGCCTGCGGACCCAAGCGCGGACACGGCTCGACCCAGCCGCGCTACGCCTTCGAGTGCCAGCTTGATAAGATCGCCGAGCAGCTTGGCCTCGACCCGGCGGCCTATCGCCAGCAGATCGCCATCGAGCCATACTCCGAGACCGTCAACGGCCTGCGCGTCACAAGCTGCGGTCTGGTCGAATGCGTCGATAAGGTCGTCGCCGCCTCGGACTGGAAGGCGCGCCGCCAGCATCTGCCGCCAGGGCGCGGCCTGGGCGTCGCCATCAGTTCCTATGTGACCGGCGCGGGCAAGGCCATCTACTGGAACGACATGCCCCACTCCGGCGTGATCGTCAAGATTGATCGCGGCGGCGGCGTGGCCGTCCTCTGCGGCTCCTCCGACATCGGCCAGGGGTCCGATACCATGCTGGCAACCGTCGTCGCCCAGGAGCTTGGCGTGGACCTCTCGGACATTCGCGTCTATACCGGCGACACCGACCTGACTCCGGTAGACCTGGGCAGCTACTCCTCGCGTGTCACCTTCATGGCGGGCAACGCCGCGCGGGAGGGCGCGCTCAAGCTGCGCGCCTGGCTGCTGGAGGCCGCCAGCGAGATGCTGCAAGTCCCGGCTGAGCGCCTGACCGCCGCTGACCGCGCCATCTTCTGTATCGATGACCCCGCAAAGCGTGTCTCCTTTGCGGACGCCGCAGTCAAGGCTGAATCAGTACAGGGCACGCTCAGCGCCGTCGGTTCCTACAAGCCGCCCAGCCTTGGCGGCAAGTTCAAGGGCGCGGGCGTCGGCATCTCGCCCGCCTACAGCTACACCGCCTGCGTGGCCGAGGTGCAGGTGGACCCGGAAACCTACGACATCAAGGTTGAAAAGCTCTGGGTTGCCCACGACTGCGGGCGCGCGCTCAATCCCACGCTCGTCGAGGGCCAGATCGAGGGCAGCGCCTACATGGGCTTTGGCGAGGCCGTCCTGGAGGAGCAGGTCTTCCGCAAGGGGCTGCATAAGATTCCCTCCCTTCTGGAATACAAGCTGCCGACCATCTACGACACGCCCGAAATCACAGCGATGCACGTTGAAACCAACGACCTGGAAGGCCCGTATGGCGCGAAAGAAGCGGGCGAGGGTCCGCTGAATCCGATCATTCCGGCGATTGCCAACGCCGTCTATGACGCCATCGGCGCTCGCGTGGATAGCACGCCGATCACGCCGGACAAAATCGCTCGCGCCCTCAAGGAGCAGCAGCGCGCCGCCAGCGGCGCACGTCCGCAGCCAGCGGAACCTGCCGCAGTATAGAGGTAATGGGAGCATGTACGA
>JBJKSJ010000088.1:0-8921 GCA_046704085.1 Ktedonobacterales bacterium | reverse complement strand
GCCATCCAACTCGAAGCTATACGGCGCCATATTCGAGAAGCACCCATACGGCTGCTCTTTGGCGCGATAAAAATAGATGGGCATGGAAGCTCCTCTACTCCTTGATGGCCTGATCTCGTTCTTCCTCCGTGATATGTCCGTTGCGAAATAGCTCGTGAATATAATCTTTGCGTGAGCGTGTGCATTCCAGTATCCGCTTCCAGGTTCCGGCGCTACAACGCATCTCTCTTGCCATCATACCGAGAATGCCAGGAGCAATCTGCTCATTCCCTCGCAAGCTGCGCGAGCGAATAGACCGTCCTATCAACCTCCCGTTGACATAGAAAGCCCACTTCGCGTGGGCACCACCCTCATACGTACACGCCAGTTTTGTTTTCACTGCGTAATCGTAATCATTTCCTGTTGCCATCAAACACTTCTACCATCACGCCTGAAGATAGCGCCGGAGCAGAGCAAGCTCTTCTTGTACCGACGGGGCAAGAACAGGTTCCTTCTCAATAAGCCAGTGGAAGTGCCCAACCAACGCATCAAGATAATTGTGAACCGCCTCGTCCCTGGTTTCCCCCAACTCATAGACCTCGCTCACCGAGCTGGTAGCAAGAAAGCGATCACCCGATGGCTCTACTTTCACAAAGAATGGCTCTCTGATTGTTACTGTTGACCCTGGAACGCTGCTGATCTGCACACGTTCGGTGGGATTGGGGAGCCATAATTTTCTCTTCTGGCATGATGAAGCGCTTCTTTCTTGCCTGATGTACTGAAGTTTGCTTCCTAATGATGAATGGGCGTTAAGTGATAAAAGCAAGAGATGATCTGCCTGACAAGCTCAGGATACACGCAACCAACGGCGGCGTCAAGCGCCCTATTTTATTCAAGGACGTTAGCAGCCCTCGATCCGCCAGGTGAGCAGTTCGCCTACCGCTGCCCGCCCGCCCCGGATGCTCCCATGCCATGCGGCGTCTGCCCCGTCCCGTTGGACGCGGGCGCCTGCGGGGGTATTGGCTGCGCCGCAGAGGGTGCGGTGTGGGGCAGGGGATACTGCGGCTGGGTGGGCGGCGCGGGGTTTGCCGCCAGGCCACCCAACATCCCCGGCAGGGGAGCCAGGCGCAGCCGCCCGGCAACCAGCAGCGGCAGTTCGCGGATCAGCTTGAAATAGCCCGCGCAGGTCAGGACCAGCGCCGCCAGCGTGAAGATGACAAAGCCAATGTCCACGCCCAGGAATGTGGCGCCAACCGTATTGGCTGCAATCGCGCTGCTGAGCAAGAACACAATCAGCGCGCTGCCCAGCGAGAAACAGCCAACCGCCAGCGGCAGCGCCAGAAAGAAGCGCGCATACAGCGTGCGCTCCGGCAGCAAAACGGTGAGCGCCGTCGCGCCGATGACTGCCATCGAGATCGCTATCGGCCAGCCAATCGTCAGCGCGCTGGCGCGCAAGCCGCTGATGATCACCCAGGGCAGGAAGAAGCTGAAGAACATGCAGACCAGCGCGGCCAGGGAGAAGCGATTGGGCAGATCGCCAGGCAGGCGCAAGCCCCGCGCCGCCGCCTGCTCCCCAGGGGCAACCGGAGCAGCAGCCTGGGGCGCGTAGCCCCAGCCGGGCGTCGCAGGCGCGGCGGGCATACTGCCATTGACATAGCCCCAGCCGGGCGCAGCAGGCAGAGCAGGCGCGGCGGGCGCGCTGCCGTTAGAGGCTGTGGCGGCAGGCGTCGCCCACCCAACAGGATGGTAGCCATTCAGCGCCGGTTGGACGCTATTCTGGAGCGTGGGCGCAACAGGCGCCATCAGCGGCATGGCCTGGTGGCCGTTGGCAAGCGGAGCGGGCGCCACTACTGGCTGACCGGCGCCAACGACTGGCGCCGCCTGGGCAGGCAACGCTGCTGGCTCTGGCGCAGCGGGAGACGAAGGAACCGCCAGCGAGGCAACCGGCGGCAAGGCACGCATGCTGCCGCGCTGCCCGGAGGCGTGCCGGATCGCCTGAAAGGTGCGTATCTGCCGGGGATCGATGTGAGCCGCGCTGCCAGGCGGATTGGAGCCAGCGCCGAAAGTGTGCCCATTGCTAGACACTGCGTTGCCCAGCGGCTCAGAATCGCGCCGCCGCCCCTGGCGCCCACGCTGCTCCAGTTCCTGATGCAGCGTGGGCTTGGGCGCAGGCGTGCCACAGACAGCGCAAAAAGCATCTTCAAAGCGAAGCTCGCCTCCACATCGCTGGCAAAACATCTTGTGCCTCCCTGAATCTCCGCAGCAGGCGGCCTCGCTGCGAATAACCATCCATCACAGACACTACGACTCAAGCTCGCTCGCACGCTGCTCTGCCTGGTCAGCCTCATCTGCGCGACCAGCCGAGCGCAGCGCCTCGGCCAGTGTCTCCCAGGCCGTGACGAGCTTCGGATCAATCGCAATGGCGTTCTCGGCAGTCTCAATCGCCTCATCCACCCGACCAGCCTCCAGATACGTATCGGCCAGATCGTTCAATACATCTGTATTCAGCGGATCAGCCTCCCGCGCGCGCTCATACGTCGCAATCGCCTCCTCGCGCTGACCCAGCCCATCATAGGCAGTGGCAAGCTGATAGAGCGCTACAGCGTCATCCGTGAAGAGGTCCAGAAACTGTTGAGCGGTGGTGCGCGCCTCGTCATAGCGGCCTGCCGCATTATAGGTATCAGCCAGCCCGGCGTAGGCGTCGGCTTGCAGATCATCGTTCATCTCCAGCGCGCCCCGGATGCCTGCGGAGTCATTGACCAGCGATTGATAGATGTCAATCGCCTCATCATAACGTTCGGCGTCCGTATACACTTCGGCCAGACTGAAGCGCGCGCCGGTATTGCTGGGATCAAGTTCCACTGCCCGCTCATAGGCGGTGACGGCCTCCTGAAGGTGGCCTTCTGCCGTGTGCCAGGTGCCCAGATGTTCCCAGGCTTCGGCATTCTCCGGCTCCAGATCAACCACCTTGTTCCAATTCTCGATAGCCTGCGGCGCGTCATCCATCGCCTCGTAGACCTCGGCCAGCGCCGCAAAGCAGTGTGGGTTCTCTGGCTCCAGCGCCAGCATTTGATTGCAGGCCGACAGGGCATCCTGATAGCGCCGGGCAGCCACATAGGCGGCCACCGCGCTGGGATACCGGGTAATGTCGCCAGGAGCCGAGTCAATATGCCGCTCGGCATCAAGGATACGCTTCCACTCCTGGGCGATGCGCTCGCGCCCAACGGCCACCATATCAGCAGCCATCGTGTTGGCGGGGTTGATGATCAGCGCCTGCCGATACGCCTGAACGGCGTCATCGGTCAGGCCCAGATTGCGATAAGCGTCGCCGACATTCACATACAGATCGTCATCGTCATTGCGCAGTTCCAGCGCCTGCTGAAACATCTCCAGCGCGCTTTCCTGCTGGCCCAACTCGCTGTAAAGATTCCCCAGATTGATATACGCCTCGATCAGTTGCGGGTCGTGCCGAATCGCTCGCAGATACCCTGCCGCCGCTTTCTCTGTCTCACCTTGATATTGCAAGGCCAGGGCCAGATTATACTGCGCGTGGGCATCCGCTGGGGCCAGGCGCGCAGCCTGGGTGAATGCCTCAACAGCCACATCGTAATCGCTCTCCTCAATCGCCTTGTTGCCCTGATCGATATAGCTCTGCGCAATGGTGCCGACGGCATCATCGGGCACGGCGCCATCCTCGCCTGGGTTGGAGTGATCCTGGTTATAGGCTGCCATCGTATGTATGCTCCTTCCAGCTATCGCTGGATGCTGAATCTCGATCACATTTCCCTGCGCGCACGCTCCGCAGAGATGGTCTGGATACCCCTATCGCGCAATTTTTAGTCCACTCTCTACTCTTATATATTATAAGACCGCAAGCAGCATACACGTTCCTACAGCAGAGCGCAAGCAATGGGAGAAACATCCTATCTGCTGGCCCCGCTTGCGAGCAGGGACGCAGATTGTGAAGTTCTCCACACATCCAGACCTTACAAAAACGCTGCAAATTATTTAAGTGGACTTGACAAATTGGCCCATTGACACAACCCTCGTCCTCCCCTACACTTATCTGGGCAGTATTGTAGGAAGGCGCTTGTATGATTTTGACGCGGCAAGGTTCGTCTGATCGCAGACATGCTCATCGTTGGTTTCCCAGGTTCTGTCTACTGCTGGGGGCGCTCGCGCTCATGCTCGCCGGATGCGGCCAGGTCTCTAGCGCCGCGCCACCTGATCAGACGCCCACCTCCATCCCCCTGGGATCGCCCTCGCCCGCTGCCTCGCAGCAGAGTGTTTATCTCTCCACGCAAGATGGCAGCATCCTGGCCTTAAATGCCGTCAATGGAACCCTGCTCTGGCGCAGCCAGACCGCCGGAAAGCTCCCCGCGCTCGCTCTGGCCGATGGCACGCTCTACGCAGCCTCATCGGCGTTGTACGCCTTCAGCGCCGCCGACGGCAGGCTGCACTGGCAGCGCCCGGCAGGCGGCCCAACGCAGGCGCCGATAGTGACCAATGGCGTCGTCTATGTGATCTCCGATGCCATCTACGCCTTCAACGCCAGCGATGGCTCCGCGCGCTGGCGCGCTGCCCTGCCCGTCACACTCTATAGCCTGCAAGCAGTGACCGACGGCGCGGTCTACGTCAACACGGCTGCCGGCCTCTACGCGCTGAACGCCACCGACGGCTCCGTGAGCTGGAAACCGGCGATGGGCGGCTTTGCGCGAGTGCTGGGCATCACCGCGACCAGCCTCTATGCCCTCATACAAGGGGAAACGCCAGGGATAACCTCAAACACCAGGCTGGTCTCCCTCAACACCAGCGATGGCAGCGTGCGCTGGCGTTTCCCCAGCGGGAATAGCCCGTACGGCGCGCTGGGCGTCATCGGCGTGGACCAGGATGTCGTGTATGTCTCCGCAAATACAAGCCTCGGCTCCCTGTACAATGTGGTGATAGCCCTCAACGCCAGCGACGGCTCGACGCGCTGGCAGGCGCAGATTACTGACCCCACCTTCACGCTCCCGACCCTCGCCAACGGCGTGATCTACCTGGGATCACAGGATGGCTTCCTGACCACACTGAACGCCAGCGACGGCTCGACAGGCTGGCATGTGCCCGTGATGTCAAGCAGCAGCAGCGTTACCCCGACCCCCACCACTGGCGCCACGCCCACCCCCACCACTGTCGGGCAAGATGTCAACGTGCTGGGCGTCAGCGCCGGCCTGGTCTATGCCAGCCTCGCTAGCGCAGACATCTACGCGATGAACGCCAGCGATGGCTCGCCCAGGTGGTATTTCCAGGCAGGGGAGCAGGTAGAAGTCTGGGGTACAACCAACGGGGACAGCTATGCCAGCATCTGGCGCAACGGCAAGAGCGACCAGGGCGCCGTCTTCGCGCTCGATTCTTCCACCGGCACGCTGCTCTGGCGCTACCCAATCACGCAGGCATTCTCCCCGCCCATCGTGAGCTAGCCAGCCCGCGCCTGAGACGCATTGTCGCCAGGTACGCCGCCCATTGAGCGATCAGCAACAACGTGGTAGACTTTTTGCAGGTCCAGCCATAAAGCGATAAGCGAAGCGAGGAAACATCATGCAGATTGAGGCGAAATTGCAAAGCCTGGGTCTGGCGCTCCCGTCGCCGATGAAAGCGCCGCAGGGCATGCGCCTGCCCTTCGCCCCTGTGCGCGTGCGCGGCAACCGCGCCTACATCTCCGGCGCTGGCCCGTTGAATCCTGATGGCTCGCTGGCCGAGCCAGTGGGCAAGGTCGGCGCGGAAGTCACACCAGAGCAGGCATATCAGGCGGCAAAGCTGACCGCGCTGGGCATGCTCGGCTCCCTCAAGCGCGAACTTGGCGACCTGGACCGCGTCGTCGCCTGGCTGCGCGTCTTCGGCATGGTCAATGTCGCCCCCGGCTTCACCCAGACTCCGGGCGTCATCAACGGCTTCTCCGATCTGATCCTGGAACTCTACGGCCCCGAAGCTGGCGCGCACGCGCGCGCGGCCATCGGCGTGGCCGCGCTGCCCCTGGGCATGCCCGTCGAGATCGAAGCCGAGGTCGAGATTTCCGGCATCTGATAGCTGCGCCTGATGCGCGAGGGTGAGCTACGGCAGGCCAGGCATGACCTGGAGTTAAAGGGTGCGCGGATAAGCCACCTTCTGTAGCCCCGGCCTCCGTGCTGGCGGATTGATGCGCGCGGCGCTGGGGCGCCTGCCCCAGATCGCTGGGGAACTGCTGGCGTCGGGCGTTTCGGCCAGCATGACCCAGGAGGCGCTCTCCTCCGCTGACTTTCAGCAGTTGTTTGGATGAGGTTAGCTGTATGCAATTCATCATTGAGCCAGCCATCTTCGAGCGTTTCCCTGGTTTGTGCATTGCCGTCGCCGTTGCGCGCGGCGTAGATAATCAGCGCGAGCGGCCAGCCGTCGCGGCGCGCTGGCAGGAGGTCTGGGCCGAGGCAGCCCAGGCCGCCAGCTATGGCAACGCCCAATCGCACCCGCGCGTGCGCCCCTGGCGCGAGCGTTTTCAGGCGCTGGGCATCTCCGGCAAGCAGTTTCCCAGTTCGGCGGAGGCGCTGCTGCGCCGCGCGCTCAAGGGCGGCCAGCCCTTCACGATCAATCCGCTGGTGGATTTCTACAACAGCATCTCCCTGCGCCACTTCGTCCCGGCGGGCGCGTTCGATCTGGAGCCGCTGCGTGGCCCGATTGAACTGCGCCTGACCAGAGCAGGCGACGACTTTATCGCCCTGGACGATGACGCGCCCCTGGCCGTCCCGCCCGGCGAGGTCGCCTACGCCGACGGGACGACGATCCTGACACGGCATTTCGTCTGGCGGCAGGCGCGCGCCGGTCTGGTCGCCCCTGCGACGCGCGAGGTCTTTCTGGTCTCCGAGATTCTGGGCGAGGTGGGCCGCGACGTGGCCGAAGCCGTGCGCGCGGATTTCGTCACCGGCCTGCAAGACTTCTTCGGCGTCCCCTCCCAGGCGTTTGTGCTGGATGCGCGCGAGCGAGCTATCGACTGGTGAGCGAGAGAAAGGCGCGCAGATGCGTCCGGACTGCTTCCGGCTGCGTAGACCACAGCAGATGGGGCGCGTTGGGGATCACGACAAAGCGCGCATTCGGCATAAGATGGGCAACCTGTTCAACAGCCCAACTCGGACGAATGTCCTGGTCCCCGTACAGGAAGAGGGCTGGCACCTGCGTGTGAGCCAGTTCACGGAGCAGGGTGGGCCGATGAATGTATGCCTTCCAGTCGCGGCGTATCTCTTCGTTCACATCCAGGTTCACGGGATAATTTGTTTCTGGAATCTCTTCTGTGTCGCGGCGACGCTCGTACTCGTCATGCCAGCCCCGGTCATCAGACACCATGCCGCCTGCCAGGCAAACTAATCCTGCTGTGGATTGCGGATATTCCAGCGCGTAGAGCAGCGCGAGATCGGCTCCAAACGAATGTCCGCCAATCACCCACCGCCCAATGGTATAGTGGTGGCGGATGGCCTCCAAATCCTGGAGGCACGTTTTTAGATCGTATGGCGGGGGCGCCTCCGAGCGTCCGCAGCCGCGCTGTTCAAAGCGGAGAACCCTGGCAACATCGGTGAGCATATCAGCGACGGGTTGCAGGTAATCGGCCATCCCCGGTCCTCCATTGCAGAGCATAACAGGAAATCCCCCGCCTTGATCGCTAGTCCACAAGCGAACTCCCTGGTTCTCGACAAACTGCTCACTCATCCTGCTACCTTACCCTTTCGGCTTCACTCAGCGGCGTGGCTGGCGGCTGAAGGCCGCGCCTGCGGCTCGCGGGCTGCCGCTGGGCGTCCGCACTCTCGCTCCCGTTGGTCGCTCGTGCGCCCGCGCCTGGAGGCTGCGCCGCGAAGCCCACCTGCGTGGGCTAGGACGAAACGTTAAAAAGGAAAACCTCATTATTGGCTGAAGCGCGGCGAAGCCGCCTCCTGCGCTCGCCACCAGAGCCAGGTCAGCACATTGGGCCAGAGGTCGTCCGGGATGGCATTGAGCACCGCCACGCCCAGGGCGTCGCTCAGTTCTTGCTCCAGCAGCGCCTGGCTGATTCCGCTCGTCTGCGCCAGCAAGCGCACGAGCGCCCGCAGGTCCGCCAGATGCGCCGCGCTCAGCGCGGGCGCCCACCCCGGTCCGGCAGCCCCGCCCTGGCCGGAGGCGGCCACGCGCCGATCCAGCGAGGTCAGCCATTCCTCCATCGCTTCCACCCGCCCGGTCAGCGCGCGCTGCTGGCGCGCCTGGCGCGCCTCCCTGGCGCGCCCTTCTTCTCGCATATCGCGCAGCGCCTCCCGCGCATCAGACAGCCCCTCCTGCGTGGTGTGCAGCCCTGCCTGCATCGTATCCATCGCCCCCAACAGGCGATCCCAGGGCGCGTCTGGCGCTGCGTCCACCGTGTCGCCTTCCGGCAGCACCGGAGCCGCTGCGTGCGGCGCTTCTGGGATCGGCTGAGTCGCCTGCCCGGCATCTGGCCCGAAGAAATAGCGATAGAGGACATGAACAACCTCCACTTTTAAGGCGAGGATGAGCGGGCGCTTTTCAGGGGCCAGGTGTTCGACCTGCACCCCTAACACCCAGGATGGAATCGCCTCGGCGATCAGCACATCCATGCGTTGCGGCCCACCCGCCGTTTCCACAATCGTCAGCACTAACTGCTCGCTTAAGCCCTTACTCCTGCGAACGCGCCGCGCTTGTGACTCTGGGCGGATTCCCAGCATGGCGCAAAGCGAGCTAAGGGTGGCGGCCACGCGATCATCGGGCAAGCGCATCGCCAGTACCTGATTGCCATGAAAAGGGATGATAGCCTGCTCCAGTGGAATGGGCGCTTGCTGAGGGATGTTCTCCATGTCTGTTTTCCTTTCATCAGAAGAGTAAAGGGTCATACATTTGTCGGACCCCTGCGGCCAAAGGGTCTGCCACATGGCCGACCCTATGGCCGCCGGGGG
>JBJKSJ010000087.1:0-2531 GCA_046704085.1 Ktedonobacterales bacterium | reverse complement strand
CCTTGTATGTAGTGCGAGGAAACTGGTGGGTAACGGGTCCATCAGGAAAGGGTGCGTCCGTTGATCTGCCCCAGGCGGGTATGGGTTGCTGCCAGGCGCTAAGGGAAGGGGATATGCCGCCGCCCTGGCGCGGGCATCCAACCGCATAGCGCGTGCCACTGCCGCCCAGCTTCTCTGCGGCGATTTATGAGATTTTCCATTTTAGCCAGGACACCGGCGCGCGTGGCTGGCGGCTGAAGGCCGCGCCTGGAGTCCCTACGGGACGCAAAGCCCGCCTGCGCGGGCTAGGACGAAAACGTGTCCCATGGTAAAAAGCAAAGATCATTAATCGCCGACGGGCTTGCCAGCGCGTGATGGCTGAGCTACAATAGAGCCTGGATGAAATGGAGATAGATGCGGTATGGGGTGCAAGCCCAGGCTTGCCCACATACTCTCTGGGAAGTTGAGGGAGTCCAATATGGGGCGATTCGAGCGGCTACCACCCAGGCTGCTCTTCCGTCTGGGACTGGTCAGCCTGTGCGCCGCGCTGCTGGTGGTGCTGACGCTGGTGAGCCAGGCGCAGCCTGCTGCCCAGGCGTCCGCGCCCACGTCCCCGCTGGCGCTGGCCGCCACGCCAACGCCCCCGGCGCACGCCACGCCCACGCCACGCGCCGATCCGGGGAAAGGCCAGGCGAGCCAACCGAGCAGCAGCGCAGTCGGAGCCCTGCCCGCGTGGTTGATCGAGGGATTGGGCGTCTTATTGCTCGCGCTGCTGGGGTTCAGCCTGATCATCTTCCCCATCGCGGTGCGCTCAGCGCGCACGGAACGCGCGGCGCGCCCGGTCTACAGACCCTCCGCGCGTGTGCCAGAGAGCGAGCAGGTTGCCCGGCTGAGCCAGATTCCCCCGGAGCGCAAAGAGCCACTGAGCCGCGAGCAGATGCGTGCCCTGCGCGCGGCCTCGCGGGCAGGCGAGGAAGTCCCCCAGCAAACGACGGCGAGCCTGGCGACCATTCGGCTGATCAATGGCGTGCCAATCTCGGCGCCAGATGCAGAAGAAGAGGCAGCGCCTCCGTTGCCTGCGCCGCGTTGGACTGACAGAGAGCAGAATATCGAGAGCGAGAGCGAAGGCTGAACAAAAAGGGAAGACGCGCCAGGTCTGTCACAAATGTGGCCTCTCGACCCACTTTCTTTGTGATACTCAAATGGTATCATCATCACAAACTGTTGCTCCCAACCAAGGAGGAACACGTTGGAATCCTTTGAAACCTATCGCTCGTATCTGTTTGCCATTGCCTATCGGATGTTGGGGAGCGCGATGGATGCCGAGGATATGGTCCAGGAAACCTACCTGCGCTATCAGGCCACGCCGCCTGAAACCATTCGCTCGCTGAAAGCCTTTCTGACCACCATCCTCACCCGCCTCTGTATGGATCAGCTCCAGTTAGCCCGCAGGCAGCGGGAACACTACCTGGGACCCTGGCTGCCAGAGCCGCTCATCACCGAACGGACCAGCGAACCAGGAGACCTGGCAGAGCGTGTCGAGATGGATGAGTCCATCTCGCTGGCGTTCTTGCTGCTGCTGGAGGAGCTTCAGCCTATCGAGCGAGCTGTTTTCTTGCTGCGTGAAGTCTTCGAGTACGACTATGCCGAGATTGGCGTCTTTCTGGGAAAGAGCGAGGTCGCCTGTCGCCAGTCGTTCAGCCGGGCGAAGAAACATCTGGCCGACCATCGCCCGCGCTTCTCCACGTCCCTCGAAACCCACCAGCAGTTACTCACCAGTTTTTTCCAGGCAGCACAAGAGGGGGATATGGCTGCCTTGATGGACCTGCTGGCCGAAGATGTGACCCTGTGGGCCGACAGCGGGGGCAAGGTCAAAGGCGCGGCGAGCCGTCCGGTGGTTGGACGGATGGACGTGCTGCGCTATGGCTTGGGAACCAGGCGCTTTTTGCCAGAGGGCTATCGGGTGGAAGTGGCCGAAGTGAATGCTCAACCCGCGTTGATTATTCGTGACGGCGCGCGCGCCTTTCTGGTCTTCACTATTGAAGTGGAAGCCGGGCGCATTCAGACCATTCGGGTCATGGGCAATCCAGAGAAGTTGGCAAAAATCTAAGATCACCCTTGCTGGAGCGTGCGCTCTTCCCTCGGAGCGCCGGTTGGGAAATCGGCGCTCCGAGGGGAAACGTATTCCAGGAACCGATGGCTTCAGGTGGGATCGGCGCTGCTCTTTGGCGCGTGCCGAAGCCGTACAAACTGCTTTGCCCCGAAGACTGGCATCAGCGCGCGCTCTATTGGAGAGAACGCTGACCGAACGGCTGCCAGGTCAACCACCTCTGGTTCAACCAGCGTGTACTCAGTGCCCTCCCACTCGATGACACACCCGCCTGCCGCCTGCACATTGCGAACCCAGTCTGCGCGCTCGCCAAAGGCCATTGGCACGATGAAGCCATCGGGCAGCGGGCGCGCGCTGGCGGGTGTCGCGTAGGAACGCCCGGAGCGCCGTCCCTGGTGGTGAATCACCGCGTACTTGAGCCGATGTCGGGTCCCGGCATGCC
>JBJKSJ010000086.1:0-2207 GCA_046704085.1 Ktedonobacterales bacterium | reverse complement strand
CTGCTGTTCCAGCGCGTGTAAGTCAGCTTCCTGCTCGCCGATCAACATGGCATAGTGGATACGCATGAGTATGAGCCTCCTCTCGCCCGCTTCCCATTGCAGCATCTATGCCGTGAAAGAGTATTACATGATGTGGGCTGGAGCCAGTTGAGCGAAGCCGAGATTGCGGCCAGCCTGGGGATCACAGGGGTGACCTTAACCGAGACCGCGCTGGGGCCGAAAGAAAAACATGCGCTCGTCGGTCGGGACCTGGCCCAGCAGTGGTTAGACCAGTATGCCTTTGTCCCGCCCTTGGCGGAGACCCAAAAAGCCTGGATAACGCAGGCGGTATGCTACCAGTCGAGATGCAACTGGTGTGTGACGCGGACCATCTGTGGTCCTGCACCCATGAGAACTTCTGGCAAGACACCGTCCGCAAAGGCGTGGCGCCCCCCACCTATCTCAGCAACCTTGCGGGCGAAGTAGAGACATATTTGGTCACGGAGCCGGGCAAGGAGCAAGCCAGGCGTTTGTTGGCTGACCGAGCGGGGGAGGTGTGGGCATGGACCAGCGCCAGAACCGTCCTGGAAGCCGAGCCAGATGCAACCACCGGCTAGGATAATGTCCAAACGACCAGCAGGACTGGCAGCGGACCCTGCGTTTCTGTTCGTTGTCTCTCTGGCAATGATGGCCCTGGCATCCTCTCTCATCAAGCTCACCGGGTGAATACCTTGAGGCCCCATCCTTCCTCTGGCAAGAGGCGGCAGCAATACGGTGACTCAGAATCCACCACGCCGCTCTGGAGCAGGAGGCGAGATGCTGCACTTGCTGCCCGCGCTAGGGTCTTGCCAGGGAATCACCAGACAGGGGTGGAAGTTCACCCTTCCTCTGGTCTTTTGTGGGGCAGTGGTGCTGTGGTTATGCGCCCACGTGGGGATCTGTTTCAGCCCGCGCCTCATACTGGTAGACGGTCCTGGCCAGCCGTTTAAAGCGAAAGCGTGCCCCACATTTGGGGTCGGGACAGGCAATCTCGGTTTCGTACCGCATCCAATCGTGCTTTGAGATAGCTCGTTGTTTGGCGGCAATGAAGGGCAGGAGCGCCGCCAGGGCATAGTGCGAGAAGGATTCCGTGCCTGGCTTGAAGGAGAGGTTCTCCCCACGCACGATCAGTCCCTCCCCCACTTTATGCGAGCAATTAAAGGTGGCCGGATCCCCGACGGTTTCGATCTCCAGATCGAAGAGATGATATTTCATCAGCGTCCTCCCAGTTCCTCGATGATCGCTTCGCCAAGGTAGGTGATCGCCTCGGCGCGTTCGCCAAGCCCATGCGGAGTCCCAAATTCAAACCGGTCTGCCTTGCCCTGCATCTTCTCAAGCGCAGCGAGCGCATCCTCCACCGTCCCCGCCATCGCAAAGCGATCCAGCAGCGCATCAGAAATGGCCGCTGCGGCGTGCGGATCAGCGGCTTGAAAACGCTCCTGGAACTGCTGCAACGACGCTTGTTCATCGCCGTCCAGTGTCGGATCGAGCGGGCCGACTACCGCCAGGTATTTGGCCACCTCGATGCGGGCGAGCGTTCGAGCCGCTTGCCGGTCAGAATCAATCACACTGACCGCCCCGAGGACGATCTCAACCTCAGGATGGTTGATCAGCGTGGCAGCGTGAACAGCCAGCGCGGGGTTGGCACTGCCGCCCAACTTGATGCCAGCGACGGCCAGCTGTCCTGCCAGCGCCAAAATGTGCGGTCCGAAGCCACCGACATACACCGGCGGGACCGGCGTCTGGCCGAAGCGCTGGCGGATGTAGCCAATGGTCTCGCGCAGTCGGTGAAGCGGGGCCGGGCGCTCGCCAAGGGCCTCCAAAAACGCGCCCCGGACGAGTCCGAGAGAGGATTGGCCCAGGGAGCTGCTCCTCCAGGACCAGGGCGTGCGTGGCGATGAGTTCAGGATGGAGCAGCCCAACTGGCACGCCCAGCGGCCCGATATGCCTGAGAGCGGTGCCGCGCAGCAGATCGGCGCTGGCGTGTAGCACGCCATAGGGGGGCAGATCCCCCAGGTCACCATAGACGGAGAAACTGTCGAAGGCGTAGGGGGCCGCTGCCTCGGCGGCAGCGCGCACCTCTGCCACGCTCTTCCCTGGGAGGCCCAGCCCAACTTTGATCATGGCGCTCCCCTCCTTATCTGTTAAACTATTTGCAAGCCCTCTCGACACAGGGCCTCAGCCAGGAT
>JBJKSJ010000085.1:0-3650 GCA_046704085.1 Ktedonobacterales bacterium | reverse complement strand
GGGGCGTGTACTCGTATGCTCCGCTGATACTGTACCGCTCGCAATTTAACGGTGATTTAAGCGGGTGTTAAAATTGTGTTAAGGGCGTGGCGCATGCCTTCTTGCAGCCTGTTGCTATCCTTTTTATAGTGGGGCGTGTGTTGCGCCTCTGAGCCATAGAAGACTAACAGGAAGGATTGGCTGAAACATGCGTCTGGGTTTACAAGTTCCTAACTTTACCTGGCCGTCCGGCCAGAGCCACCTCGGCGACGACTTTGGGCTGATCGCCGAGCGCGCCGAACGCGCGGGCTTGTATAGCCTGTGGGTGATGGATCATTTCTTCCAGATTCGCGGCGTCGGGCCTGCCGAACATGAGATGCTTGAAGGCTGGAGTACGCTGGCCTTTGCTGCCGGGCGCACCAATCGCATCAAGCTGGGCACGCTGGTGACGGGCGTCACCTATCGCTATCCGGGCATCCTGGTGAAGACAGCGACGACGCTGGATGTCCTCTCGCACGGGCGCACCTATTTCGGGATCGGCGCCGCCTGGAACGAGCAGGAGCATAAGGGGTTGGGCGTGCCCTTCCCACCCCTGAAAGAACGCTTCGAGCGCCTCGAAGAGACCCTTCAGATCGCCTTGCAGATGTGGTCCGGCGACGAAAAACCGTATGAGGGTAAGTACTATCGGCTTGAGCGCCCGCTGAACGTGCCGCAGTCGGTGCAGCGCCCGCACCCGCCGATCCTGATCGGCGGCGGCGGCGAGCAAAAAACGCTGCGGCTGGTGGCGCAGTATGCCGACGCCTGCAACCTCTTTGCGCGCCTGGGCAAAGAGGTGGTACAGCAGAAGCTGAACGTGCTGCGCGAACATTGCGCGCGGCTTGGCCGCCCCTACGAGCAGATCGAGAAGACGACGCTCGATACGCTGCGGCTCTCCCGCGACGGCAGCAACGGAACGATGACGCCAGCAGCGGCCATCGACTACTTCGCCAGCCTGGCCGAACTGGGCATCGATCAGGCGCTGTTCAACACGCCCCATGTCCACGAGTTAGAGTTCTTTGATCTCCTGGCCGAGATCGTTCCAGAGGTTGAAAAAATCACCCCTGCCGGGCGCTAGCGGCGAGTATCTCATGCTGCGTGTAGCGCCGCCGTCCCCTGAAGCCGCACGTCGCGTCAGCCCAGCAGTCCCCAGCACGGAGGCCGGGGCTACACGCAGCCGACTGCGCCTACTTTTCGACGTTCGAGGCTGCCGGCTCCTCGGAGCGCGTCTGGTCCGGCGAGACAGATGCCTCATGTTCCGTCGTCTGTGAGGTGGCGCCATTGGGCGTGCCGCCGTTGTGCCCTGCTCCATCAGCAGAAACCTCTGCCTCCAGCCGCTGCTGGATGATGGCCCCTTGCCCAGAGGGCGACGCTGCCCTGGCTGTTGGCTGTCGGCGTCCATTGGGAGAAGCGGCTGCTCCCTCAGCCAGGGGCTGAGCGGGCTGCCCTGGCGCGGCATCTACGCCGCTGCTCTCCTGCTGGAGAGCATTGGAGGCCACCGTCTGGGATGTGCCCACCGCGACGGCTCCCGTCGCCATCGTATCATGGATATACCGCTTCCCGCGCAGCAGCGAGGCCACCGCCGCGATCAAACACAGCGCCGCCGAGAGATAGAAGACCGCGCTCAGGCCGCTCATGTCGCCGCACTTTCCTTTTGCCATTGAGTGATGCCTGATCTTGTGTCGCAGAAGCGCGACTCTCTGCCATGATGACCTCCTATCAGGAGCAGGAACCGCCACGTAAAACCTGTTCCACCTCTATCATGCCTGCGCATACCTTGTTCCCACTCCACCCACCATACCAGATCATATCGTTCACGTCAACGTCATAGGTGGCGCCCCATCGTGTTTTTTGTCGGGCGCCCCCTGGCTCTTCCACGCGCATGATATACTTTCAGAGAATGGCTCTTGCACTGGCGATCAGCGAAGCAGAAAGGAAACAGATGCCAACGGAGGTCATGCTGGGCGCGCTGGCAGGCGTCATCATCGCTTCGGCGGGCTGGTTAGTGCTGCTGAGGTGGTCGCTGAGCGAGCGCGAGATAGCCCGCGAAGAGCGGGAACGCGCCCGCCGTCGCCAGGCGCAGATTGAGGAGGAGATGCTGGCGTTGGAGCATCTCTTCGCTGGCATGCTTGATGGCGTGCCGCGCCCCGTCTTTGTCACCAACCGCGACCGGGTCATCTTGCAGGTCAATCGCGCCGCAATGGAGCTTGCCCACCTGCCCCGCCATCAGGTCGTCGGGCGCGTTGTGGCAACGGTCATCCAGGATTACGACACAACGGTCATGCTGATGGAGAGCGCCAAAACCGGCCAGGCGCAGGAGAAAGTGATCCAGCGCGCCGCCTCTGGCGAAACCTGGCGCGTGGTCGTCACCCCCCTGCGGCTTGGCTCAGCCGGAGGCATTTTTGCGCAGGGGAAAGCTGAGTACAACACTGTCCGCGCTCCGTCAAGCGCGCCATTAGATACGCTGCCTTCCCATCTCGTGCTGACGATTGAAGACCTGACACGCCTGCGCCATCTGGAAACCGTGCGGCGCGATTTTGTCGCCAACGTCTCCCATGAACTACGCACGCCGCTCGCCTCGGTCAAGCTGCTGGCGGAGACGATTCAGGGCGCCATTGACGGCGACCCGGAGGCCGCGCGCGTCTTTGCCCAGCGTATCGAAGCCGAGGTCGATAGCCTCTCGCAACTTGTCTCTGAACTGCTGGAACTTTCGCGCATCGAGTCGGGGCGCGCTCCGCTGCGGCTGGCTTCAACGGATGTGCGCGAGATCATCGCCGAAACCGTGACGCGCGTCGAGAATCTGGCCGAACTACAGGGGGTGCTGCTGCGGCTGGCCTGGGAAGGCACAGACGACGCCAGCGCCGCCGAACCGCTGCCGCTGGCATACGCCGATGGCCCGCGCATCGGCCAGGTGCTGCTCAATCTGATTCAGAACGCCATCAAGTTCACCCCCAAAGGCGGGACGATTACCGTTGGTGTCGAGCGGAGCAAAGACGAGCCGGAGATGCTCACCCTCTGGGTGCGCGATACCGGCGTGGGCATCAGCGAGGAGGACCTGTCGCGCATCTTCGAGCGTTTCTACAAAGTGGATCGCGCACGCACACGCGGCATGCCAGAGCTTCAGTCCGGCGCGCCAGGTGGCACAGGGCTGGGGCTGGCAATTGCCCGCCATCTGGTGGAAGGGCACGGCGGGCGCATCTGGGCAGAGAGCAAACCTGGCCGGGGCAGCACCTTCCGCTTCACCCTGCCCATCGCCAGCGAAGACACCGCATCCGACGACACCGCCTTGCCCGCCACGCAGCCCGCGCAGCAGGCTGGCTAAAAGCCGACTATCCAGTCCCGCATGGACTTCCTGGCCGCCAGCGCAGCTATGTGGCCCTTGATAAAATTGACAGATACAACAGGTCTTTCGTCCCAGCCCGCGCAGGCGGGCTTGGCGGCGCAGCCTCTAGGCGCGGGTTTACCCGCCAGCCCCTTGGAGTGAGTTGCAATGGTCTCATCTTCTCCCGTCGTCCTCGTCACCATCGATTGGGATGCCCAGCAATTGGCGCAACTGCAAGCCATCGCGCCGGAAATGCGCGTCGAGCAGCGGCCCACGTTTGCGCCCATCTCTGGCTTGAGCGTCGCCGCCGCGA
>JBJKSJ010000084.1:0-16256 GCA_046704085.1 Ktedonobacterales bacterium | reverse complement strand
CCGCTCATCTTCTTGCATCATCAGAGCCTGCATCACTGGCGTCGGCAGCGCCATCTCGCGTTTCTGCGGGAAGCGGATGGTGCTGTCGCGTCGGCGGTTGCGGATCATCACCTCGGCCAGCACGGTTTTGAGTTCCTGGCGCTGAAGGGCTTTGTCGGGTGCGCGGTTATCGGCGTAGTGTTGCAAGAAATCCTGGCGGCTGCGGAACTGACCGGGCCGGACGAGCGTCACGAGCGAGAAGAGTTCGCCCAGATGCGCCCGAATGGGGGTGGCAGTCAGCAGCAGGAGGTATTTACGCTGAAGGCTGTTGACGAAGTGCCAGGTTGCGTTCGGTTCGCCTGATTTTTTATAGAGGCGATGGGCTTCATCAACGATGATCAGATCAAACGTTTTGCCGGAAAAATACTCTTTGCGCTTTGGCTGGCGCGCGGTATCCATGCTGATGATAACGCGCTCGGATGGCTGCCATTTGCGTTTGGAGTCGTAGATGGTGAAATGCTCGTTGATCTTTTCGCGCATTTCTTGCTGCCATTGGTCGGTGGCGCCAGGACGCACGAGGATGAGGACCGTTCTGGCTAATCCACGCACGAGCAGTTCTTTCAGGACCATGCCGGCCTCAATCGTCTTGCCCAGCCCTACTTCGTCGGCAAAGATGCCATTGCCGCGCATCTCGCGCAGCATCTTCAGCACGGCGTTGTGCTGGTGCGCGTAGGTATCGATATTGAGGGCATCCAGGGCGATCAAGCCATCCTCGAAGCCGCGATCCAGCGCCAGGCGCTCGCCCTCGGCGCGCAGGAGCAGGAGCTTGAGCGGCGCCGTTGTAGGCAGGCGCAGACGATTGAGAACTGGATGATTTTCGATGCGATCTTGCTCGAAGTCGGTGGGACGTAGTTCGACGGAGCGGTGAGGAATGGCAGCCTGGGAGAGCTTGCCTGCCAGTCCATCGCGGGGCGCGCCACAGACTGGGCAGAAGCGCGCCCCTGGCCTGGTGAGTGTTCCGCACGTCACGCACACCTGATCGAGCGCCCGCAGGGCTTCCAGCAGTGGCTCCATTCCGGCGTAGCGTTGGGCCGGGTCATGCGCGGTGGCTCGGCGCAGCAGGGCGCTGAGCGCTGGGCTGATGGCTCCCTGTGGCCCAACCAGTGGCGCGCCTGCTGGAAAGCTATCAATTGTGTGCCCTGTGACTAGATAAATCAGCGTAGCGCCCAGGCCAAAGACATCGGTACTCTCGCTGACTCGCTGCCCTTGCTCCGGGGCGGCAAAGCCAGGAGTGCCGAGGTGCAGTGAGGGCGCATCAGCCGCGCCGTTCCTCAAGGCGCGCGCTGAGCCGAAGTCTATCAGAAACAGGCGGCCATCAGCGATGCGCAGGATGTTCTGAGGCTTGAGGTCGGCATAGATGAAGCGAACGCCGTCGGCATCAGGCCGGTGGAGCGCGGCCAGCGCCTCGGCCAGATCGCTGGCCCAGGTCAGCGCCGTTTTTTCGGAGACGCAAGCGGCGCCACTGCCGATCAGTGCATCAAGCGTTTGCCCATCCAGATAATCGAGGACGAGATAGAGGGCGTGGTTGGCCTCAAAATGCTCACCCAGTCGGGGCAACGCGCGGTGTTTGCGGCGCAGCAAGACCTCGATCTCGCTTTGCCACTGCGCGCGAGTTTCGGCCTCGTTGACAGGGGGAGGACTGTAGACTTTGATGGCCCATGTTTTCCCCGCAATGCGTTGATCCGTCGCTTGATAGAGAGTCGCCTGCCCGCCAGTAGCAAGCTGTCGCTCTATCTGATAGCGTCCGCCCAACAATTGCCCCACGCTTAACACGCTACTCACGTTGTCCTCCCACACCCTCGTTTGTGGAAACTTGGAACGGCTCCCAGGCCAGCAGGGGTCAGCTTCTTCATGGCTGGCCCTCCAGCAGCCAGATGCTCCCCTGCCGAGTGCCAATGACGCACCAGGCGCCGGAGACGGCTGGCGAGGCGAACACGGGCGCGCCTAGCGCAAGCTGAGACGCTATTTTACCAGTATCGGCGTCAAGCAGCAAGAGGTTGCCTTCAGTATCAATGACAAGGAGGGTAGCGCCGCAGAGAACGGGGGATGCGGCAAGCTGACCGGGCGTTCTGGTGGTCCAGATGCGATTGCCTCCATCACGGCTGAGCGCAAAGACGAGACCCTCCTGTCCGGCGGCAAAGACGCGGTCTCTGGTCAGGACAGGGGAGGCGCTGATGGGCATGCCGAGTGATCGCTGCCAGAGACGCTCGCCTGCACGCAGATCGAGCAGCGCCACGCTTCCATCCAGGCTGGCAATGAGTGTTTGTCCATTGTGGCAAGCTGGGGTGGCGCGGACTGGCCCAGAAGCCTGGAAGGTCCAGCGCAGTTTGCCGCTGGCTATTTCCAGGCTCTTTATCTGTCCTGGGCCATTGGCGGCGATGAGCAGATTGCTCATCAGGGCAGGTGAAGCATAGAAAGGGCTGCCGTCAAAATGGTCCCAGACCATTTCGCCATTGTTGGGATTGAGCGCCACGATGCGTCCGGCCTGGGTGGCGCTGATAATCAGGCCAGCCCCGGCGGCCACAGAAGCAAAGATTTTGCCCCGCAGTGGGACGCGCCAGCGCGCCGCCCCGCCCTGGCTTTGCACAGCGTGCATGGTTCCATCGTCGTCGCCAAGGAAAATCGTATCCCCGTGCAGGGTTGGTGTGCTGCGTAACGAGGCGCCTGCATGATAGCGCCAGAGTTCGCGGCGCGCCTGCCCATCGAGGGCATAGAGATACCCATCCCGCGAAGCGGCGTAGATACAGCCGTTCTGGATAATCGGTGAGCCATCGATGGCAGTCTGTGTCTGCGAGGTCCATGCCTGCTTGAGCGGCGCACGGAGCGTTGCATTGGCGACGCCAGCGCGCGCCGCAGTCCCTCGAAAGCTCGGCCAGTTCTGGGACTGCTGTGGCGCCGCCTGTATGGCAAGCGGCTTGCCGCAGGCTCGGCAATGGGAATCTGAAGCAAGATTGCTTGCCCGGCAATGCGGACAGGCAACTGATCGTTGAGCGATGGAGAGATTGCGCAGGTCATCCAGCATCGCGCGCGCCGAAGGGTAGCGTTCCTCTGCGAGAACGCGCGTGGCATGCAGCAGAATGGCTTCTATCTCTGCTGATACCTGGGGATTCGCGTCGCGGACTGGCGGGAAGCTCACCCCATTGCGCCATTGCAGGTTGATGTCCACAATGTTGAGCAGTTGGGGATCGTTGCCGGTGAGGGCGAAATAGAGCGTGCCCCCTAGAGCATACAAGTCCGAGCGTGGCTCGGTGCGCCCGGCTTTTTGCTCTGGTGGCAAATAGCCCCAGGTGCCCATCTTCATGGTGTCGCGGCGGCCCGCTTCGTAGCGCCGGGCGATGCCAAAATCCACCAGAACGGCGTTGCCCTCCGGAGTGATGATCACGTTATCAGGCTTGATGTCGCGGTGAATGATGGGCGGTTGCTGGCTATGCAGATAGACCAGGGCATCGCAGAGATCGATACCCCAGCGCCTGACATCGCTCTCTGAGGCCGGGCCTTGCTGCTCAATTCTATCCTGAAGCGCCTGGCCTTCGATGAGGTCCGAGACCAGATAGTGCGTCCCGTTCTCGCTGAAGGCGTCCCAGCACGCGGGCAGGTTGGGGTGGCGTAGCTCCGCCAGAAACGCGGCCTCTCGCTGAAAGAGCACCTCATCAAGATCGGGATCAGGGCGCAATTGTTTGATGACGCACGGCTGCTGCCCGCGACGGGTATCGCGGGCGCGAAAGATCAAACCCATTCCGCCGCGATCAGAGAGCGGCAGGACATCTGTATACCGTCCACCACACAGGCTGAGGGCTGGCGAAGGCGGCGCCTGTACCGATAGCCCGCTCGCGTCAGGGGCTGAAGTCGGGAGGCTGGCCGGTGGGGCGCCGAAAACAGATGCGCCACACTTCACACAAAAGCGGGCTGTTGCTGGGGCGATATAGCCACAACCAGGGCAATAGACGTAGGAGAGATCTGAGGCTTGCATCGGTGGGTCCAGACTTTTAGGCATATGCGCCAGAATGAGAAAGACTGAGCAAACAGCACAGCTATAGTATAGCGCGGCGCTGAGTGGCTGTAAAGGCCGGAAAGGGCGTGTGGGAGAGCGCGAGCCAGGAAGAGCGCAGGCGGAGGGATGACCTCAGCCCGCGAAATCTTCGGTGAGCCAGAGACGCCCGGAGGCATTTTCTACGTAAATGCCAATGCCCGTGCGGCTGAAATGCGCATTCAAGATGTTTTTACGGTGCCCATCGTTGGGTGGCTGTTCAGCCATCATACTGTTGAAGAGCCACATCACTTTTTGCCAGTCGCTGCCAATGCCTGACCAGCCGATGTTCTCCCCTTGCCAGGTGAATTTGACGCCTGCTGCCGCCATGCGGGATGCTGGCGTTGTGCCAGGCGGGACGAAATGACTCATTCCATAACAGGTCATATCCTCACTGTGTACCAGCGCCTCGCCGTGAATGAGGGGATCAATGCTGAGCGCAGCGACGCCCGCGCTAGCGCGCGCCTGGTTGACGACGTCCAGCAGGCGCGCCTCGACATCGGTATCTTCGCGGCCGGGGACTGGTGGGCACGAGTGGCTGGACCCAGAGGGTAAAGGAGATGGGGTCGGCGTCAATGGCACATCCCCCGCGCTGGAGACAAAAGCGCAGGCGCCATCCTGGCGATCCTGAAGCCAGGCGACGACTTCATCCGATTGATCCCCCGTAATCGTTCGTTTCTGCGCTAGCGCGCCCAATGAGGCCACCGCGCGCGCCATAATATTTTGCCAGTCTGCGCAGTTGAGTGCGTAGATGTGCAGCGCGGCAAAGGGTGGCTTCCCCTGCTGTACCTGCTGATCAATGTCGGACTGGCTGAGGCTGAAGGCGTAGAAGATCGCTGCGCGTATCCCGCTGGTGCAAGGGGTGTCGGGCGCGTCTGAGGGGAGATTACAGACATGATCGATTAACGTCCGTATGGCCTGCTGATCGGTTCCGGCTCCTGGCTGATAGGAGGGCTGATCGAGTCCTACCGAATTGGCGATTTGGCGCGCGCCCAGGCAGCATGAGAGCGCCACCGCCAGGAGGGTGAGGCCAGTTGCCAGAACAAAACTGCGCCGATGGCGGGTGATTTGCCATGAGCTTTTTAAGGATTGCAGCATGCTGCGCGCCATTGGCACTGTTCCCTCCTCCAGCGAGGTAAGGCTTTCTGCCCGGATTGCCTGCCTTGTGAGCCTGTAATGGCCTGTTTCTCTCCTGCTCCTCCGCCGATGCTTTTGGGCTGTCCCCTGGAGCGTTTATCCTCTGATAAGATACCATGTCTCTTGGCGGCTGGTCGCTATTGAAAAGCTGGGCAGTACTTCTATCCTAGCCTGGTCAGGAGAGGAGCGGTGAAGGTGTGTATCAGAGAGCATGTGGTCACAGCGCATCAGCGCGGGGCAAAAAGAACCGTCCAGAGCAGCAGCCAGGTCATGCTGCTCTGGATGGTCTCAATGTGTGATGAGTTTCTCGTTACTGAAGCACTGGAAGCTGCTTGCCGCCAATTCCCGTTGCGCGCGTGCGCCCGCTGCTGACGGGGCCAAGCTGCCCGGCGCCAGGATAGATGAGCTTTGCTTCCTGTTCTGGGAGCAGGCTAGCAACTTCTTGCAGCACGGCATCCAGAAACTCGCCTTCGGGTACGGTTTTGACGACTTCTCCCTTACGGAAGATGACGCCGCGCCCGCGACCACCAGCCAGGCCGACATCAGCATCGCGGGATTCGCCTGGGCCATTGACAACGCAGCCCATGACGGCCACATGGATGGGGGTCTGCACTTTCGACAGCCGCCGTTCGACCTCGTTGGCGATCTCCAGCAGATCGATCTCGACTCGCCCACAGGAAGGACAAGAAACGAATGTGACGCCGCGCTGGCGCAGGTCGAGGGAGCGCAGAATCTCATAGGCCACCGGGATTTCTTCTTCCGGCTCGGCGGTCAGCGAGACACGAATAGTATCGCCGATGCCCTCGGCCAGCAAGAGGCCCAGGCCGACGGCAGACTTGACCGCGCCAGTCACCAGGGTGCCTGCTTCGGTAATGCCCAGGTGCAGCGGATAGTCACAACGCGCGGCGATGCGGCGGTAGGCTTCTACGGCAGTTAGCACGTTGGAGGATTTGAGCGAGATTTTGAACTCGTGGTAGCCTTCCTCTTCGCACCAGCTTGCGTACTCCAGGGCTTTCTCGACCATCCGCCCGGCGAGCTGCTCGCGCTCCTGGCGACGCTGCTCAGCCGGGTCGGTGCGCTCCAGCACGCCATCATCGCGCAGGCGCACCTGGATGCGCTTCATCTCCTGGCCGCGTTGATCGAGGGCATCAATGGAGCCGGAGTTGACGCCGATGCGCATGGCAATGCCGTGCGCTTTGCATGCCTCCAGTACCTCGCGGAACGAGTCGCGCCCGCCGACCAGATTGCCAGGATTGATGCGGATGCAATCAACGCCCTGCGCAATCGCCTCCAGGGCCAGATGATGGTTATAGTGAATATCTGCGATCAAGGGCAGAGAGATACGGCGCTTGATCTCGCCAAGTGCGGCAGCGTCAGACTTTTCAGGGACGGCCACGCGCACAAGTTCGCAGCCGACATCCTGGAGGCGATGAATCTGCGCTACGGTACTCTCTACGTCGCGGGTATAGGTTGTGGTCATTGATTGAACGGCAATGGGGGCATCGCCGCCGATGGGGACGTTTCCCACATGAATTTGCCGAGTTTTACGCCGCATTCAAGCAACTCCTTATTACTCTCTGCTGGCCCAGAGGCGTTCAGTCTTGCCCCCTGGCCCTTCCAGAAGCTTATCGCTGGCTAATCAAGGCGCCAATATCATTCCAGGTAATAATCACTACAAGCAAAAGCAATACCGCCATCCCTACCAGATGGATGAGTCCTTCGTGGCGTGGATTGAGCCGCTTGCCGCGTCGAACTACTTCCAGACCAAGCAGCGCCAGGCGACCGCCATCCAGGGCAGGGAAGGGCAAGATATTAACGATTGCAAGATTCAGACTCAGAAACGCCGTCAGGTTGAGTATGGGGAACCACCCAAGCTGCGGGATAAGACTGGCAGCCTCGCCGGTAAAGTTGACAATGCCAACAGGTCCGGCCACTTGATGAATATTGAAGGCGCCGTCCACCAGGCTGCGAATAAGTTGAACAAATCCGCCGAGCATAACGCCAGCTTGTTGAACGGCCAGGCCAGGGATTTGGATGATGGGATAGTGACGTGTCGCAACTGCCGTATTGCCAAAGACAATCCCTAACGGTCCCTGCCCCGTAATAGCATGGCCCTGAGCATCCTTTATCGTAGCACCCTGAGCATTTGTACAGGCGGTGTTGCTCAAGTCGCCCGTTCTGGCGTTAATGATGCTGGTTTGGGTATTGCCCTGCGCATCCTGGAAGACCACCCGCACCGGGACGCTGCTGGCGCCTTTCGGCGCGGCGTTAATGTCATTCTGGACGAACTGGACAACTTCTGTCTCCAGAACGGTGTCTTGCCCATCCACGCTGACAATTTTATCGCCAGGCTGAATGCCCGCCTGGGCAGCGGGAGAGCTAGCGCACACCGACTGAATGATCGGGCTGTAGCCGCTCTCACCGCTGGCGTAAGCCAGGCCAAAGAGGAGAAACGCCAGGATCACGTTCATGGTGACGCCAGCTACCAGGACAATAGCGCGGCGCCAGGCTGGTTTTGCGGCGAAGCTGCCGGGGTCATAATTGCCTGCATCGTCAGTGGTTTCGCCGTTCTCCCCAGGCATGCGCACAAAGCCGCCCAGAGGAATCCAGTTGAGCGAGTAGATAGTTTCGCCTCGTTGGATACCAAAGATGCGCGGCGGAAAGCCAAAGCCAAACTCTTCAACGCGGATGCCGGACCATTTGGCAGTCAGGAAGTGCCCTAACTCGTGAACAAAGACGAGCAGGCCAAAGACCGGAATTGCGGCTAAGAGATACCAACCACTCATTATTTCACTCCCAAATCAGTGCCGACCACCAATTCACGGCATGTCCGCTGTGCCCAGGCACACACGCTCAGAATCTCATCAAGATCAGGATTAGCAATGGGGGTATGACGCTCTAAGACGCGCTCAATCAGTTCAGCAATCTGTGGGAAAGAGATTTGCCCATCCAGAAAGAGCGCAACGGCCTCTTCATCAGCCCCCACCAGCACAGATGGGTAGCTGCCGCCGCGCATGGCTGCCTCGCGGGCAAGCCGAAAGCAAGGGAACCGCTGCGGGTCCAGCGCCTCAAAATGCAAGACGCCGACCTCCGGCCAACTCAATGGTCGCACCAGACCAACTCCAGCGTTGTTCAGTCGATAAGGGGCGCCGAGCGCAATCTGAATCGGCAGGTGCATGGAGGGCAGGCTCGCCTGCATTTTAATCGAGCCATCTACATACTCAACCATTGAATGAATGATGCTCTGTGGATGAATGACGACCTCTATCTGGTCATACGGGATGTCGAAGAGCCAGCGCGCTTCCATCACTTCTAGCCCCTTGTTCATCAGGGTTGCAGAGTCAATCGTGATCTTTGGCCCCATGCGCCAGGTGGGATGCGCCAGTGCTTCGCTGATTGTCACCTGGCGTAGTTGCTCCAGAGGAGTGTTTCTGAACGGGCCACCAGATGCGGTGACGATCAGTTTGGCGACTTCTGCGCGTGATTCGCCGCGCAGGCATTGCCAGATGGCGCTGTGTTCGCTATCTACTGGCAGGATGTCCACGCCTGCCGCCTCGGCGCTGGCTGCGACGAGATGGCCTGCCATTACCAGGGTCTCTTTATTGGCGAGAGCGATGGTTTTCCCTGCGCGTATTGCTGCCAGCGTTGGGCGCAGGCCGATCAGCCCAGAGGTTGCTGCTACGAGCATATCAACATCGTCGTAGGTAGCAACTGCTTCTAGCCCCTCAACACCGCGAAGCGCTTGTGGAAGGTGTTGCCTGACCAGGGCCGCGCCATCGGAGGTATGGGGAGTACAGGCAACCAGGACCGGATGAAACTCCTTGACCTGCTCGGCCAGCAACTCGACATTATTGCGGGCTGCCAGGGCCACAACCGTGAAATGCTCAGGGAAGCTGCGCACGACATCCAACGTCTGCCGCCCAATGGACCCTGTACTCCCAAGGACGGCAATTCGCCTGGGAAAAGCTGGCTTCGCCAGGGTGTCCTCCGTCGCTGATGAAGAAGCTGGCCGTTGCAGCGTCATTGATAGTATCCTTGATCCTCGCTCTTTCTTGCTGACGATTCAGGTCGATGATCGCCGCGCTTAAGGAGATGGTGTCCTGTTAAAATTATAGCACAGGGCTGCTGTGCAACACGCTTGATTGCCAGATGCGGCAAAGTATCCCGGAACACGGGTCCCGCTCAGGAAAGCATCTGGGGAAACGCCCAGGAAACATAGAGATAGACGACAATCACCGCGAAGAGTTGGCTGTCGATGCGGTCAAGAATGCCTCCATGCCCAGGAATCAAATGGCTGCTGTCCTTGACGTGGGTCTGGCGTTTGATGAGCGATTCCGCCAGATCACCGATCTGCCCGAATACGCTGATGAGCAGCCCCAGGGCAATGGCATGGTAGAAGGGAATATGCAGCGGTATGCTGGTTAGCAAGGTAACGCCAATACCGCCAATAATACCACCGATTACGCCCTCCCAGGTTTTGCTAGGACTGACCAGCGTCGCTAGTTTGTGCCGCCCCAGGAATCTCCCTGTAAAGAAGGCAAACGTATCGAATGCCCAGACGCCAACCAGGACCACTAGCACCCACCAGAAGCCGACGCCAGGACCGATCTGACTGCCGCGCAGGCGCAGAAAAAAACTGAGCGGCCAGCCGATATAGAATGGCACGGCCATTGTCAGCGCCCAATCGACGAGCGAGCCATCCAGTGTTTTGCGTATCACGATGAGCCAGGTGAAGGTCAGGAGCAGTATGATGCTGATGCCCCCTTCAACCAGGGGTGTGCGCCAGGCAGGCAAGATCGCTGCGACCAAAAAAACGAGGCTGAGCGCAAGGCTGAAAAGACTGAGAGGGTGCATGCCCTCGCCAGTGAGCATGCGGTGCAGCTCATAGGACGCCAGCCCAATGATGAGTACCAGACCCGCAAAGAGAACCCAGCCGCCAAACCAGAGGAGAACCAGGATGATGGGGATGCCGACGATAGCTGTCAATACCCGCAATAGCAGCGAGCGCCACCATTGGCGATTGGCAGCGTTCGGATCGGGTGTTTCCACTGGTGGCGGAGGAATTGACTGCCTCATCACTTTTGCCTCGTGAGTGGTCAAGATAGTTGTCCTGAAACCAGCGCCTGGCAGATGCTGCTCAGTGGACGTTGCCCGATTGCCCTAAGGCGACTGGTTCCTGTTCTGCGGCTGGCGACACCTTGCCGAAACGGCGCTGGCGCTGGCTATAAGCGTTGAGGGCATCCAAGAAGTCTTCACGGGTGAAGTCGGGCCAGAGGGTCTCGGTAGCAAAATATTCGCTATAGGCCGCCTGCCAGATTAAGAAGTTGCTCAGGCGCATTTCACTGGCAGTGCGGATGACCAGATCAGGATCGGGCAGGTCTTTGGTGTAGAGGTAGTTGCTGATGACCTCTTCGGTGATTAGCTCAGGTGGCAGGCCATCGGCAACGATCTTACGTACCGCATCAACCAGCTCTGTTCGCCCTCCATAGTTAAAGCAGACGTTGAAGTGCAGCTTGGTATTCTGCCTGGTGATCTCGATAGCGCGCAGGATGGCTTGCTGAAGGTCAGGGGCAAGACCTTCTAAGCGACCGATATGGCGCAGGCGCACGCCATTCCGATTGAGCCGATCCACATCGGACTGGAGAACTTCCCAGACAAGACGCATCAAGCCGCTCACCTCGTCCTGAGGCCGTTCCCAGTTCTCGGTGGAGAAAGCGTAGACGCTGAGCATGGAGACATGCTCGTCGGTGGCGCACTCGACGACGCGGCGCAGCGCATCGACCCCAGCTTTGTGGCCGAACGAGCGTGGCAAATGACGTTTCGTTGCCCAGCGTCCGTTACCATCCATGATGATAGCAACATGTTGGGGTGTCACCAGCCGCTGTGAGGAGGTTGTCTGCTCTTTAGGCAGATGTTTGTTGGCCCCATTCCGAGGACCAAGAAAATCGAAGAGTTTTGAAATTGCCAGTGCCATGTGCTTGCAACGATCCTCCTGCCTGCGCTTTAGACCTCCATAATTTCAGTCTCTTTCGCGTGGCCGACTTTATCCATCTCATCAATATAGCGATCAGTGAGCTTCTGAAGACGGTCAGTGCCTCGCTTCAACTCATCCTCAGAAATTTCTTTTTGCTTTTCCTGGGTGCGCAGGCGATCATGCGCATCGCGCCGACAATTGCGCACGGCTACCTTGCCCTCATCTACCCTTTTATGGACCGTCTTGACCATCTCTCGGCGGCGCTCTTCGGTCAAAGGAGGGATCAGGAGGCGGATCACCTGACCGTCATTCGTGGGATTCAGCCCCAGATCGGATTTCAAGATCGCTCTTTCTATATCACCCAGCATTCTACGCTCCCAGGGCTGAATAGTCAGAGTTCGTGAGTCTATGGCGTGGATAGTGGCAAGTTGATTCAATGGCGTCGGAGTGCCATAGTAATCAACTTTCAATCCTTCGACCAGGGAAGGGCTGGCACGGCCAGTACGCACCGTTGCAAGCTCGCGTTGCAGCGCCTCGACAGCCATTTTCATCCGGTGTTCAACATCGCTGAAAAGATCTGCGGGCATGGGCGCCTCTCCTTCTAGTGGTATTGGACTGGGGTCGTGAATCTTTCTCTGCCCTGGGCAGCGTTTCGCTCTCCTTCAGATCATCCCAGCAGCGGTGATGATCGACTGACTGCTCTACCACTGAATCGGCGATTCGGGATCACCTACCAGGGTTCCGCGATGTTCGCCAGCGATAATGGCTTCAATGCTGCCTGGCTTGTTCAGGTTAAAAACGATGATTGGCAGGTGGTTGTCTTTGCACAGCGAGATAGCTGTGCTATCCATCACCTGCACGCCCATATTGAGCGCTTGCATATAGTTGAGCGTGGTAAATCGGTGCGCGTTCGGGTTGCGCATCGGATCGGTGTCATAGACGCCATCTACTTTGGTCGCTTTCAGTAAAACCTGGCAATGAAGTTCCACCGCGCGTAGGGCTGCCGCCGTATCCGTTGTAAAGTAGGGGTTGCCGGTTCCTGCGGCCAGGATGACAACTCGGCCCTTTTCGAGATGGCGGGTGGCGCGGCGTCGGATGAACGGCTCGGCGACAGATGGCATCTCGATGCCGGTCTGTACCCGTGTAATTAATCCGATCTGTTCCAGGGCATCTTGCAGCGCCAGGGCGTTGATGACGGTGGCGAGCATGCCCATATAGTCGGCAGTGGCACGGTCCATACCACGATGGGCGGCGCTTTGGCCGCGCCAGATATTGCCCCCGCCAACAACAATAGCGATCTCGACTTCCAGCGCCTGAACTCGCTGAATCTCGGTGGCAATGCGCTGCACCACGACTGGATCAATGCCGTAGCCTTGATCACCCATCAGCGCCTCTCCGCTAAGCTTCAACAAGATACGCTGAAAGGCCGGTTCTCTTTCGGCCATAGTTCCTCCGCAGGAGCAGGAGTAGAACACGAGGCTTTCCTGCTGTGTTCCGCTCCTGCCATGCGCTTATTCGCCTAGCTTGAAGCGCGCAAAGCGACGAACGACAATGTTTTCGCCAGTCTTGCGAATCAGATCATTTACCAGATCAGCGATCTTGACCTTCTCATCTTTGAACCAGGGCTGCGTCATCAGCGCCATCGCCTCCAGTTCCTTGCGTGTCTTCCCTTCAGCGACCTCGGCAGGTATCTCTTCCAGCGTAATATACTTGGGGTCTAGCGCCGCAACCTGAAGGGCCAGTTCGTTGCCGAGAGTGCGGAACTCCTCATTGCGCGAGACGAAATCGGTGCTGCAATTGAGTTCGAGCAGCGCCCCCAGATTTCCGGCGAAATGGGTATACGCAGCGATATAGCCCTGGCGGGTTTCGCGCTCCTGGCCTGCGATCTTCTCAGCGCGTTTCTTGCCCTTCTCCTCCAATGCCTGGATGGCATCTTCAAAGCTCTGGGCGTCTGCCAATGCCTTTTTACAATCCAGCGGCCCTGCGCCGGTTGTCTCCCGCAGCCGCTGAATATCTTTGACGGTATATTCCATGCCTCTTCGCACTCCTCTTCCCCCACTCAAGCCAGCTCATCTGTGGATTGTGGGGGCGTTCTGAACATGAAACGATGTGGGGCAGACAAAAGTATCATGCCCCAAAATATTTCCCAGCAGCACTGCTGGGTATTGCCACAAAGAGAGGGCGCCTTTCCATCAGCCCAGGAGCGGACGAGGTCGGGCACCCTACTCAAAATACCCTGGATGGGTTTAGAGAGCCTCCTCGGAAACTAATTCTGGCTCTGGAGCCGGGGTTGCAGGCGTGACCACACGCTGTTCTTCCAAAAGCTCTGGCGCCGCCGACTCTTCTTCTGCGGCTGGCTCTTGATCTTTCTGCTGAGCCTCGAGTTGACGGCGGCCTTCCAGCGCGGCATCGGCAATTTTAGTACAGAGCAAGCGTACTGCGCGAATAGCATCATCGTTCGCTGGAATGGGATAATCCATCTCATCTGGATCGCAGTTGGTATCTGCCAGGGCGATCACCGGAATCTCCAGACGGCGGGCCTCTAGCACAGCAGTGTGTTCTTTTCGGGTATCGACGACAAAGAGCGCGGCTGGAAGTCGGCGCATGTCTTTGATGCCACCCAGCGTCCGCTCCAGGCGATTCATTTGCTCTTCGAGGTGCTGGGCTTCTTTCTTCGGCAGGCGCTCAAATTCACCCCGCTCTTTGCGGGCTTGCAGGTCTTTCAGGTAGCGGATGCGTGTTTGAATGGTTTGGAAATTGGTGAGCATGCCACCGAGCCAACGCTGATTCACGTAAAACATGCCGCAGCGCTGCGCTTCTTGCTCAACTGCTTCCTGCGCCTGCTTTTTGGTGCCCACAAAGAGGATGCTCTCCCCTTCGCCAGCCAGGGTTTGGACAAATTTGTAGGCTTCATTCAGGCGGCTCACAGTCTGCTGGAGATCAATGATATGAATACCATTGCGCTCCGCAAAGATGAAAGGTTTCATCTTTGGATTCCAGCGGCGCGTCTGATGCCCAAAGTGGACGCCAGCCTCTAAAAGCTGTTTCATGGAAACGATATTTGCCAACGACGGGCCTCCTTAGTAACCTCCACTCCCTGTTTCCCGTTGGGGAATCCCTAAGGTAGCTTCTGCCGAGAGGGTTTGGCGATCCACCCGTTGTAGAGCCTGGCATGGAGTGCATGCCAACCAGCGGAGGAAAGACGAACTATCAGCGGTCAGGAACCCGATGGTTAGGGAGCGTGCGTAATAAGCGGGGGCAAAGCCCCCGTGCCCTGAAGTATAACACAGCGCCGCGTGGCCTGCAACTTTACTCGCATTTTGGGGCATTTTGTGTACCCTTGACATAGAGCCAACCCAATGCTATTCTTCTCTGGTGAGGAGGGATGGCAGAGCGGTCGAATGCGGCGGTCTTGAAAACCGCAGAGGTGCAAGCCTCCCTGGGTTCGAATCCCAGTCCCTCCGCCAGCAAACAGGCGCTTCAAGCCTTGTGCATGGCCGCGTCTTGTGCCTTCGCGTGTGTAGCCGCCTGGCCGAGCCATATTGGCGCCAAAGAGAGGAGTAACCATGACCCTCACAGGCACGCTTCGGCAGATGAACCTGGAGGATGTTCTGCGCCTGATCGATGAACAACGGGGCGCTGGCTTATTGGTCATTCAGCATGGCAATCTCTCGGCGGAACTCCATCTCAATGCGGGCCAGATTCTCTGCGTTCAGCGCAGCGGCGTCGGCCAATCATTTAGCGAGCGCCTGATCAACGCCCGCCTTGTGACCCCTCAGCAGCTTGGCTATGTGCGTGCCCTCTATCAAGAAAAACCCATTACCAGCGAGGTCGATCTTGCGCGTGCCTTGCTCCAATGTGACTACCTCTCTTCCAAAGATCTGCGCGATTGGGTCGCTGATGATGCTGTTGAGCTGCTGGTTGTGGCGCTCAGTTGGAACGATGGTGACTTTCATTTTGAAGAGGGCAAGATGCCTCTGCCGGGCCGCATGGTCGTTCCCGTGCCCATCAGCGTCGTCCTGGAAGAAGCCCTGCATCATCTCGCCCAGCGACGGCAGCGTGTCTCAGCCGCGCGCGTGGCGATAACGCTTGATCTGATCCTGGGCTTTGCCGAAGAGGCGCCAGGCGTCAATGAGAAAGTTCAAATTACCCCTGATCAATGGCGCTTTCTGACAACCATCAACGGCAAGACACCCCTCTGGGAAGCCTGCCAGATGCTCCAACTCTCGCAATCTGGCGCCTTGCACCTGGCCTCCGAGCTACTCTCAGCAGGCGTGCTGGACGTGAGTGGCCTTCAACGTGACACGGCAGCCAAACCGGCTGGCGCAGCCAGAGACCAGGCAGAGGAAGACCCGCCCATGCGCTCCAGTCGTCCGCGCCCGATTGTTTCTCCGGGCCTCTCCAGCCCAACTCTGGCGGTGAATGGCTACGACCGAAATCGCCAGCAACCACTACGCTAGATCGCTTCCTGGGCCACCGCGGATCGGCTTCTCAAGCGCCTTCCAATCCTTCCACCAGCAGCATCGCCTGCACCAGTGTGCCTGCGGGCAACGGTGGGCTGTTTTCCGGGATAACCAGCAGCGCATTGGCTCCCAACATCGAGGTCAAAATATGCGACCCCTGCGGGCCGGTGGTCGTCGCTACAAAGGCGCCGTCGCGCCATTGCACACGCGCGCGCACATAATGTCGGCGATTGCCAGTATCCGCAAAGTCCTCAAGCAGCCGCGCCTGCACCACCGGGCGCTGCGTGTGCGCAAAGCCCTGCATCTTGCGCAAGACTGGCCGGGCAAAGAGTTCAAAGGTAACGGCTGCCGATACCGGATTTCCTGGAAGCCCTAATAGCGGTGTCCCACCGAGTCGCCCAAAGGCCAGCGGTTTCCCTGGCCTCAGGTTTACCCTCCAGAAATCAATCACCCCTTGTTCACGCATAATATCCTTGACCAGATCATAATCGCCAACCGAAACGCCGCCCGATGTAATGATCAGATCAGCCTCCTGCGCTGCCTGGAGTTTGGCGCGCAGCTCCTCCACATTGTCGCGGGCAATGCCCAGCCGACGGGGGATGCCTGCGGCGCAGGT
>JBJKSJ010000083.1:0-2829 GCA_046704085.1 Ktedonobacterales bacterium | reverse complement strand
TGATCCCGCCCATGCTGTGGGCCAGAATGTGGACGTACAGACCCTTTGAAGTGTAGTTGTCGTAGATATACCAGTAAAACCGGCAGGCGATATGGCGAATATCCTCGTTATTCGTGCCATCCCGCGCAAAGGGCGTCAGGGTTTGTCCCCCAATGGTCAGCGAGCCATTATAGTAATTTCCACAATGGGCGTCATCGTACTTATCCGTTGAGGTTGGGTAATCAATAGTCTCGCAAGTTGCTGAAGTATTGTTCCCAGTGTTGGGAGCATCCCCATCGAAATAGCCCAACATATGAATCAGGCTAGGGTTCCAGTGGAGGCCAGCGAAAGAAGGGCTGGCGTTATTGACTTGCAGAAAACCGCCCCAACGATTATAGCTGACATTGCTATTATCGCAGTTCGCTTGATTAAACCCTTCCAGACCGTGCAGCAAGAGGATCGGGACGCTGGTGGCGCTGGGGGGCGCCTGAGTGGAAAGCGCCGGGCTGGATTTCGCGCTGGGATGCGCGGTGCTGGCCTGCGCGGTGGCTGGGACGAGCGCGCCCTGCGCGATGCCAGCCGCGACAAGCAGCGCGGGGAGCAGACGGAGGAGGAGACGACGCCAGAGACGATCAAGACGACGGAGACGAACCATGCTGCGACCTCCTGAAGCAGACGGCCCATTGTCGGGCCTGCTCCCAGAGCCGACCAATCGCGGCTCCGGGTGAACCTCTGATGTGCCTGCCCCGACCAGCCACAGGGGAACGCGAGGCGCAGAGCGCATGCGCTGAGCGGATGCTCCCTGGAGGTGGCTGGATTGAGACAGGATTTCTATCGTCACAAAAGGGGTTCGAGAGGTCGAAGGTCGTGGCTAGCGCCACTTCTGTGGCGGTCTTGCAAATAAAACGGGTGGATGCTTGGATGGTAACATCGCCCCGCGCCAGGACGGCCCGGCTGGAAGCCGGGGGTACAAAGGGACTTAGAGGGCGAGGCCGAGGCGTTGGAGGCAGGGGGCGACGCGGGGCAGGGCGTCGCAGGCGCGGGCGCGCGCTTTCGTATAGGCAAGGTCCAGGCGCGCGCCCTGCGTCTGGATGATGGCCTGGATGTCTTCCAGGTCGTGCTTGCCGCGCTCCGGTCCGCGTTGCAGGATGGCCTTGCAGACCAGCACGTCTTCCGCCGCCATGATCGGCGCGGCGACGCCCAGCAGGGGATGGCGCGTGCTGCGCGCCCGCATGGCGTCGTCGAAGGCGACGGGATAGGAGCGCTTGCCGCCCTTGAGCGCCAGCGTGCCCCACCAGATCTCCAGCGGGCCAAGGTCCAGCGCGTGTTCCTGCGGCGAGGGGCGCGCTGGCTTGGGCTGGCCTTCGGGGAAGAGCGCCAGGATACGATCTGTTTCCTCGCTTTGCAGGAAGAGGTCAATATCGGTGATCGGGCGCGTCACGCCGTAGCAGGTGGCTGCCGCGCCCGCCCAGACGAGCCAGGGGATGCCACTGGCGTCGAGTCGTTCTGCGGCCAGCCGCCAGGTCGTTGTCAGGTTATCGCTTTCCATTGGCTGCCTCCAGGGTTCGTGGTGGCCCCGCACCCCGCGCCAGGACGGTCCGGCTGGAAGCCGGGGATACAGGGAGCGCCACCGATCTCCGCGCGGTTGGCTTGAGGTGGTCTCTCACGCAGTATATACTGAACAGGGCGCCGGTCTCCACTCATGTCTCCTCGGACTCTCTGCCGCGCCGCTCTCTGGGAAGCAAGAAAGCGCGTCATGGGGTTGGGGCATCCATGAACGCGCGAAAGGAACAACGATGCTGGATGAGTATCTGGAAGGGTATCGAGACCCGCAAGCCTATGATGCGGTTGATGCGGGCTACGATGAGGACCAGCCCCTGACCGAGCAGTGGGCGCGGAAGCTAGGCGGGCCGCTGCTGGACCTGGCGTGTGGAACCGGAACCATGTCCATTTATCTCGCCAGGCTCGGCTATCAGGTCACGGGGGTGGATATTGTGCCAGAGATGATCGCCTGGGCTTCCCAGAAGGCGGCGGCGCAGGGCATCTCGATTGAGTGGGTGGTGGCCGACGCGCGCGCGTTCCACCTCCACCAACAGTTTCCTTTCATATACATGCTGGGCAATGCCTTTCAACACTTTCTGACCAGAGCGGATCAGGAGGCGCTGCTGGCGCGTGTCCGAGAACATCTGGCTCCAGAGGGCTGTTTTCTCTTTTGCACCCGCAATCCCTCCCCGCGCAATCTCCTGCAAGCCCGCTACTCAGAGCCGCAGCACTATACCCTGCCGGATGGCAGGCAGCAAGTGAGTACCGAAGAGCAAACATATGACCCCCTCAGCCAGATTCAGCATTACACCTTCCATGAAGAGTGGCTCCATCCAGACGGGCGACGTGAGGAGAAGACGACGCGCACGGCGCTGCGCTATGTCTATCCCCAGGAGATGGAAGCCTTGCTCTTCTACAATGGGTTCGCGATCCACGCCTGTTACGGGGATTGGCAGGAGGGGCCGCTGACCGCCACGAGTCGCCTGATGATCTTTCTCTGCCAGAGGCGCGGCTAGCCCGCTGCGCGCGTGCTTGTCGTGCTGTTTGGGCAGGCCCGTTCAACTATTTATTACCGATTGCAGGTATGGGAAAAGAAGGAGGCGCAATGGAACAGGCGGTTGCGGGGCTGGTGAGCCAGCTTGTGGCTATCGATTCGATCAATCCTGATCTGGTCCCTGGCGGCGCGGGCGAGGCGGCCATCGCGCGCTTCGTGGCCGATTGGCTTGCGGCGGCGGGCTTCGAGGTGACGCTGGATGAGCCAGTCGCCGGGCGGCCCAGCGTGGTGGGTCTGGCGCGCGGCTCCGGCGG
>JBJKSJ010000082.1:0-9342 GCA_046704085.1 Ktedonobacterales bacterium | reverse complement strand
GCGTCCAGAGACCCGTGCGACAGAATTGCCTGAAATGATAATACACCGTTTGCCAGGGAGGAAAATTGCTCGGCAGGTAGCGCCAGGGGCAGCCTGTACGCAGGAGATAAAAAAGCGCGTCGAAGATGCTGCGGAGGGAGTGGCGGCGGAGCCTTCCATGTGCTGTTCTAGTATTACAACGAGACTTTGGGGTATAGTGAAGGGAAATACCTGTCCGGAGGTGTGCCCTTATGCCTGCCCTGATCGATGTAACCGCCGACCTGCCGCCTGCGCAGGGCCTGTCGCCCGTCCGTGAACTCTGCGCGGCGGAAGTGAGCACCTTGGCCGAGGAACTCGTCAGCTATCAGCAGCACGTCGCCCCGCTCTTCCAGCGCCGTGAGCAACGCGACTGGGCGGCGCTCTACCTTCGCGGCTTGCTCACGGCCGACGTGCCGCGCAAGAATGTTGAGGCCATGGCCCTGCGCCTGCTGGGGGCAGGGCCACACGCCGAGCGGCAGGTGCGGGCCTTGCAACAGTTTGTCGGTGAGGGCCAGTGGGACGATGAGGCGATCCTGGCCGAGCATCAGCGCCTGGTGAAGGAGACGCTCTTTGACGAGGAGGGCGTGTTCATCATTGATGGCTCGGAGTTTCCCAAACACGGATCCCACTCCGTAGGCGTTGCTCCTCAGTGGTGCGGGCACACCGGCAAGAAGGATAATTGCCAGGCGGGGGTCTTTCTGGGCTATGCCAGCCGGAAAGGCGCCACCTTCCTGGACCGGCGTCTCTATCTGCCCGAAGCCTGGTTCGATGAGGACCACCAGCCCATGTGGCGCGCCTGTCGGATTCCTGCTGCCCTATCCTTTCAGACCAGGCACGACTTGGCAGCCGAGCTGGTTGAGAAGATCATGAGCTCGCAGCGGCTCACCGCCCAGTGGGTCGTGTGCGACGAGGGCTATGGCGACTCGCCCGCCTTCCTGGAACGCCTGGCCGGGGCGGGATTGTGGTACCTGGCTGAGGTCCCACGGACACCAAGGTCTGGCCCGTGCTCGAACCCGATGGGCAGACGCCACGGCAGCGCCCCAGCAGCTGGGTCCCACCGCAGACCCGCTCACGCAAAGGCCCTGCTCCCCAACGCGAGCGACTGCATCCCTCCAGCCCAAGCAAAGTCCCGGTGGAGGATCTGGCCCAAGGGTGGCCCGCTTCCGCCTGGCAGCGGTTTCGGCTGCTTGAGGGGCACAAAGGCCCGCTGGTCGCCGATTTCCTCCTGCTGCGCGCCGTGCTGCCGCGTAATCGCCTGCCAGGCCCAGAGGTCTGGGTGGTGATCCGGCGCAAGGTCAGTGGCCCATCGGAGGAACCCGAATGGAAGTTCTACCTCAGCAACGCCCCTCTTGGGACACCGCTTTCGAACTTCGTACGCGTGAGCGGCATGCGCTGGCCCATTGAGACGTGCTTTGCGGAAGGCAAGGGCGAACTAGGCATGGACCACTATGAACTGCGGTTCTGGCGCGGCTGGCACCATCACATGACGCTCGTCTTCTTGGCACATCACTTCCTGGTTCGGTGGCAACAGCGCCTGAGCCAGAGAGAGGGGGCTCCTGCGCCCGACGACGACCGCTCCGTTGCCCGCTCCCGCTGAGCTGCCAACACTGGACCCCCAGACGCATCTCCCGCTCAGCGTGGCTCAGGTACGGCTCGTGTTGCAGGCAGGGCTGCCGCAGCCAGTGCTGGACCTGCCCGCCGTCTTGGATCTGATTGCCTACCAGCAACGACGCAAGCGTACGGCCTATCGGTCGCATCGCAAACGGATCCTGGCTCGCCTAGAGAGGCTTCGCTGGTAAAATCTCGTTGTAATACTAGAAAACCTCTTGGGTCAAAGTGGTGTCAGGACGAACCATCGATACACCTGAGAAAAGAAGGTCGAAAGAGGTTCCGCTGCATCGGCCAGAGATCCATCAATGACCAGTAAAAAGCACAAGCGGCTCTTTTCTAGCATTGCCTGCCAGGTACTCACTGCCTGGGCATGGAGAAAGGTAGAGGGATAGCTTCCAAACAGGCAGAGTTCTGAGTCTCGCGCTACCAGTCGCAGGCTGATCAAGCCGGGTGGCCCATCCATCTCACTTTGTTCGGTAGAATGATAAGCGGCAGGAGCTATCCGTACCTTCACCGGAATGCCTAGACCCCTGTTCCCAAGAGTATGCGCCTGCCTGGCAATTGCCTCCAGTATGGACGCTGGCGCTTTGCCGTTGACGGTTACATCTAGATAACTCAGAAAGCTTTCTTGTGAAGAACACGGCGTACCCGCTTCTGAAACAACGCGGCGTACTGTCTTGGCAAATACCCCTGCCAGGCGAGACAAGGCTGGCTCTTGTTCAGCGATTTCTGCGCCACTTTGTGGGAAGTTGTTCTGTTGGGAAGCCTCCTGAACAGCGGCTTCTGGCGGAGCCAGAAGTGTCAGGATGCCCGCTTGTGCCGCTGGCTGCCAAAGGGACACTGCCCGCAAGGGATTATGCTGCGTTCGTAAAGTGCGCGCCCGTGTCTTGTAGTTCTCGACAGCTGGTTGGCCTGCAAACGTGATCTGCTGCAAATAGCCGTAAAGCGCCATGCTTAACTGCCAGCCCAGAAAACTTGCAGCCAGCGCTGCTAATCGGCGCTGCGGGTCTTCCCATGCCAGGGAGGGCTGAAAGAGGAGGAAGTGCTCTTGCGCCGCTGGAGTCTTTTCCGTCACGACCAGGACACGCAGCGTGCCTTCCTGCCGATAAAAAGGAGCAGCCGTATTCAGTTGTTGATGGTCAAAGGTCACGACCCCTTTGCCCCCTTTCCCCAGGCTCTCCTCCAGCAATTGTTCTATCCAAGCGGTGAAACTTTGCCAGCCCTCAGGCATCCCCAGGAGCAGGCGGCAGGCTCCATCGCGGGTGGCAGTACTCAGGGCGGCTGCCAACTGGACAAAGGGATGCGCCGCCGGGTTGGAAGCCGCCAGGTCCATGTTATATTCGTTCCAGGCGTCTTGCAACACAGACCGCAGTTGACAAGGTATATTGGAGCGACGGGTAAGATAGAGGGCCGCAGGCAGGAGAAAGACGCGCGTGCTTGGGGCGCTCATCCGTCCACCGGTGCCAGTTCCCCCCTCTGGCTGTAATGGAAGGGTCGGGGCGTGCTGCTCGTGGGCAAAGCGATCAAGATAGGAGCCGGGAAGGGCCATCACCAGCAGGTGGTCAGCCGGACGTAACCTGGCCTGCTGTACCAGATCGGTGAACCATTCAAGATGCGTGATCGGCTCTTCAGACGTCATCCCCATGGCAACGCCCACCATCATCACATCGTTCAAGAGCGCGTGGAGGAAGGCAGATTGGGAGGATGCGTCGGCTGCCGACCCTGGCAGCGCCAGATGCTTTGCCAACGCAATCTCGCGGACAATGTCGTTGAGCGCCGCCGGGTCTGTGCTATCCAGCGGATAGAGGGCAATGGAGGCTTCGGGCTGATTGGGGGATGCTGGGTCATCGCGTCTACCACAGAAGCCGAGCGCGCGCATGACCTGTACCGTGAGGACTGAGCCACCCATCCCAGCCCAGATGATGTGGCGGATGCCGCGCTGCCAGATGTCTCGCGCCTCGGCTTCTATCTGCTCCAGCTTGGATGGATTGGCGAGCAGGCGAGCTATACCCTCGACCCAATCCAGCTTGAGTACCCCGTCTTCACTGCCTAACACTGCCATACGACCTTCACATCGCCGCAGCTGGCCGACAGCATCATCCTCGATGAGGTGTTGGAGTGCGGATTGGGCCTCGATCTCATCTGTCATTGCGTAAACTCCCTTTTTTTATATCTGGCCTTGGCCGCCGACCACTGGTGATGGGCGCTGTTGCTCATTTCATTGCGCCATTCGTGAGAGGATAGAGTGCGTAACTAAAACCTCACCCGAAGGGTCTGGCTGGAGGTGCGGTTGTATCCCGCTCAATGAGGGTCGTCGGTATTGTCTCAAGCATGGAAATCGGCTCATGACGCAACAAGGCGAACAATTTTTGCGCGCCTGCCCGCCCGAGTTGGCGTAACCCAATCTGCATCGTGGTTAGTGCAGGGGTGACGATCTGAGACATAGGGATGTCGCCAAAGCCGCACACCGAGATGTCGTTCGGCACATGCCAGGCTAACTGTGTCAGCTTATGCAGGACGCCCAATGCCGTTTCGTCGTTGGCAGCGAAGACGGCAGTCGGACGAGCATCTTCTGGCATCTGGGCAATGCTCTGCGCTGCTTGTTCCCCACCACGCTTATCGAAATTGCCTACCAGGATCAATGGTGGTTCAATGGGGATGCCAGCTTCGATCATAGCTGCCATAAAGCCCTGCAAACGCAAATTGGCTACGATCAAGTTTGATGGCCCAGTGATGAATGCGATTCGACGATGGCTCAGTTCAATCAACTTCTGCGTCATGATCCGTGCTCCGCCAAAGTTATCTGGCTGGACCGATGGAAGAGGCAGCGCATGCTGGGCCAGGGCCACCATAGCTATCCCCCGTTTGGTTATCTCCTTGATCAGCAGCTCGAGCTGCTCAGGATAGCCTGGCGCTTGCAGACCGCCTCCAGCGAAGAGGATGCCATCGACCCGATAGTCTCGTAACGTGCGCAAGTAGTGGAGTTCTTTGTGCGGGTTACGATCGGTGTTACAGACGATGGTGAGATAGCCCTGCTCGTTAGCAACCTCCTCCACCCCGCGAGTGACCTCAGCAAAGTATGGATCAGCATTATCGCCAACCAGGACGGCCAGGAGCTTGCTTCGTTGCGTGCGGAAATTGCGGGCCAAAGAGTTCGGCGTGTAGCCAAGTTCAGCAGCCGCGCTCAGCACTTTTTGGCGGGTCGCTTCCCGAACAGAGTAAGAAGCATTGCTCATTACCCGGCTGGCCGTGGCAACGGAAACCCCAGCGCGCTCGGCGACATCGATAATCGAAGGCTGCTCGGCCATACACTCCTCTGCTCACCTGGACAAAAGAAAATGATTTCTTTTGATTTTAACAGCTTCCCCGCTCCCTTGTCAATGCTAATGCCAGTATTTTCCTCTCATCATGAAAAATCAACAGCAGGGTTGACATCAAGCAAAATGCCTGGTATACTCTCAAAAAAGAAAACGTTTTCTTTTTAGGAAGAGGAGGCGTTGTGGCAGTACGCACTGTCGGTATCATCATGAACGGCGTCACCGGGCGCATGGGCAGCAATCAGCATCTCATCCGTTCCATCCTGGCAATTCGCCAGCAGGGAGGGATAGCCCTGCCTGGTGGAGATGTGCTGATGCCTGATCCCATCTTAGTTGGCCGCGATGAAGCCAAGCTCTCTGCGCTGGCACAGGCTCATCACCTTGAGCGTTGGAGCATCAATCTCGAACAATGTCTGGCAAACCCACAGGATGAAATCTATTTTGACGCTCAGATCACCGGGCGGAGGGCTGAGGGGATTCGGGCTGCCCTCACAGCGGGCAAGCATATCTATTGTGAGAAACCGGTGGCGACTGATACCGCAACAGCGCTTGAGCTTGTGCAGCAGGCACGAGTGGCGGGCGTCAAAACCGGCGTGGTACAGGACAAGCTTTTTCTGCCCGGTTTGCAAAAATTGCAGCGGGTAATTGCCAGCGGCTTTTTCGGACGTATTCTGTCGGTTCGTGGGGAATTTGGCTACTGGGTTTTTGAGGGAGATTGGCAGTCATCTCAACGCCCTTCCTGGAACTATAAACGGGAAGAAGCTGGCGGCATCATCAGTGACATGCTCTGCCATTGGGAGTATGTGCTGAGCAACCTCTTTGGTCGTATCCACGCTGTGTCCTGCCTGGGCGCTATTCATATCCGGGAGCGCACAGACGAGCGTGGGGAGTCGTATACCTGCACGGCAGATGACGCCGCGTACACTACCTTTGAATTAGAGAACGGAATTATCGCCCAGATCAACTCTTCCTGGTGTGCGCGTGTCTACCGCGATGAACTCTTCAGCTTGCAGGTGGATGGGACACACGGCAGCGCTGTTGCCGGGCTGCGTGCATGTAAGGTGCAGAGTCGTGTCAATACGCCAAGGGCCATCTGGAACCCGGACATTCCCAATCTCCTGGATTTCCAGGCTGGCTGGATGGAGGTGCCGGATAATCAGGAGTTTGACAACGGCTTCAAAGCACAATGGGAACGTTTTCTCAAACATGTGGTGTGTGATGAGCCTTTCCCCTGGGATCTGGCAGCAGGCGCAAGAGGAGTTCAACTGGCCGAGGCTGGCTTGCAATCATGGAGAGAGCGGCGTTGGGTCGATGTACCAGCGCTAGCTCCTGCCGAGGTTCTCTCGCATTCAGAGGTGACGCCATGACCCGCCCACTCCTCCTGCCGCGTTCCGACGGAACAAACATAGCCTACACGCCTGGTCCGCCCGCGACGTTTCATAGTGCTTCCAGTCCATTTCAAAGCCGTGTTGCCTATGCGGCTGGGCACGTTGTCAGTGATCCACGCTACCAGTCGAATTCGAAGGCGCAGCTTGATTGGGATGCAACTCTGGCATACCGACGCTATCTCTGGTCGCTGGGCCTGTCGGTTGCCGAGGCAATGGACACCGCCCAGCGCGGGATGGGCCTTGATTGGGAGCAGACCAAAGAGCTTATTCACCGTTCTCTGGCTGAAGCTCACGCAATGGGGCAAGTGGGGATTGCCTGTGGCGCTGGTACGGACCAACTTGATCCCACCGTTTCCCATACACTTGATGATGTTGAGGCTGCCTATGAGGAGCAGTGCCATTTTATCGAAGGAGAGGGAGGGCACATTATCCTGATGGCAAGCCGTGCGTTGGCCGCCTGTGCCCAAACCCCTGATGCGTATGTGCGTGTCTATGATCGCGTCCTTTCCCAGGTGTCGCGCCCAGTGATTTTGCACTGGCTTGGCGAGATGTTCGATCCTGCGCTCTCTGGCTATTGGGGACACCAGGACCTGGATGCCGCCATGGACGTGTGCCTTGCCATTATCCAGCAGCACGCGGCGAACATTGACGGCATTAAGCTCTCCTTGCTTGACGAGGAGCGCGAGGTCATGATGCGTCGTCGTCTGCCGCAAGGGGTGCGCATGTATACCGGCGATGACCTCAATTATGCGCGCCTGATTCTGGGTGATGAGCAGGGCCATAGCCACGCGCTGCTCGGCATCTTCGACGCTATCGCGCCAGCCGCCTCAGCGGCGCTGCACGCGCTGGATGCGGGTGATGTGGCCGAGTATAAGAGGATCCTTGCGCCGACCCTGCCCTTATCGCGCCATATCTTTCAACCACCAACCTACTACTACAAAACAGGCATCGTCTTTCTGGCCTACCTGAATGGACATCAATCGCATTTTCGCATGGTTGGTGGGTTAGAGAGCGCTCGATCAGTGGCCCATCTGGCGAAACTCTTCATGCTTGCCGATCAGGCTGGCCTGCTGCGCGATCCTGAACTGGCGACAGAACGCATGCGTGCCGTGCTTGCTGCTGTTGGAGTTGTCTAGCGTTGTCTTGCCAGGAGGAGCAGCTATGAGCGAATCCCCCGCACTTACACGGCTCAGCCTCAATCAAAGCACCACGCAGCGCTGGAGCGTGCGCGAAGCAGTCGAAGGCTGCGCGCGCGCCGGTATACCGACGATTGGACTCTGGCGCGAAAAAGTGGCGGAGACAGATGTGCGCGAAAGTGCGCGGCTGGTGCGTGAGGCTGGCCTTCAGATTTCAAGCCTCTGTCGTGGTGGTTGGTTTCCAGCCGCCAGCAAGGCTGAACGACAGGCGCGTATCGAGGATAACCGCCGCGCGCTTGAAGACGCGGCTGAATTAGGCGCCCAGGTGCTAGTACTCGTATGTGGTCCAGCGCCTGATCGTGACATCGCGGCGGCACGTGGCATGGTCGAAGAGGCGCTTGCCTGTCTGATTCCTGATGCGCAGGTCTGTGGAGTGAAGCTGGGAATTGAGCCTCTGCATCCGATGTTCGCCGGAGATCGCTCGGTGATTGTGACGCTGGCCGAGGCAAACCGTCTCATCCAGCACTTTCAGTCAGATAGGCTTGGGGTCGTCATTGATGCCTATCACGTCTGGTGGGATCCAGATGTCTTCGACCAGATTGCGCGCGCGGCTGGGCATATCCTCGGCTTTCATGTCTCCGACTGGCTTGTCCCGCCACCTGACCACCTGTTAGGACGAGGCATGATGGGCGACGGGGTGATTGACCTGCGCCGTTTGCGTCTGGCGGTGGAGGCAGCCGGATACGCCGGTCCCATTGAAGTAGAAATTTTCAATCGCAGCATCTGGGATTTGCCAGGCGATGAGGTGCTGCATCTCATGCGGCGCCGCTACCTGGAGTATGTCTAGCGCTGGCAGTGCGTATCGGTCACTCCAGCATCTTGCCGTTCAGGAGCGCAAGCTATCAACAGGTGTTTACGCAATCAGCGGGCGTCTACTACAAAGAGAGGAACATGGCTATGCCGCGATTGAAGGGTCTGTTTGTTTTGCGTCAGAGCGCCTGTGACGAAATTTATGGCCCAGCGGAGCGCGCAGCTATTGCTGAACTGGTTGAGATCGTTGCGCCGCTGCAGACTGCAGAGGAGATCGTGGCGCATCAGGAAGTCTTGCGCGAGGTGGAAGTGCTTTTTTCCGGCTGGGGCGCGCCGCTGATGGACGCGGCATTTCTGGCTGCTGCCCCCCGCTTGCGCGCCGTCTTTTACGGCGCTGGCTCGATTCGCGGCTTTGCCACGGATGCCCTCTGGGAGCGTGGCATTCTCGTAACGAGCGCACAAGCGGCCAATGCGATCCCGGTTGCGGAATACACGCTGGCAACGATCCTTTTTTCGCTCAAGTATGGGTGGCGTCTGGCTGAGCAAACGCGTCGTGAGCAGCGCTTTCCTCCCCGGACCAATGTTCCAGGGGTCCATGGCGCGACGGTGGGCATCATCGCGCTGGGGATGGTGGGCCGATTGGTGCGCGAGCGGCTGCGCCCCTTTGAGGTGTCGGTTATCGCCTATGACCCTGTTGTCACTCCTGCTGCGGCTGCCGCGCTGGGTGTTTCTCTGCGCTCGCTTGAAGACCTTTTTCATGAAGCCCAGGTGGTGACGCTGCACGCGCCGCTCCTGCCTGAGACAACGGGCATGATAACGGGCGCGCTTCTGGCGACGATGCCGCCAGGCGCAACATTCATCAATACCGCTCGTGGGGCGCTGGTACGGCAAGGGGAGTTGATTGCTGTTCTGGCAGAGCGTCCCGACCTGTATGCCGTTTTAGATGTCACAGAGCCAGAACCGCCGCCGCCCGGTTCACCGCTCTACACCTTGCCGAATGTAACGCTGACGCCCCATATTGCTGGCTCGCTTGGCGCCGAGCGCAGACGCCTGGGGGAGGTG
>JBJKSJ010000081.1:0-17245 GCA_046704085.1 Ktedonobacterales bacterium | reverse complement strand
CATCAGCGCCGCGCCTACGATGAAGGGCACGCCAGGGGCAACCGTGAAGAGGCTCCCCGCCACCAGCGGCGCGATGACCCGGCCCAGGCTGCCCACGCCCTGCGCCACGCCCTGCGTCTGGCCCTGCGCGTCGGGTGGGCTGGCGAAGGAGAGCAGCGCCGAAGCCGTCGGCGTTGCCGCGCCGTCGCCCGCGCTCAAGATGCCCAGCGCCACCAGCAGCACGGCCAGATGCGTGCTGAGCGGCAGCAGCGCCAGCCCAACTGTCAGCATCCCCAGGCCAGCAATCAAGAGCGCGCGCTCGCCCAAGCGTTTGACCAGACGGCCAATCAGTCCGCCCTGCATGATCACGATGACCACACCGACATACGTAAAGATATACCCATTCTGCTGGGCTGTCCAGCCGAAGGTATGCTGCGAAAAGAGTGGGAAGACCGTTTCCATGCCGGTGAAGGCCAGCGTGAAGAGCAGGTTGATCGCCACCAGGCGCGCAATGGCCGGATGACGCAGCGTCTGCCTCCAGCCGGTCAGCATCGCCGCCCAGCCGAGGCGGCTCTCTCCCTGACCCTCTGTTCGCTGGCTCTGCCGCGCCAGTCCCGCAGGGACTTCCTGGCCGGGGTGGGGCGCCCGCCTGCGCGTCTCTGGCAGGAAGGCCAGGACCAGCAGCGCGTTTGCCAGGGCCACGCCCAGCGATGCCCAGAAGGGGACGGTGAGACCCAGCGGGGCCAGCGCGCCGCCCAGCGCCGGGCCGACGACAAAGCCCAGCCCGATAGCCGCGCCGATCAGGCCCATGCCGCGCGCCCGGCCCTCCGGCGGCGTCACATCGGCGACCACCGCCTGCGCCGAGCCAATATTCGACGCGCCCATGCCGCCGACGAAGCGCGCCACCAGCAGCATTGCCAGCGAACCGGAGAGGGCGGTGAGCGCAAAGCCCAGCGCCTCGATCAGCAGCGAGGCCAGGATGATGGGCCGCCGCCCGTAGCGGTCCGAAAGCGCGCCCAGCAGGGGCGTAAAGAGAAACTGCGCCAGGGCATAGGCGGTGAGGACCAGCCCGACGCCCACCGGACTGGCGCCCAGGCGCTCCGCCCAGAAGGGCAGCAGGGGAATGACCAGCCCAAAGCCGACGAAATCAATAAAAACGGTCAGCGCCATCAAAAAGAGTGGCGACCGGGCCGCGCGTCGCATGCTGTTTGCTCCTTCATCGGACGGTTCATGACGTGTTCCCTTTTCGTTGGGCCATTGGGGCAGCGTGGCTGGCGGATACATCCGCGCCTGGAGGCTACGCCACGAAGCCTGCCTGCGCAGGCCAGGACGTGGCCGGATTGAAAAAGAAACGTCATCAGTTGCCAGCCTCTTGACTCCAGGCAATGAACCTGATATAGTCATATCTGACTAATCACCCTCAGATTATAACAACGCATGAGAAGGTAGTCAAGCTTGATTAAAGCCAGGAAGGAGTGCGGAGGAAGATGAAAGGGGCTGAGCCGATGGATGAACAGGAACTGCTGCTCCTGGGGCTGCTCAAGGTGCAGAGCCAGCACGGCTATCAACTGAACGAGTTTATCGAGCGCAACCTGGGCCATCTGACGGAGATGAAGAAGCCGACGGCCTACGCCATTCTGGAGCGGCTGAGCAAGCTGGGCTATGTGCAGGTTCACAGCGAGCAGGAGGGCAAGCGCCCGCCGCGCAAGGTTTACAGCCTGACTGTCGCGGGCGAACTGCTCTTTCAAGACCTGCTGCGCGAGAATCTGGCGCGGCGCGAGCGGATGAACTTTCCGGGCGACGTGGGGCTGATGTTTCTGGATGCTTTGCCGCGCGCCGAGGTGATCGATCTGCTCAGCCAGCGGTTGCAGCGCCTGGACGACCTGATCAGCGCGCACGAGCAGGCGCCGCGCCACGAGCATGGCATCGGCGTGGACCTGACGCTGGAGCATATCCTGATTCACCTGCGGGCCGACCGCGAGTGGCTGGCCGACGTGCTGGCGCGGCTCTAGCACGTCGGTCAAGTCATCGCCAACGCCGGGAGCCTGGCGGGTAAACCCGCGCCACCAAGCCCGCCTGCGCGGGCTGAGACGAACACACGACTGCTTGATCGATGTTCTAGCGGCAGTCCTTTTGCCGATTCACCAGGCGGCGCCCACGCCTCTTTTCGTTACTCGGCATTACCCCACCCCCCGCATCGAGCGGTGTTTTCCGGCCTCCATTTCACTGCCCGAAGTACGGCGGGCCATGTGGCCTAACACGGGCGGCGCCAGCAGCAAACCGACCGCAGCCCAGGCAGTCAGGGCCAGAAAGATTGCCAGGGGTCGAAACGATCCGCCAAGTTCCAACGCGGCGGCTGCCGGGGAAAACACCGAACGCAGCCCCAGCCCTAACCAGTAGACCGGAAACACCTGGGCAATCCATTGCACCCAGGCAGGAAGGGCGCTGATGGGATAAAAGATGCCCGATATAGCCACCAGGGCCGCCAGCGGAAAAAATGTGAGACTAAAACCAGCCCTTGAACTTTTCACCAGGGATCCAATGATGGCCCCCAGCGGGGCGGTGGCGAGTAACCCCAGCACTACTATCCACACCAGGGTGAGCAGACGCCCCCCATCGAGAGTGGTCAGTCCTGGCACCACGAAGAGGCTCAGGACGAAGACCAGCGCCAGATTCAGGATGATGGAAAGAAAGCTCACTACCACGCGCGCAATCAGGTATCCAAGCATTCCTTGAGGAATTGCCTTGGCGCGCAGTAACGTTCCATCCTCTCGGTCATAGGATAGGAGTTTTGCCACATCGCTCAGACCTTCGTTGGCGATGTATATACCCAACAGCCCTGGCAGCGTGAGCAGGGCTAAAGAAACGCCTGCAATGGTGGTGGTCCGCTCAAACCACAAGACCCCCACGAACAGGATGGCAAGAATCACTGTCGAGAGCAGTCCTTGTGGGTTGAGGTAGAGGATCTGAAACTCGATCCATCCACGAGCCATCCCCAGGCGCACCGCATTGATCGTCGGGTTCATCGCTTGCCCTCCGCTTTTTGGTTCCGTAGTTGCTCGTGCGCTTGCACAATGCGCATGTAGGTGTCTTCCAGGCTTGCCCGCCGAATTTCCAGGTCGCCAATTCCATCGGGTGACTGCGCGAGGAGTTGTCTGGTAAAGGCGGTGGCATCACTGGTGTTCTGACGATGAGGCTTTCCATCCTGGGTCCAGATGACCTCGCTTTGATTGGACAGGTCTTTAGTCAGTTGGGCGGCACTGCCGTTGGCGACAATCTTGCCGCCCGCTAGAATCAGAATGCGATCGCTCAATTTCTCAGCTTCGTCCAGGTCATGCGTGGTCAGTAAAATCGTCGTGCCCTCCCGCTCGGAAAGCCGGTGGATCACGGCATGAAACCCGTGTCGGGCCTCTGGATCAAACCCCGCCGTCGGCTCGTCCAGAAAGAGCAGTTCGGGATTGCCCACCAGGCCGATGGCAACATCCAGTCTGCGCCGCTGCCCGCCTGAGAGGTCACGCACTTTCTGGCGTGCCTGGCTTTGGAGGCCCACCAGTTCCAGCAGGGCATCCGTGTCATAGGGACGCTTCCGCTCCTCGGTGGAGTAGGGGGCATAGTAGCCGCCCAGGTGGTGCAGCAGGCTTCGCACTTGCCACCCGGCGTGATCACGCCACGACTGCAACACGATCCCCACACGTGCCCGCCAGGCTTCATCCCCCACTGCCGGGTCCGTGCCAAGCACGCTCACGCTTCCGGCAGAACGGCCACGAAAGCCTTCTAAGATTTCAATGGTGGTCGTCTTCCCGGCCCCATTGGGGCCAAGCAGGACCAGCACTTCCCCGCGTCGCAGCGTCAAATCGGCCCCATCTAAGACGACCGTGTGGCCGTAGCGCATCCGGAGTCCCTGCACGTCTACCACGGTATCGGTAGGTAGTATCCGTCTTGCTGCTTGCATCTTTCCTTCAGTGTTCCTTTCATCTGGAGGATGTCAAAACATTACACCTGACCCTGTCTGTGCTATACTGCGATTATTCATTGAGATGATCAGTGAAAATGAAAAAGCATTTAGCTTACAGTATCAGTAGAATTATGAAAAACTATCTGATAATGTAAGCTAAATAGACTATAAGCGGAGGGACAGAAATTGTCAAGAGGTGTTCAGGAAACACAGGCGGAGATCCACGCGGCAGTTGCGCGGGAGATGCGGCAGTTCACTGGACTGGGCGCCTCTATCTTCCGGGCGGCGGCGGCTCAGAGCGGGATAGCGGTCACGGATATGCAGGTTCTGGATCTGCTGGATCTCACCGGGGAAATGTCCGCTGGTCAGCTTGCCGAACTCACGGGGCTGACCAGCGGGGCGATCACCAGGATACTCGACCGATTGGAGGGGGCCAGGCTCGTCCGCCGGGAGCGCGACAAGCGCGATGGTCGCAAGGTCATCGTCCGGCTCGCGGGAGGCCAGGAAGACCTGCGCAAAGTGCGCTCGATCCTGGATGCCGCGCTTTCGGCGTGGGAGGAGGTGGCGTCGCACTATGACGAGAAACAACTCGCCTTCCTGCTGGAGTTTCTCAAACACAGCAACGCGCGGTCCAGGCAGGAACTGGTCCGGGCGCAAGAGGCGCCAGCGGGCGAGGAGGGGAGCTTCTCTGCTCCCCTGGGTGATCTGGAGCGCGGTCGGCTCGTCGTCTCCTGCGGAATCGCGCGGCTGACCGTGCGCGCGGATGAGGGAAGAGCCGCGCTGTACCAGGCCCGCTTCGAGGGACCGATACCGGATGTAAAAGTGAAGGAGGGGAGCGTCACCATGCGCTATCCACGCCGTTTGTTGGGTCTGGGCGGGAAGCAGGGTGCAGCGGAGGTCGCGCTCAGCGTCGCCATCCCCTGGCAGATCGTGATCCAGGGCGGAGCAGCGGAGGTGGTCGCCGAACTGGGCAGCATCGATCTCGCCGGGTTGGAGGTCAAGGGGGGATTTGGTCAGGTTCGTTTGGATCTGCCCACTCCCTCTGGTGTGGTTCCCATACGGATCATGGGGGGCGCGCCAGAGATCACCGTGCGCCGCCCAGCAGGCGTCCCCGCACGAGTCCACCTCAAGGGCTGGGTCTCCGAATTGGTCTTCGACGAGCAAACCTTCAGCGGGGTGGGCAACAACACGCGGCTGCAAAGCGTGGGTTTTGATCCGACGGTCCCGTGCTATGACCTCGAAGTCGCCAGCTACGCCAGCAGGGTTATCATCACTTGTCCTCCTTCGCTCGGATAGGCTGCGGCGCCAATGCTTTGCTCCAGGCGTAGCATCTTTCCCGCGTGGATGAAACGGAGAAACGATGCTCCCGGCATAGGTCGCTGAGCCAGATAAGCCAGGAGCATTGCTCAAGCCATCTTAGGCAGGGGTGATTTTCCTGGAGGAGAGCCAGCGCCAGGCGAGGGCGACCAGATAGGCAATGACAATGCCGGTCAGGTCCATCAGCAGGTCGCGGCCATCGTAGATCGTCGGCAGTTGTTGTTTGGCGAGCGCCTGGATGGCTTCCTGGCCGACAGCGACGAGGAGCAGCAGGCCGAAGTAGAGGGCCGGGCGCTGGCTCAGCGCCGGAACGGAGAGCAGCGCGAGCAGGCTGATGAGGAAGAACATGGTCGCGTGGCCGATCTCGTGCGAGAGCGGGGTGGCAAAGACGACATCGAAGAGGCTGGCATAGGCGGGCCAGACATTGGCGAGCCAATCGAAAGGGAACAGGACGACAGCGAGGCCCAGCAGCACAGGCCAGAGGCGCACCTGCACGCCTCTGGCGATCTCCAGGTTGTTGGTAACGCGCCACGCTTTGCGCAGCGCGCTGGATAGAATGCTCATCAGTTCTCCAGCACGAGACGAATCACGATTGCCAGCCCCATGAGCATAGCAGATTTGCGGCCATCGCGCAGCCACTCGCGTGCTTGACGGTTTCATCCTTGGGTGAGGGTTCGCTTGCGGGCCAGACCCCCTGCCCCTGCCGACGAGTCGCCAGCGGTACAGAACGCCCTTAGACGCAGCTATTGGCTTTGTTGGACCATTCAAGCTGGACGGTGTAGTTTCCAAGCTGTTTCGTCTTCCAGGCGCAGATGTCGCCGATCTCGCCGTTGGTGTCGTCGTACCAGCCCTGGCCGGGAATCGGGTCCGTGATGGCCTCGCAGAGTTCGTGCGTACTGGTGGAGGTCAGCGCGGCCAGCGAGGCGAGGCCGCCCAGGCAGCCCGCGCAGTTGGGATAGGGCATGACGGCGTAGAAAAGCTGGCCGTTGAGGTCGTTGTGATAGCCACAGAAGACCTTGCACGAGGAGCCACCGCCCTGCACTGCGGCGACGCCCGGCGGCAGATAGACGAAGTAAAGCGTGTTGGCCGTCGGCCTGGGAAAGGCGGCGTTGCTGGTCGTTTCCTGCTGAAGCATCTGCTGAATGGCGCTATCAGAGACTGAATGGCGCAGGGTCGGGGTGGTGAGGATGGTCGTGCCGATGTGCGCGCCGTGCCCAATCGTCTGCCCTGGCACGCTGTATTCCGCCAGTTGATCGATCAGGGGGCTGGTGAGGATGTAGTCAAAGAACTGATTGATGCTCTGGGCCAGGTCGCTTTGCGGCGATTGTTGCCAGGCCGGTCCCCAGAAGACGGTGAAGACCTGGACCGAGGTCAGCAGCGGCCCGTTGCGATAGGTCAGTTGCGGCGTGGGCTGGGCGGGGACATCCGCCACATGTTTTGTCAGGTCGCCATGCACGTATAGTGGAACGATGCGGATGGCATCTTCACGGACGGTGGCGCTCGCGTGCGGGTTCTGCATCGATAGCCTCCTTCGATATGCTGAGCGGATCCCGCTCGCAGAGACTTGTTGCTCCTGCCTATTGTACAGCATGTTGCTCGCCAAAAAACGCCTTGCTGCTCCTGATACAGAAAGAACGTGGGAAAAGAAGCCTTTGGGCCACCACAGGCGGTTCATGGACTGCGAACGGATATGCTAAGATGAGGAGCGCCATTTGGAACGACGCGCCGCGCCTGTTTTTCGATGCAGAGGAGTTTTTCATGCGCCTGCGTGGCCTCAGCTACGCGCTGATCTCAGCGATGCTCTTTGGCCTGGGGGCGATTCTCGCCAAACTGCTTTCCAGCGCGATAGATGCGACGGTGGTTGCCATTCTATCGCTGACCCTGGGTGGGCTGCTGCTGGTCGGGTGTCTGGCCTTTGCCCGGATGCCGCTCTGGCGCGCGCTGCGCGGGCTGACGGCGGCGGAGTGGGGGCAGGTCTTCCTGCTCGCCTGCCCAGGCACGGCGCTGCCGCTGCTGGTGATCGTCGCCGGGTTTGCGCGGACCAGCGCGCTCGAAGGAGGGCTGCTGCTGCAAATCAATGGGGTGGCGGCGCTGCTCTTTGCCGTCGTCCTGCTCGCAGAACGCTTCCGGCGGAGTCAGAGCCTGGGTCTGCTCCTGCTCCTGCTGGGCGGCGCGCTGGTGGTCGTCGCCGGGGCGCGTGGCAGCGCCGGAGGCAGCAGCCTGGGCGACCTGCTGATCCTGGTCGGCGCGGTAGGTATCGGCTTTAGCTACATCCCGGCCAAGCGGCTGTCATTGCGCCTGGACCCGCTGACGCTGAGCGCCCTGCGGCTGCTGGTGGGCGCCGTCTCGCTTGTGCCCATACTCGCCGCGCAACTCCTTGTCGGCGGGCCGACGCTGCTCTGGCAGCCCACAGCGACCACCCTGTGGATTTTGCTCGGCTACTGCATCAGCAACTTTTGCCTGGCCTATCTCGCGCAGCAGGCCGGGCTGCGGCTGCTGCCGGCGTGGGAGATGGCGGCCATTGGGCAGACGGTGCCCATCTTTTCCACGCTGGCGGCGGTTCTTTTGCTGCACGAGACGCTGACGCCTCTGCAAGGGATGGGCGGGCTGCTGGCCGTCCTGGGCGGGCTGGTCGTCTCGCTGCCCAAGAAGGCGGCACGCGCTGCGCGGCCCGATGAGGTTTCAGCAAGCAGCCAGGACGGCGGAACAGGTCTCACGCGCAAGAATTAACGATCTGCTCCCTCACCCATTCAGGCATGAATTGCCGCCGCGCAGATCGTTGAAGCAGTCGCCATTACGGTTCAGGATGACCACCTGCTTCATATTCGAGAATTGCAGCAGGGTCTGCGTGATCACGGCGCTCATGCGGTAGCCGGCCATATCACCGGGGATGGCAACGTCTCGGCAGAGCGTCACTGTTGCCGTGCCCTGCTCCGCTTTTGTGCCGCGATGGTCGAGCGAGAGCGTAAAGTCTTTGGTCTGATCGGTGCAATAGTTGGTCGCGCCCAGCGTCCCAGTGAAAGGCGAGTAATAGCCCTGCGCCTGCTCGCTGGCGGTTGGCCCCTGGAAGAGTTGCTTGAGGGCGAAGGTAGCGACCCCCAGGTCAGGCGAGACGCGCTGCACAGCCATCACCATTGACGGGTCGTTATCGCTTTCGGGATGGTGCGAAAAGTACACCTTGACCGCATAGCTGGTTGGCGTGCTGGTGGCTGTTGGCGCAGTCGTCGCTGTGGGCGGTGACGCGCTGGTAGCTGTGGGCGTGGGCGTCTGAGTGCTGCCGCCACAGGCGGCCAGGATAAGCAGAAAGGTGGCAAATAGTGGTGCCGTCAAGAGCTTCCCAGGCGCGGCCTGACGCTGGAAAGCCCGACGCGCAGAGGTGAGATGTGATGGAGGTCGCATAGGGCGCCTTCTTTCGGAACCAAGCCCGCTGGATGAACCAGCGCGGCTAGACGATGACAGCGCGGACTGAATTGCTCTTGCCTGGAGCATAGCATGGCTGCGTGGCCGAAGAGGTTATCTTGTGTTACTGCGCTGTAAAGGGATGTTAGATTTTGGCGGCCTCGTGTATACTCAGCGCGTGGAGAAACTCAAAGGGAGATCATGGGGATGGGAAATCTGCTCCCAGATTCATTGGCTTGCTCGTCGGGTTTCTCATCTACGCGCTGATCGACTTTTACTGGCTGGCAGTTTTTGCGGCTTCTATAGACTCGTAGTACCAGTCCCTCAGCACAAAGAAGATGATTCTTAGCAAAACATGGTAGAAGGAAACAATACGTTGATGCCCTCGGCTCACACAAGCGTTGGCGCTGCTTCGCGCTGGCAATACCACAAGCGCGGCCCGTCTGTGATTTCTCTGGCCTGGATCGGCGCGTTGGCAGCGTTGATCCTCCTGACCAGTTGCGGCAAGGACGTGCCACCCGCGCAGGCAGTGCATATCACGCCGATCACGCTGACGCCAGGCACAGCGACGCCTGTTCCCCTGACTGACGCCGATTGGCCGATGTACCACGCGAACCCTGCGCGGACGGGCTACGTGGCCGGCATGCCGGACCCAACAAGCCTCTCGACCCGCTGGCAGCAGTCGCTCGACGGGGCGGTCTATGCCGAGCCGCTGGTGATTGGCGGCACGGTGATTGTGGCGACGGAAAACGATACGCTCTACGCGCTGGACGCGCAGAGCGGGCAGATACGCTGGCATACCAACGTGGGCACGCCTGTGCCGCTGGCCGATCTGCCCTGCGGGGATATTGATCCGCTGGGCATTACGGGCACGCCGGTCTATGACCCGCAGACCGGGCTGGTCTTCGCGGTGGCCGAGATCACGGGTCCGGCGCATCTGCTGTTTGGCCTGGATGTCCAGACGGGACAACTTAAAGTGCGCCGCCTGGTGGACGCGCCAGGCAGTGACCCGCAGGTGGAGCAGCAGCGCGGCGCCCTGGCGCTCCTGGGGAACCATGTCTACGTGCCCTTCGGCGGGCTGGATGGCGACTGCGGCGACTATCACGGGCAGGTCGTTGGTTCGCGCACCGATGGGGTGGGCGACTTGCTCACCTATCAGGTGCCCAGCACGCGCGAGGCAGGCATCTGGGAGACGCCGGGGCCGGTGATTGACGCGCAGGGCAACCTCTACGTCTCCGTTGGCAACGGCGCGGCCACAAGCGGGGACTGGGACCACAGCGATTCGATTCTGCGGCTTTCGCCTACGCTCCAGTTGGAAGATGGCTTCGCGCCCACAAGCTGGGCAAGCGATAACGGCTCAGACGCCGATCTGGGATCGATGGGGCCGGTGCTGCTGCCCAACGGGTTGATCTATGCCGATGGGAAGCCGGGCCAGGGCTATTTGTTGCAGGCTAACCACCTGGGCGGCGTCGGCGGGCAGCTTCAGACGCTCACGGTGTGCAGCGCCTACGGGGGCGCGGCGGTGAGCGGGCAGACGATGTTTATTCCATGCAGCGATGGCCTGCGCCAGTTGACGCTCTCCTCCAACGCGCAAGTGGGTCTCGGCTGGCGGGCGCCAGGGCAGATCACTGGCTCGCCGGTCATTGGCGGACAGACGGTGTATAGTCTGGCGCCCTTCGCGGGCATGCTCTATGCCCTCAACGCTGCCACTGGCGAGGTGCGCGCGCAGGTCTCCGTCGGAGCCACCTCGCGCTTCTCCACGCCGACGCTCTGGCAGAACACGGTGTTGGTGGGCACGCTGACGGGGGTGGTGGCCGTGAGTATTAGTTGAGGGCGGCGGCAGATTGCTGCAAAGGGGCTTGACATAGGCCACAAAAAAAGTATACTTGAGGAGGACAATTTTCTCTTTCCTTCCACCTGCCAAGCAAGGCGGAGAACGGCTGGGTTAGCGAGGATGTCAGGAGAAAGCCTGCTCTGGTTGTTTTGTTCCACCCTCATTCAGCGGCTTCTGTGTTGCCGAGTCTGGAGCCTACATGGAGCTTGAAGGAGGTTCTTTATGATGCCTCCTGCACGCGCGCCTGCGCGCCTGCTGATTGTGGAGCAGGATGACAGCCTGCGCGAGTTGCTGAGCGAACTCCTCACGGAAGAGGGCTATGAAGTGCAGGCCGCCTCTGACCTGGAAGAAGCCACGCGGCTGCTCGATCAACAGGTGTTTCAACTCGTGCTGGCCGATCTCTTCATCGGGCGCTCGCCGCATGCCTTCACCCAGGGGCATTTGCTGCGCCGCCGCGCCCACCCGACGCCGGTCGGCCTCCTGACGACCCAGAACGTACTGCCAGAGGAGGCTACCCGCCTGGGCTTTGTCTTCCTGCTGCGCGAACCCTTTGAGCTTGATGACTTGCTGGCGCTGGTGGCGCAAGCTACCAACCTGCCACTCTCCCCAGCGCAAACGCGCCTGGCAGTGATCGTCTGGAGCTTTTTTGCGGCACTCGACCGCGAGGATTGGGAGGGCATAGCGTCGATCTGCACCGAAGATCTGACCTACACCGTGCCCGCTCACACTCCCTTTGCCGCCACCAGGAAGACTGAGGGACTGAACTCGACCTGTCGCCACCTTGAGGCGATCAGGCGGAATTATCCAGGCGGGCGCTTTTCCGCGATCATGATTTTTGCGCGTCCCAGGGGGCTGGCCGCGCGGTATCAATTCACCTGGTCGCCCCCTGATACGCCGCCCCAGCAGATCGTCGTTTCAACGCTCTTTCGCTTTCGAGGAGAGCGCATCGCGCACATCGGCAACAGCATGAACGTCGAACATCTACTGACGCTCGTCAGCGTCAGTAAAATCGGTTGAGGCCACCCACCTGAGCCGGGGCATTGGCGGCCAGCTTTAGGCACTCGCGGTGTGCGGCAGGTTCTAGCGGAGCGGCGGTGAGCATCAGTTGAGCGCGGTGGCAAGCCCGGTCTCTGCTGGTTTGCGCCAGAGCCACCCGACGCCGACGACCAGCAGGCAGAGCAGGGCGCAGATGAGCAGGCCGATGGATGCCCCATAGAGCGCGGAGAGCCAGCCAGCAAGCAGGTAGCCCAGCGGGATGCTGCCGGTGAAGAAGAGGATATAGACGCTGGTGACGCGCCCGCGCAGGTGGTCCGGGGCGACTGTTTGCAGGGTGGTAATGGCGAGCGCGCCAAAGACGGCCTCCGCAGCGCCAACGCCCGCGAGCAGCGCCAGGGAGAGGAGATAGAGGCGCGAGACGGCAAAGACTGCCTCTAACCCGGCGAAGACCAGCGTGCCAAGCAGCACGCGGCGGATGGTTGGCTGCTGGTGACTCCAGGCCAGCCAGAGCGCCGAAAGCAGCGCGCCAACGCCCATCGCGGCAGAGAGAAAACCAAAGCCTGGTGCGCCGACATGCAGCACGTCGGTGGCGAAGAGGGGGAGGACGACGTTGAAGTTCGCGCCGAAGAGCAGCACCAGGCCCACCACGAGGATCACCAATAACACCGCAGGCGTTTTCCAGACGTAGGCCACGCCTTCGCGCAGGCTCTGCCAGGTGGTCTGCCGCCCGCCCGCGTTGGGGCGCTGAGGCGCCTGGGCGTGCAGTTCGTCACGCTTGATCAGCGCCAGGGCCACCAGGACCGCGAGAAAGCTGAGCGCGTTGAGCAGAAAGAGCAGGGCCACGCTGCTGGCGGCAATGATGATGCCCCCCAGGCCAGGCCCAACCACGCGCGCCAGATTCACGAGCGAGGAATTCAGGGCAACGGCGTTGGGCAAGTCCTCGCGTCCGACTAGCTCGACGACAAAGGCGGAGCGCGTCGGCTGGTCCAGGCTGGTCGTCAGTCCCAGCAGCATTGCCAGGACATAGACCTGCCAGAGTTGGACCATGCTGGTGGCGATCAGCGCCCAGAGGAGCAGCGCCTGGAACATTGCCGCCGATTGGGTCACGAGCAAGACGCGCCGTTTGGGCCAGCGGTCGGCAAAGACTCCGCCGAAGAGTGAGAAGAGCAGGACGGGCAGGAATTGCAGCGCGCCCACCAGACCAAGCTGCAAGGCGCTGTGGGTCAGCGTCAGCACCAGCCAGGCTTGCCCGATGGTTTGCATATTGGTGCCGAACAGCGAGATCATCTGACCAGACCAGTACAGACGATAGTTGCGATGCCGGAGCGAGCTAAAGGCGCGCAGCAGCCCTTTTTCTGGTGGTCTGGGCATGGTGAGCGCAGGCGTTTCCCCCATCAGCCCTCCTCGCGGAGGTTCTCCAGGTCTGGCTCGCGGAGCGGCAGCGCCAGCGCCTCCGCGTATTCCAGCGGCTCGGCATAGTCGGGAATCAGCGCGTGATAGTCGGCGATCAAAGGGGAAGAGATGATGAAATCGGCGGTCGCGCGATTGCAGGCGACGGGAATATTCCAGACAACGGCGATGCGCAAAAGCGCCTTGACATCGGGGTCGTGCGGCTGCGGCTGAAGGGGATCCCAGAAGAAGATCAAGACATCGATCTCTTGCTGGGCGATCTTCGCGCCAATCTGCTGGTCGCCGCCGAGTGGGCCGCTCTGAAGTTTGTGGATCGAAGTTCCCAGGGCTTGCTCCAGGAGGCGTCCTGTTGCTCCGGTGGCGTAGAGTTCGTGTTGGAGCAGGAGTGGGCGGTTATACGTTGCCCATTCTAAGAGGTCTTGTTTCTTGTGGTCGTGCGCGACGAGCGCGATGCGTTTTTGTTGACTCATGAGCCATCCTTTCTTTGCTGCATGCCTCCTTGCCTGGTTGAGCTGCGCGAAACATAATACAGCCTCTTACCCAGGCCCACTCAAGCAGAAGCCGGGAGAAGAGGCTGCATTGCCAATCTGCTACGCCGCCAGGCGGAGGAGCAACCAGCGCTCCTTCCAACGCGAAGACGCGGCGTGTTCTGTTTTTTTCTCGTCTTACCTCCATTACCATAGCACAGAATGGCGGAGATGACAAGAGCCTGCTGGTAGATTGGTACTAGAGGCTTGACGGGTAGGGCATCTACCCGGTAGAATTGCGACGACCGCCCGTATGTTAGATGGTTTGCGGCCCCGGAAGAGGTGATGGAGTGGCTACCTATCCTGATCAATCGGACCCGTTTGCTCAGCCAGGGGAGCCGCCCGATGGGGCGCTGCCCGAACCCGCGTCGCCCGCCAGTCGGCTGCCCCTGGCGGGGGCGATCCTGCTGGCCGTTGTGGCCGAAGGCTTTCTGGGGGTGGCGCTGAACTTTTCCGATGGCACGCATCTCATGCTGGTCTTGTTGGGCGTGCCCATGATTAGCGGCCTCTTTGCGCTGGGAAGCTGCCTGCTGGCGAGCCTGGCTTTGCGCGGGCGCGAACGCGGCGCGTGGCTGCTGCTGGGCATTTCCTGCCTGGGCATTCTGGTGGCGCAGGGCGTGCGCTTTATCCCCTCATCTGCCAACCCCACGCCCGCGCTGGCCCTGGTAGACAGCTATCCCTCGGTGGCGAGCATTGCCCTGATTGTGCAGAGCATCGGGTTCTTCCTGGCCTTTCTGCTCTTCCCGCCGCCCGCTGCGCGTGACGCGGCGCTGGCGTGGCTGCGCCCTTTCTTCGATGGCGTGCTGATCGTCGGCGCGGCGCTGGTCGGGGTGATCTATTTTGTGCTGCTGCCGCTGACCCAGACGGCAGATGGCCTGCTGACTCCGGCCCGGCTGACGCAACTGAGCATCTGCGTGAGCGATCTGCTGCTGCTGGGCGGGCTGACCTTTGCGCTGCGCTCGATGGGCGCGCGCCAGAGTCCGCTCTATGGCGCGCTCTCGATCCTGGGGCTGGCGATGCTGCTGCTGATCGGGGGCGACCTTGCCAGCATCGCGCTGACGCCCGGCCAGCCCGCGCCCCTCACTTCCTGGCTTCAGGCCGCCTGGAACGCTGCCTACCTGTGTATTGGCCTGGGCGCGATGACGCGCCTGCGCAGCGGCGCCCGTGCCGCATCCGCCGAAGCAGGGGATGGCATGACGGAGGCTAGCTTCAGCTTCTGGCAGGCGCTGCCCTTTGCGCTGACCCTCGCGGTGGCCGGCGCAATTGTGATCCACGCGGCCAGCAGTGCCGCCCCAACCTCGGCGCAGATGGAGGTGGCGCTGGTCTGCGCCAGTCTGCTGGTGGGGCTGATTGGCGTGCGCCACCTGGCCGGGCTGTTCGAGATTCGTCGGCTGGAGGCGCAGCGCCTGGCGCTGAGGCAGGACGTGGCGCTGGCGGCGCAGCAGGTCGATCAGCTTCGCTCCAGCCAGATGGTCCTGGCGCGGGCGCGCCAGGAGAGCCTGCGCCATGTGCTGGATGTGCTGACGCGCTTTAGCTATGGCGACTATCAGGCGCGGGTGGGGGGGGTGGAACGCGATCTGGCCGCGCTGGCAGAGAGCCTGAACATCCTCCTGGAGAGCTTTCAGCAGCAGGCCAACGACCGCGAGCGGGGCCGCGATCTGCGGCTGCTCCACATTCTGACGGACGCGCTGGGGCGATTGGCGCTGGGCGAACTCTTTGATCTTCCTGACCTGCCTGCTGTCAATGGCAGCGGACTGGAGGGGATGGTGACAAGCGTTGTGCAAATCCGCGCGCGCCTGCTGAATCAGCAAAACGCCCTCCAGCACTATGAAGCCGGACACTATGAGGAGCGCCAACAACTGGAACAGGAGCGCGAGCAACTGGAGCAGGAGCGCGAGCAACTGGAGCAGGAGGCGCAGGCGCAGCTTCAGACGGCGCAGGGGATGAGCCAGGCGCTGGATCAGCGGCTGCAAGCCGAGCGTCAGGTGGCGCAGGCCGCCGAGGAGCAGCTTCAACGCGAACGCCAGCGATCCCAGGCAAACCTTCAGGCTGCCGAGGCTCGCGTGGCAGCGGCAGAGGCCGCGCTGCACATTGCCGAGAACCAGTTGCTCAAGGAACGGCGGGAATTGGAGCAGCGGCTGCAAGCCGAGCGCCAGGCGGTGGAAGAACGGCTGCGCGGTGCGCCCACTGCCGACTCGGCCCGGATGGAGCGCCTGCGCCAGCGCGGCAGCCAACTGGCGCCGCACTTGAGCGGTCAGGCCGAGCGCCTGCACGAGACGGCAGTGACCCTTCAGACGGCGGCGGAGGTCGCGCGCCGCCTGGCGCGTGCCATTCAGGAGACCGCCGCGCTGCCCGAACTGCGGGGGGAGTCGGATGAGCAGGCTTCCGCTCCTACGCCGCAGGCGCCCGCGCCTGCCTTGACGCCCGCGAAGCAACTGAGCGCGATGCAGATGCTGGAGCGTCTGGCCGGGCTGCGCTCTGGCGATACCGCGCCCAGCCTGCCCGCCCTTCCGGCGGTCTCTGCATCCACGCCGCTCGCGAGCGCGCCTCTGGCCTCCTCGCAGAGTGGCCCGCTGGGCGAGCGACCTGCTGAGCGCGTGATGCGACGGCTGGGCGCTGCCGCTACGCGCGCCGAGGAGATCGCCAACGGCTTGCAGGAACTGGCCCAGCAGTGTATCCTGGCCGGGGACGAGAGTATGCGGGCTGCCGAAACCATCGGCCAGCTTACCGCCGATCTGGAAGCGCCTGCCAATGTGCCCGGAAGCATCCGCCGCACGATGCTGCCCGCGCGTGCGCCCAAGCAGGGGCGTTGAGGCTGGTGGCTGAAGGCCGCGCCTGCGCGGGCTAAGACGAATACTCGATATTGGCCGTTAGAGTAGGAGACAGGAGCGATGATGGAGGTCAAAGCACCTTCTTTTGTGACCATCGATGGGCGCAAACTGGCGTATGATGAGGTCAGCCCGGCCAACCCCAAAGGCACGGTCTTGCTGCTGACGGGGCTAGGCTCCAAGCGCCTGGGGTGGTACAGGCAGATTGATGTCTTTGGGCAGACATATCGCACGATTGCGCTGGACCATCGCGATACCGGCGATAGCGATCTGGCGACGGCTGCGTACACGACCGCTGATCAGGCCGATGACGCCGCCGCTGTGCTGAAGGCGCTGGGCGTCGCGCGCGCCAATATCGTGGGTATCTCGATGGGCGGCTTTATCTCGCTGGAGGTGGCCCTGCGGCATCCAGCACTGGTGGAGAAGCTGGTCCTCACGTCCACCTCTGCCGGTGGCCCCACGCATGTGCAGCCAGGGCCGGAGATGCTGGCGATGCTGGGGCAAGATCGCCGGGGGATGGAGCCGGGCGAACTGGGCCGCCAGTCCTATACACTGATTATGGCCCCTGGCTACGCGGCGAGCCACCCGGAGGTGATGGACCGTATTGCGGAAACGGCCCGCTATCGCCCGCAGCCCTTCGAGGCGTACATGCGCCAGTTGCAGGCGTGCATGGGGCATAACGCGTCGGATCGGCTGGGACAGATTCACGCGCCGACGCTGGTGGTACACGGAGAGGTTGATCCGCTCGTGCCGGTGGAAAACGGCAAGTATCTGGCCGCGCACATCCCCGGCGCGAAGTTGATCCACTATCCCAATACCGGGCAAATCCCCATTGTCGAGCGCGCCCACGAGTATAACCGCGATGTGCTGACCTTCCTGGCGAGCTAGCCTGCGTGTTGACGAGCGCGGGCCGCCTGGAGCGTCGGCTTTCCAGGCGGCCCGCTGCGTGGAGCGGCGACCTCCGTGCGGTCGCATCGCTGGGGGGAGACAAACGTTTCAA
>JBJKSJ010000080.1:0-27401 GCA_046704085.1 Ktedonobacterales bacterium | reverse complement strand
CTGATCGCTCGGAACCTGCGTGGCTTCCGGTCGCCCCAACCCTTTCCAGGAGATGGCCGCTGCGAGGACTGCTGTGCTGCCAGCCGCGCTGGCAGGTGATACAATGCCCTCAGCCTTCACCTCCTGGTTAACTCAGGAGTGGGGGAGTGGCGCCGCCAGGGTTTTACTGGCGGCGTCACGCTGTCAACCGTTTCTGCCTGCTCGTAGTATACTGAAGAAAGCTTCCGTTGTCAACTCTGGCAGCGAGTATAGGAGTTTTGGTCAGTGGCTGGCGGTTAAAACCGCCAGCTCGCTTGACGGCTGAGGCGTGTAGCCCTACAATGAGCGTGGAGAGAGCGATGTTGGCGGGCGCGATGGGCGACCTGCCCCATGCAGGAGGAGGGATGCGCTTTTGGAAGGTCACTCGCATGTCATTGTTGCCCTGGCGGGCGGGGTGGTGGTCGATAGCATCTTTCATGTCACCGGCCAGCCGATTACGTTAGGCGGTGGCGCGCCAGCGGCAAGTGAACTCGTCGTCAAGGCGATTTATTATGGCGGGGTTGCCATTGGCGGGCTGGCTCCTGATATTGACAACGCGCGCAGCACGCTGGGCAAGCGGCTGGGCTTTGTCAGCAAAGAGATTATGCACCACTTCGGCCACCGCACAATCATGCACAGCCTGATCGGCCTGGCAATCTGGACGGCGCTGGGCTTTGGATTGCAACAACTGGCGGTGCATCTGCTGATGGGCCACCTGGGCAGCCAGCAATTGACCTTTATCACCGACTCGAAAACGCTCTGGCTGGCGCTGGTGCTGGGCTATATCCTGCACCTTTTTGGCGACTGCCTGACGGAAGAAGGCATTCCGATCTTCTGGCCCAACGAGTTTCATCTGGGCTTTCCGCCGATTCGCGCGCTGCGCTTCCGGGCGGGCAGCTTTGCGGAGCCGGTGGTCGTCTGGGCGCTGGTGATTCTGGTCTGCGTGGGGCTGTGGTTCAACGTGATTCAGATTTAGCCGGAGTTACAATCTGGTAACTGGTGAGCCTGGCGTCACTCGCGGCGTATAATCACATAAAGAGTGATTTTGATGAAGGAGGCAGCCAGCATGTCGCTGTTCATGGTGGCCTGGGGCATGATGGGGGCGCTGGGCGCGCTCTTTTGCGCCTGGGCACTGGGCGGGCCGGAGTCGTTGCCAGACTTTATGCCACTCTCGCTGCGCGGGGCGCTGCGTCTGCTGGTTGCCTGCGCGATTGGCGCGGTGGGTGGCATCCTGGGCGGGATGCTGGCGCAGGGGGTGAACGCGGCGAGCGAGAGCGGTCCGCAGCTTACCGGCGGGACGTTTGGCGCGGTGCTGGGCGCGCTGCTGGCGCCGTTTCTGACTTTTGGCCTGTATCATCTGCTGGAATATCAACTGCGAAAGTCTCGCACGCCCGATGGCAGCCTGGGCTGGCGGGTCATAGGGTCGGCAGGCTGGGTAGTGGTGCTGGTGGCCCCGGCGCTGGGCTTCACGGTTGGGGGGAATCTGGGGTCGGCCTTTGGCTCCGATGGCTTTTTCTTTGGCGCGCTCTTCATTCCCTTTGCCGGGGGCGTGTTCCTCTTCATCATCCCCCTGCTCTTCTGGCTGATCAGCCGGGCTGATAGCTGCTATCGCTGGGACAACGAGGTACGCCCAGGCGCCCGCCAGGGCGAGGGCGTCGCAGCGGATTGAGAGGGGTTGCCCGTTTGTAAAAACGGCGTATAATAGCCTCTATTATGAGGATGGAGGCGAACGCCGATGCAGACAAGCTGCCGAGGGTGTGGCACGCCTGTGCCGCCTGGCGCACGAGCCGCAGGCGCGGCTGCGTGTGAGACCTGTGGCACGGCGGTTGCAATGCTGGCGCCTGCTGCGCGGCAGGGGGCCATCTCCCGGCGCTCGGCGCTGCTGGGTCTGGTGGGCCTGGCCGCTGCGGGCGGCGCGTTGTCCTGGCTGACTGGCTGCCAGACGCCGATTATACAAACACCCCCGGCAGGCGCGACGCCGACGCCGACTGCGGCGGGCGGCGCGCTGGTGGTCTATCGCGGGCATACGGCGGGGGTGAATGCGGTGGCGTGGTCGCCCGATGGGAGCAAGATCGCCTCGGCCAGCGATGATGGCACGGTGCAGGTCTGGCAGGCGACGACGGGGCAGACGGCCCTGAGCTATGCGGCGCACGCGGCGGATGTGCGCGCGGTGGCCTGGGCGCCCAATGGGCAGCGGATCGCCTGTGGTAACGGCGATGGGACGGCGCAGGTCTGGGATGCTACCACTGGTGGGCATCTGCTGGTCTATCGCGGGCATCAGGCGCCGGTAAACGCGGTGGCCTGGTCGCCGGATGGGACCAGGATCGCCTCGGCGAGCATCGATCACACGGCGCAGGTCTGGAATGCTGCCACCGGCAAGATGCTCGTGACCTATCGCGGCCACAGCGACTTTGTGAACGGCGTGGCGTGGTCGCCAGATGGCAAACGGCTGGTGTCGGGGAGCGTGGATGATACGGCGCAGGTCTGGGATGCCGCGACGGGCCGCGCGCTGCTGACGTATCGCGGGCATACCAATGGGGTGCTGGCGGTGGGCTGGTCGCCGGATGGGAGCCGGATCGCCTCCAGCAGCTATGATGACACGGCGCGCGTCTGGAACGCGGCGACGGGCAGCAATCTGTTGACCTATCAGGGGCATACCAGCTTTGTCGATAGTATCGCCTGGTCGCCAGACAGCGCGCGGCTGCTTTCTGGCGGGTGGGATCTGACGGCGCAGGTCTGGGACGCCAGCGCGGGGAAGACCCTGCTGACGTATCGCGGCCACAGCGATTATGTGCAGGCTGTGGGCTGGTCGCCCGATGGAGCGCGCGGCGTTTCGGCCAGCCGAGATCGCACCGCGCAGGTCTGGCTGGCAGGAAGGGCTGGCGGTTAAAACCGCGCCTATGGGCCTGCGGGCCACGAAGTCCGCCTGCGCGGACTGGGTTTTGGCGTCCGTCCTGCATGTGCGACTGTTGCATTGCCCTGACACCAGTCCTGATCCTCTGGCGCTTTTCAAGCAGATTCGCTATACTTTGCTCGTTATATAGAATGAGGTTTGCGCGCTCGTGCAGAGCAGGAGCGCCTGGTGAACTTGCAATGGAGACGCTGGCTGCGCTGGTTGTGTGCGTGTGTCCGGCGGCCAGAAATGGAGCGCCAAAGATGAGCATTGTACCGATTGCCCGAAGGAGCCAGACCTCGCCAGGCTCTGAACGCATTGCAGGTTGGACGGGACGACTGGCCGGGGCAGTCTTGCTGGCGCTGGGCCTGTGCCTGGCTGCGGGGCTGGGGCAGGCGCACGCCGCTGTGTCCGCGCCCACCGCTGCCGGAACGTTGGCCTTCACCAAGCCAAGCTATCAAGGACTCATCGGTGGGCCGCCAGGCACGCGCGTGACGGTACGTGGCTCCTCATGGGAGGCGTATGGCACGGTAGAACTGAGCCTGTCTACAAATGCAAGAAGCTGCTCAGGCGCCGTGCCTGCCGGGAGTTTTGCGATTACTGGCTCTGGGAGTTTCAGCGCCAGTTTTCTGTGGCCTGCGGCAGCAAATCAGGTGGGAGCTTATTACGCCTGTGGTTATCAGCAGGGAAGAGGTATCGCCATATCGCATACTACTTTTTCCGTGCTTGCCAGCAGCCCGGCGACAGTTTCATTCGCGCCCGCCAATCTCACTGCCGGGAGTATTCTGACGGTCAGTGGCAACAACTGGGTGCCCGGACCGCAGCAGGTGCTGCTGTCGGTGGTGTCCTGCAAGACAAGCTGCCAGGCAGCATCGGTGGCGCAGGCAGAGATCACGACGGGGAGAGATGGGACGTTTCACCAGCAACTGACGATCTCGACGAGCGCCACGAGCGGCTCCTATTACGTCCAGGCGACCAATACGGTTGACAGCCTTTCGGCCACTTCTACCGCATCCCTTCAAGTGACCGGGCAGGTCACGCCAGGCGCCAGCGTGACGCCGACGCCCACCCCTCTCACGAATGGCGCGCATCTCACAGCCCCGCCCAGCCAGGCCAAGTCCGCGCTGAAAGACGCGCTGCTGGCGGCTGGCGTGGGGCTGCTGGTCGCGTTGGTGGTGATTGGCGGGCTGGCCTTCTTTGTCAGGCGCTCGCGTGGCGCTGACGCGCCGATTGGGCCAGCCACCCGAAGGGAAGAGGGGGCGCTGGAGGGCGAACCAGAGAGCAGCCGAGGGGCAATCTGGCGCGCAACGCCTGTCTCCCGCTATGATACTCGGCTGGAATTGCCAGCAATAAAGCCTTATCAAAATCGACCGAGCAATGATAGTATGTTCGATGAAGATGTCTACACGGTTCCCGGTCAGGTTCTGCCAGGCACCCTGGTCAGTGGAGACAGGTATCCCTGGGAGCGGCAGAAGGAGAAAGACGCATTCGCCCCCCCGGAGGAGCCTGATGAGCCGCAGGCAAACGCTTCCATCTGGCGGATGGACGATGAGGAGGATGAAGGACCCTAGCGGCCATCGGCGTTGCCAGCGGTGCGCTCCATCTGGTCGTAGAGTGGAGCGGCCCGCTGGCTCTCCTCGTCTGGCGGGTTCTCGCGCTCATCTTGCGCGAGTTCGCCCCGCGCGGCTTCTTCGTTGGCGTTCTGCTCTCTGAGTCTGGGGGTCATTCGGCCCGGCTCCTTGTAGGCTGCCTGGGAGGGTTGATCCGCGCCAGTTTCACGCGGGTGATTCTGGGGATCAGACTGTTCAGTCATGTTTGCCATCCTTCTTTCTTTTATGCCGTTTACTTTTTTAGCGCGGCTGGCGGGTAAACCCGCGCCCGCGCCACCAAGTCTGCCTGCGCGGGCTGGGACGAGGACGTGCCCGCGTTAAAAAGGCAAGCAGCATCAAGAAAGAACAGGCGAGGCGCCAAAGCAGCGCGCCTTGCCTGTTCTCAGTCAAGAAATGACACTACTCGTCTCGATGACTCTGTTTGCCTCCTTCGCGGCCAATATCGGACATATGCTCGCGATCCTGGCTGACCGTTTCGCCTCCCTTCTTGCCAATGTCGGACATATGCTCGCGGTCCTCGCTCACGGCCTCGCCGCCCTTGCGGCCAGCTTCCCTGGCCTCTTCGGGCGAGAACTCGTGGGCTGTGCCCTTCTCGTGAGCAGCCTTGCCGCCCTTGCTGGCGATCTCACGCTGCTTCTCGTCATCCATCGATGCAAATCCACGATTGCTGTTTTCTGACATGTAGCACTCCTTCGTGTGATTACCTACGCTTTTTGCAACAACAGTAGTTGCCTCTCCGTGTCCGCTATCAGCGGCTTCCAGTTCCTGCTGGTCACCTAAGCTTTTCTATGGGCAGAATATATGCCAGACGCCCAACCATTAGCTAGCCTATTCGTCTGCTCAATCTAGTCAGCGGACGTCCGGCCACCTTTCTTATTATCTGGGCTGCTCTTCGCGCTGCTCGTCTTGCTCCTGTGCCGTTTTCTCCTGGTCGTACTCTTCGCGCTGCTCAATGCGCTGCGCCTGCTCTTCTTCGCTGGGAGGGTGCAGGACGTCGGCGGCGGGTGTCATAGTGATGTCCAGGCCGGTGTGGTCGGCCTGCAAATCTTCCTGAGGCTGGCCGGCGGTGGGTCCGGCGGCGCCTTCGATGCTGCGGCGCACCTGCACCTCGTACAGAATCCCTGGCAGGGCGGTGGCCGTCTGGCGCTGGCCAGCCCAGAACGAGTTGATCTCGGCGCCCAGCAGCAAGATGACGCCGAAGTAGTAGAAGAAGACCAGGATCAGCACGGCAAAGCCAGCCGTCGAGCCGTAGCTGTTGGGCTTGAGGAAATGGGTGGTATAATACGGAAAGGCAATATCATAGACCTCCAGCAGTGCCCCGGCGATCAGGGCGCCGCGCCACGCATCCTGTACCCGCATAGGCCGGTTGGGCATGACGATGTAGATTACCAGGAAGAGCAGCGAGGCGATCACAAAGCCAGCCACGCATCCCGCGATTACCAGCCAGACGCGTGTCGCTTCCGAATTCGCAAAAAAGCGATCAACGACTGTCGATGAAAGAAAAGAAGGCGCCGCCGAGACGGCCAGCATGATGGGAATGAGAATGACGAAGAGAACCATCATACTCAGCGCAACGATATTCTGGCGAATAAACTTGCGCATGGGCAGCCGGTAGATGATGCCAAAGCATTGCTCGATAGCCGTGAACAGGCGCGAGCCAAACCAGGCGCTGACGATGATGGTGATCACGGTAAGGATGCCTGAACTCTGGGCCAGGCGATTCAACGCTGCTGACACAAAATCCTGGGCGCCAGGCAGCGCTTTGGAGATGCCGCTGATAAACTGCTGCTGCGCCTGCGGAGCCAACCCACTTACGAAGAGACCAAAAATACCGAGGATCAGTGCCAGAATGGGCACGATGGACATCAGCAGGTTATAGGCAAGCATGGCCGCCAGGTTGAAGACCCAATCATTATTGAGCTTGGTCCAGAATGCATTCGCGCCTTTGATGGCTTCTTTGGCCTCTTTTACTGGTCGGTTCTCTTGCTGCTGGTCCTGCTGGTCTTGCCGCTGGTCCTGGGGATTGGTCATCCCCTTGGGGCGCCACTCTGAGGGCTGCTGTTGATCTGAACGTGGTCGAGAAAGAGACATACTTCCACCTCACTTCCAGTCCGGGCCTGCCCACCCCGCTGGCAGGCAACCATTCGTGCATCTGCCCGGCGCTCTGTACTCAGCGGACGCAGGAACTATGCCAGAGGGGGTTTTTGGTCGCCAGGGTGCGACTGGTTAGCCTCCTCTGGCGTGGGTCTGTCCTGGCCCAGCCAGTTGACGCCCAGGAAGCGCTCCATCAGCCGGGCGCGCCAGATCCAGCGCAAGAGCAACGCCCAGACGATGACCGCGACCCCGATCAAGAGATAATCCACAACGCCGAGCGGCGCCACATCAAAGAGCTTGCCCAGCGCGGGAATCGCCAGGATCAGGACATAGGCCAGCACCAGCGCGATGGTCAGGGCGACCGGGCGCCAATCGCCATTCAGGGGTTCGCCGCCGACCCAGGCTCTGCTGGGCGGTTCGACAAAGAGGATCAAGAGCAAGCCACACAGCACGCCAAAGGTCACAACGGCGCTCTGGGCTTCTGCCTGAAAACTTTGGAGGTATCCGATGCTGCTGGTGGGAGCTACCTGGAGCAGATCTCGATAGGCGGGAATGAAATAGGCCAGATAGACCAGCAGCGATCCCAGCGCCAGGGTGAGCGCCGCCGGGAGGACAAAATGATAGAGCGAGAGGAGTTGCTGGCGCCAGGTGGTTGCTCCAGGGCGTGTCCAGGCTGCCAGCGCAATGGTGGGAACGCCGACGGTAAAGAGGATGAGCAGGGAACTATTGGATGGGCTGAAGGGAAAGCCGCCGATCACACCAGTGGAGATCAGCAGGAGGGTCATATAGAAGACGCGCGTCAGGAAGAGTTTGAGGATGTTGTCCATGCCGTTGGTGATGCGCTGCCCCTCTTGAAACGCGATGGGCAAAACAGCAAACGAATCTTCGAGCAACACCATGTCGGCGACCCCGCGTGCTGCCGGGCTGCCGCTGTTCATGGCGATGCCCAGGTTGGCTTGTTTCAGCGAGAGGACATCGTTGACGCCATCGCCGATCATGGCGACATAATGGCCCTGGCTGCGCAGGTCTTGCACGAGCCGCTGCTTCTGCTGGGGCGTGATGCGCCCAAAGATGGCGGTGCTTTCGGCGGCCCGCGCGAAGGCGTCTTTATCCAGCCGTTGCAGGTCTAATCCAGAGATTGTTTTGATGTCGGGGCCAAGCCCGGCTTGCTTTGCCAGCGCGGCGACGGTCTGAGGGTTATCGCCCGAAATGATTTTGAGCGTGATGCCCGCTTCGGCAAATTTGCTCAAGGTCTCGCGCGCCTCCTGGCGCAGTTCGTCGCTCAGACTGAGCAGCCCCAGGGGGGTCAGGCCCGCTGGCAGGCGCGGCTGGTCGTTGGCATCGTGCAAAGGGAGGATGTCAGGGGCGTAGGCAAAGAGCAGCACGCGCAGCCCGGCAGCCTCCCAGGCAGCGGCTTGCTTTCCCAGGCTGGCGCCAGGGCGCAGCGCCGGGCGCAGTATCTCTGGCGCGCCAAGCACATACGTGCCGCGCAGCGCCGGGTCATCGAAGCTCAGCGCGCTCCATTTGCGCGCCGAGGAGAACGGCACGGCTTCTTTCACTGAGCGCGCCTGCCCCGCGCAGGCGGCGGCAATGGCATCGTTGGTACGATTGCCGCCGGGCGTGCTGACGGCGTAGTCGCCCAACACGCGGCGCAGGTCCGCCTCGCTGTTGCCGGTGGGCAAGAGATCGTGGAGCGCGAGGGCATTGGCGGTCAGCGTGCCGGTTTTATCCATGCAGAGGACATCGACGTTGCTCAGCGATTCCATCGAGTTGGCCTGCTGGACCAGCGCGCCTTTGCCCGCGATGCGCACCGCGCCCAGCCCGTAGGCGGTTGCAATCGCCAGGAATAGGCCGATGGGCACCAGCCCGACGATGACAACGGACATCTGAACGCTCGCCACGATCGGGATGCCGTGAATGATCGCGTTGGTTGCTATGAGTAGTTCAAAGAAGAGGGCGACCAGCAAGATGATGCGAATCACCAGATTGATCTCGCGCTGGAGCGGCGTATAGACGCGGCGGAAGGAGCGCGCGCTCTGCGTCAGTCGGTTCGCGGTACTCTGCGCGCCGACTTTCTCTGCCGTGTAGTAGGCGCTGCCGGTGAAGCAGAACGTGCCGGAGAAGACGCTGTCACCCCTGCGTTTCGGGGTGGGGTCCGCTTCGCCCGTGAGCAGCGATTCATCGACATCCATCTGGCCCTCAATCACCGAGCCATCCACGACAAGTTGGTCTCCTGTTCGGGCGAGCAGCACATCGCCCAGCACCAGATTATCAGGGTCAACCTCCTGCTCTTTGCCCTCGCGGATGACCGTTGCCTGGGGACGGGTTAGCAGGGCGATACGGTCGAGGGTGCGTTTGGCGCGCACCTCCTGGAAGACGCTGACCAGCACATTGAGCAGGACGATGCCAACGGAGAGCAGCGCGTTGGTGTATTGCCCCAGGATGATGAGGGCCACACCCAGCGCGTAGAGGGTGTTGTTCACAAAGGTGAAGACGTTCTCGCGGATGATCTGAAGATAGGAGCGGCTGGTGCGAAGCGGAACGGCGTTGCTTTCGCCCCGCGCCCGGCGCGCCTGCACTTCGCTCTCAGAAAGGCCACGCATGGGCGCGACAACAAGCGGTTGCGCGTGTTCCTGGCTCTGCGCGGAGGAAGTCATGTGCCATACCTTTCCAAAGATCGGCTTTGCAGATGTTCCTGATCATCGCTGCATGAAACACGCCAGGATACCGCTTCCTTAATGGGAATGCTCGTATTCGGCGTGGAAATGGACTTTGCCAGCGTCGTCGCGGGCGAGGATGCCCAGGCCAGGGAAAGGATGGTGCGTGACGATCAGGCTTGCCTGGCGGCGCAGGGTCTCTTCGATGATCTTTTTCTTCGTTTCCAGCGAGACGAGCGGCAGGTCATCGACTGCGGGAATCCAGGCGATGCGCTCCAGGTGGATGCCATGTACCACCGCGTCACCGCTGAAGAGGGCCGCGCTCTCGCGCCCGCTGGGGCCGGACTCAATCCAGACGCTCTGATGCGCGGCGGTGTGCCCCGGCGTCAGGACGACGCGCACATGCGGCGTGATCGCCAGGTCGCCGTCGATCAGTTGCAGCACGCCCGCCTCTTCCAGGGGCCTGGTATTTTCGGCGAGATAGGTGGCGGCGAGGAGTTCATTAGGATGAAGGGCTGCCGCCCATTCGGTCTTCTGGAGGATGTAGCGCGCGTTGGGGAAGGTTGGCACGACGCGGCCATCGGGCAGGCGGCGCGTGTTCCAGCCGCAGTGGTCGGCGTGCAGATGGGTGTTGACGACGATCTTGATGTCCTCCGGCGCGAGGCCCAGCTTTGCCAGTTGGTCGAGCAGCGTGCCAACGGGGCGCTCCAGCGCGAAGTTGCGCAGCATCTTTTCGCTGAGCTTATTGCCATAGCCGGTCTCCAGCAGCATCAGCCCGGCCTCGGTCTCCAGCAGGACGGAGTTGAGCGAGCAGGGTACGCGGTTGAGGTGGTCTGGCGGCAGCAGGCGCTCCCAGAGGACGCGGGGCACGCGCCCGAAGAGCGCCCCGCCGTCCATATGCGCTGTGCCATCGCTGAGGATGGTTGTGCCAATCGTTCCGACGGCAAAAGCAAAGCGCCCATCCAGCGCGGCATCGGGCGCGTCGTGGGTGTGGGGTTCGTCTGTTGACGACATGGGCGTGTGGTCCTCCTGCACGTTCTGCTCTTGAGAGCATAGCATATCTGATCGCCAGGCAGCAATGCGCTGCTGGCGTCCCTGAATGGCTTTGTTGCGCGGATGTGTTATACTCGCTGCCGGGAAGCATGCCTGCCTCAGAGTGGACGCTTTGAGGAGTACGGCTTTTGACACAGGAGAGCGAACGTGGAGCGGTGTATTTTTTGCCAGGGAGACCTTGTGCCCGGCACGCGGCGCTGCCGCTGGTGTGGCCGCGCGCAACCAGAAGGGACGACCTCTGCGCCGCTGGCGCAGCCCAGCGAGGCGCTGCGCGTGCGCTGCCCACGCTGCGGACAGGCGCTTCCCGCGCATGCGCGCTTCTGCGCGAACTGCGGCCTGTCATTCGCCGGGCCGTCAGGAGGGGGCGGGGTGGTCCCGCCGTCTGGCCCCATTGAGGCTCCCGGCGGCGCGCCTGGCTTCGGCGGCGCGCCCGCAGGCCCACAAGGAGGTTATCCTGGACTGCCTCACGCGCCTGCTGGCCCACAAGGCGGTTATCCGGGCGTGCCCCATGCCTCGGCCTGGCCGCAGGGTGGCGCGCCTGGCGTGCCTCACGCGCCTGCTGGCCCACAGGGCGGTTATCCGGGCGTGCCTCACGCGCCTGCTGGCCCGCAGAGCGGGGCGCTCTCGTCTCCAGGATCGGCGGCACTGCGCGTGGCGGGCAAGGGTGTGGCGCGCGGCCTGCGCTACAAGCTGCTGGGCACGGCGACGGCCAAGATCGTTACGACGGTCGTTGTGGCCGCCGTTGTGGCGACCAGCGTCGCAGTGGTGGCAGTGGCGAAGCATACCAACACCGCGACGTCTGCCCTGCCGACGCCAACATCCCCGCCGCTGGGTACGCTGTTCACCACCTATACCGGGCATAGCATGGGGGTCACGACGGTTTCGTGGTCGCCCGATGGCACGCGCATTGTCTCTGGCAGCTATGACAGCACGGCGCAGGTCTGGGACGCGACGACTGGCCGCCATCTGCTGACCTATAACAAGCAACTCAGTCCGCTCAATGTGGTCGCCTGGTCGCCAGATGGTAAGAAGATTGCCTCCGGGGGCGGCGATTACACCGTGACCGCTGACCAGGCGGATAATTCGGTGCAAATCTGGAATCCCTCAACGGGGCAGACGCTGCGCACCTATCATGGGCATGATGCCGCCGTTGGCGGCGTCACTAGCCTGGCCTGGTCGCCGGACAGCACACGCATCGCGTCTGGTGACACAGATGGGAGCCTGCAAGTCTGGGATGCCGCGACGGGAATCCTGGTGTTCAAGCAGGATTTTCCGAATGCCTCGATCTATGATGTTGCCTGGTCGCCAGATGGGCGCCGGATTGCTGTGACGGTCAATGGCGGGTTCCCTGGCTCAGTGGTGGTGCTGGATGCGTCCACTGGGAAAACTGTTTCCTCGTATAAGGTCAGATCAGGATCAAGCCTGGTTGGCGACGCCTGGTCGCCGGATGGCAAGATGATAGCCTCGGCTGAAGGGCTGATCGACACCTCTACCCCGCTCCCTATCGTGTCGTATACGAAGATCGATCTCTGGAACCCGGCGAGCGGGCAGACGATCCTGAGCTACGCGGCGCCCGCGCCCTTGAGCGGCGCGCCGGTCTGGTCGCCCAATGGCAAACGCCTGGCTGCGCCGGGCGCGCAAAACACGGTGGTCGTCTGGGATGCGCAGACGCGAGGCATCCTCTACACCTTTCGTCAGCACAAAGTTCCGGTGGTGGCGCTGGCCTGGTCGCCCGATGGCACGCGCATTGTCTCGGCGGCGAATTATGATCTGGTGGTCGGCGATGGAGGCGGTGGCCTCGCGCCAAACGCCAACGACTCGGTGATCGTCTGGGAAGCAGGCTAGAGGCTGCCCGCCAGTTGGCGGCTGATCAGGATGCAATGGCATTCCTTGTGCAGCACAAACTGAATCGCGTTCGGCGAGTGAGATACCAGCGATGAAAGGAAGAGCAGCCATGCAATCCTATCAGGAGTCTCAACAGCAGCAGGACCAACGTCAGGCTAATCAACAGCAAGCGCAGCCAGGCTCCTTCAATCAGCCACCGCAGCAGGAGCAGTCCAGCCGGTCCAATCAGCCAGCGGAGGGGACGTATGCGCCGCCGCAGGGTGGTTATCAGCAGCCCTACCCGCAGCCACAGCAAGCGTATCAGCAGCCACAGCATGCGTATCAACAGCCACAGCAAGCGTATCAGCAGCCCTACCCACAGCCCTATCCTCAGCCGTATCAGCAGCCCTACGCGGCGCCGATGCAGCCTGGACAGAAGGACTGGCTGATCACCCTGCTGCTCTGCGTGTTTGTGGGCGTGTTTGGCGTCCATCGGTTCTATGTCGGCAAGATTGGCACTGGCGTGTTGATGCTGCTGACGGCTGGAGGCTGCGGCATCTGGACACTGGTTGATCTGATTATGATTATTACCGGCAGTTTCAAAGACGCCAATGGTATGCCGCTGTATAAACAGCCATCTCTCTAGATGCTGCGGTACGCGGAAAACATCGCCTGATCGCGCGCCAGTCATTGACCATTAGTCAATGACTGGCGCGTCTAGTTTTTCTGGCGAGCGGACAAAAGTCCTGCTTGACCAAGGGGGCTTGTAATCCTCCCCAAAAGCAGGTATACTTGGTTCAGCGCCTGAACGGAAGGGTTGTCTGACCGGCAGGCGCTGACAACTCGGACGGCACAGCGCGGCAGTGTCGAAAGCACTTGCCGCGCCATTACCCCCAATCCCTGGCAAGTCCAGGAGATGGGGCTGGAGGTATTCTAGCATCTGCCTTTTCCTGTAGTCGTGGAACAGGTCTGTCCAGCAGGGATCAGGACTCAGGAAAAGGCAGATGTCAGCCCTCCCAGCGGCCACCTCTTGGAAGGCCGGACCAGTTTTTGCCTGATGGCAAACAGTGCCCGGCGTTCAGGGGGCAGGCCGCTTCGATTTGTTGGAGCGTTGTCTCACACAGATTGAGCGCGCCGCAGCATGCTCGTGCTGCGTCCTGCGCGGGAGGAACCAGCGATGTTGTACTCGTGGTCGTTTGCCCCCGAATGGTCCCGCTTCTTTCGCGTCCCCGGCGAGCCGATTTTTCCCTCCGACGCCGCCCGTCGTGCGCGCCCGGCGCTGGCGAGCGAGGATGGCCGCCTGGCTCTGCTTGGCTCTCTTCTGCCCCTGGCGGCGCAGATCGCGCTGATCGATGGCCTGCGCGCGGCGCTGCGCTATCGCCAGCATTGGCCGTTGGCGCGCCAGGCAGACGCCACGCTGCCGCCGGAGAGCCAGGTGGAGCGCACGCGCTTTGGCGTCTCTGGCGAGCAATTGCGCGCCAAAACCGCCGGGGAATTACGCCGCCTGCTGCGCGAGGAACTGCGCGAGTCGCTGCGCACGCTGGAGGCGGACCTGAGCCGCACAGTGCGTCACTGGCGTCTTGCCATGCACGCCACGCGCCTCGGCCAGCTTTATGCCGAACTGGCGCGCCAGAGCCGCCGTCTCGCGCCCGTGCAGGCGCTGCATCAGGCGCTGGCGGCACTCTGTCTCTGAGAGTTTGACGAATGTAAGTGAGTAATGGTAATTACAATATAGGACGTAATTTATTTACACGTTTCGCTGAAACTCAAGGAAATCCCCAAGGAGGCACATATGAGCGAGCCGGGCGGCGAGCCAAAGGCATTCGTGTTTTCACCCTATGAGAACTTTACCGAACGGGCGCGCAAGGCGCTGACGCTGGCGCAGGAGGAGGCGCGCACTCTGCTGCATCCCTCTATTGGCACAGAGCATCTGCTGCTGGGGCTGATGCGCGTGGAGGATTGCGTGGGGGCAAAGGCGCTGGTGAATATGGGCGTGAATATGGACCAACTGCGCAAAGCGCTGCACGGGATTATGGCGCACGCCGAGCACGAGCGAACCCAGGAGGTTGGGCCGCACAAGGAGATCCACGAGATGGGGGCGGGGATGGGGCTGACGCCGCGCGCCAAAAAAGCGATGGAGTTGGCGGTGCGGGAGGCCAAGCGGCTCAGACACCACTACATCGGCACGGAGCATCTGCTGCTGGGCCTCATCTGCGAGGGCGAGGGCATCGCGGCCAAGGCGCTGGCGCTCTTTGGTGTCACGCTGGTAGCCGCCCGCGCGCAGGTGGTTCTGCTTCTGAACGGGATCGGGCGCGATGCTTCGCCCGGCGGGCCAAAGAGCAATGTCATCACCTGCCGCGTGGAGGACCGCGACCTGGATGCTATCGACGCGTTGATCGAGGCGGGCATCCGCACGACCAGGAGCGACGCGGCTGCCTGGCTGATTAGCGCGGGGATTCAGGCCAACCGGGCACTCTTCGAGCGTGTCGATGCTACCGTTGCCGAGATTCGCCGACTGCGCCTCGCCGCGCAGGAGATGGCACAGCAGGTGATCGCCGGGCAAGCGCCAGCCGCCCAGGAACCGCCCGCCAGCGCGGAAGGAGGGCCAGAGTAGCCAGGAGCCACTGGCAAGACCCATCCCTTGTAGCGCCGCCGTCTGGGCTGCGGTGACGGCGGCGCTTTGTGGTGGTCAGATGATGCTGCGCGGGCATTGCCAGAGCTGGTTGGGGCAGCCTCTCTCCAAGAGGGGAGGACGATTTTGTTGTTCACCAGGAAAGAAGTGCGTTTCAGGGCTTGTAAAAATGGCATCCCTGTGTAATATATAGTGCATTCCAGGTTAGCTGGCTCACAGACACCGCGCGCGTCTTCTGGTATGCTCTCTCTCGTAAGGCGAAGATTGAAACGTTTCCCGATGATCCCTCAGTTGTTCTGAAGGACACGGGAAACTTTGAAGGGGTGCTGCTTGTTGCTGTTGACACTGGAGCCATTGACCCTCTCTCGTTATGATGTTTGCCCTGGAGGTGCGCGATGCGAACATTCACGATTGCCTGGCAGGCGGATGGACAGCGGCAAACCTACACGGTTAGCGCCGAGCGGAGGTGCCTGATTGGCAGGCAGGATCGGTCTTGCGACATTGTCTTGAATGCGGCTACGGTCTCACGTCGGCATGTCGCCATCGAGGAAGTTGGCGGGACGTTTTATCTCTGCAACTTGAGCCAGACCAACTCCGTTCACTACAACGAGCAGACGCGCCTGGGCCAGAACCAGCGCATGGCGCTCAAGCCGGGCGACACCTTTCGGCTTGGTTCCATCCTCTTTGAGGTACTCCGGCCAACGGTGAAGGTGTTGAAGTTCAGATGCGCGCACTGTGGCCGCATTGTTGACCACACCCCTGAGGCGTTTTGCCCCTGGTGTGGTCGGGCGCTCTCCAACGCAGAAAGTGTCATCTCCGAGCAGTAACCCTTCCTCGTGTTGGAGGAAGGAAGGAGGGCTAGTGATGTCTGCAATCCCAGCGCCATTCTTTATCCGCCTGAGTTGGATTGATCCTGGGATCGGCCAGGAAGTTGCGCAGATTGCGCCGCTGCCTGTGACCATCGGGCGCGCCTCGGGCAATACGGTGCTGCTGAACAGTCAGGGCGTTTCGCGGCAACATATTCAGATCGAGCGCGCCGCCGATGGCGGGGTCGTCCTGACGGACCGAAACAGCAGCAACGGGACGTTCATCGAGGGACGGCGGATTACCCGCACCCCGCTGCGCGACGGGGCCAGTTTCCAGATGGGGCCATTTGACATTTCCGTTGACTTCGGGCCTGCCGTTCAGGCGCAGGCGGCCAGCCAGGGGCTGCTAGCCCCGCGCTATGGGCCAGCGCCCGCCCTCAACGCCGCGCAGGCGGCGCCAGTTCCCCCACCTGTCGGCCAGAACGAAGCGACCTTGATCTTCCAGCATGGCGCGGACGCCCCGCTGCCTGCCGCTCCGCCGACCCCTGCGGCGGAGGTTTTTCCGCCGCCCATCTTCCGGCAGCCTTTCGTCTCCGTTCAGGCGCTGCGCGGCAGCGGGCTGCCTATCACCGAGACGACCTATCTCACGATTGGTGGCGGCATGGGCAGCTTTGCCTGGGTTGATCACCTGCGCGTCGCGGGCGTTCCGGCTGAGCAGATCCTGCGCATCAGCCCGGAGCCAAAGCCCAATTCCCGCTATACCCGCCTGTGCCAAAACTCGCAGATACCGGACTATGAGCGCCTTCGCTCCCACAGCGAATCCTGCCCAGACAACCTGTGGGGCTTCCCTTCCTATGGCATTCGAGAAATCTGGCATTCGCTGGGCAAGGGCAAAATCGGCAACGCGCGGAACGTTGCCGGGCACCTTCTGGGCGAGCCGGTGGCGACGGACACCTATACCCCACGCTCAGGAGATGTCTTCGCTTCGCTGGACCGTGAAGCCAGACGCATCGGCTGGGATCGCGTGGGGCGCGCTGGCTATGCCAGGGCGATCCGCAAGACGGATGATGGGCGCTATGTTGTCGCCTTTACCCAGACCAATGCGCCCCTGGAACAGCGCCACCAACTGATCATCGCTCGCTATGTGCATATCTGCGTGGGCTATCCGGGCATCCAACTGCTGCCCGACCTTCAGGACTATCGTGATCGGACGCAGGACTTCCGCAGTGTCGTCAATGCTTACGAGTACCATGAACATGTCTATCAACACCTGCTCCAGCATGGGGGCACGGTGATGGTGCGCGGGCGCGGCATTGTGGCCTCGCGGATCATCCAGAGGCTGTATGAAGTACGCCATCAGAACCCCAACGTGCGTATCCTGCATCTGATGCGCTCGCCGGTCATACGCGGTCATCAGCACGGGCACGCGCGGCGCAAGGTGGAGAATCAGTGGGAGTTTATGCCGTTTAACTGGCCGAAATCCTCCTGGGGCGGCAGCTATCTCCTCAAGATGGAGAAGGCCGACGATCAGACACGCGACCAATGGATCAACGATTGGGGCGGCACGACCACCGCCCGGCGCAAAGACTGGCGCCAGATCGTGAGGACTGGACTGCGCGAGGGCTGGTATCAGATCGGCTTTGGCAATGTGAAACGCCTGGAACGCAGCCCCACCGGGCAACTGGCGACGCTGGTTCAGGGCAACCAGCCAGGCCAGTCGGAGAATTGGCTGATTGCTGATTTCGTCATCGACTGCACGGGCCTGGAGCATGGCCTGGAGTACCACGCGCTGCTCAACGATATGGTGACGCATCACCAGCTTGGGCGCAATCCCAAGGGGCGGCTGAAAGTCAGCAACGATTTTGAGGTCATCGGGATGGACAATGGCTATGGGCATGTTTACGCTGGAGGGATTATGACGCTGGGTGGTCCGCATGCCGCCCAGGATAGCTTCCTGGGTCTGCAATATTCCGCGCTGCGCTCGGTGGACGCGCTGGCCGCGTTGCGCGCGCCGGGAGTCCGCCGCATCAACGGCTTGTATTCAGTGAGGCAATGGTTCCACTGGGCGCGAGGAGTACAACCATGACACCAATCCTCTGGGGTCGCTGGCAGACCCGCATCATCTTGCTGGGCACGGTTGGAGTTCTGATTACCCTGCTCTTCTGCCTGCTCTTTGGCACGTTCACGACGCCTTTTGCCGTTCTGGGCTATGTGCTGCTCTTTGGCCTGGGGTGGGATGTCCTCTATCAAGCGATCCTGAGCTTCCGCTGGGATGCGGACTGGCCGACGCTCTTCCAGATTGGGGCGGGCGTGCTGGAAGGCGCCTGGGTCTGGCTCCTGGCGCATTACGTGGGGCTGCCAGGGGTGAGCCGTTCGCTCCTGCTGAGTCAGTTTCTCGCGCAGTATGTGTCCATCTGGCTGGCGATCTTTCTGATCACCCAGGGGCCAGTGCGCGCGCTGGCGCCGCGCTGGCGCTATCGCGGCGGGCAATGGATCTAAAACTCAGGAGGGCTGGCGGTTAAAACCGCGCCTGCGGCGGCGGCTTCGCCACGAAGCCCGCCTGCGCGGGTTGAGACGAACACACGACTGCTTGACCGACGATCTCGTGCCAGGAAGACGGCCTCCTCAGCAGCAGCAGAGGCCGGACCAGAGCAGTCGTGGTTCAGACGCGCTCTGGCGTCAGGCCGGTATTGGCAGGCCGCCGCAGCATACGCATCAAGACCAGGAAGGCGATGCCGCACGCGGCGCCAGCATAGACGGCGCGCATCCAGGGCAGGCTGGCGTCGCTGCCCGCGAGCAGGCCATGCAGCGTGACCAGCACAAAGGTAGCGAAGCTGAGATAGTGCAGCACGCGCCAGAACCGATAGGGAATGTGGCGGCGCAGCCAGGAACTGCACAGAATGATGATCACTGTCCAGAGGGCCACCACGCCAAGACCGACTGCCAGCGGGCGATATGGCTCGTTGAGCGGCACGATGAAATTGACCGCGTTAAAGGAGATGAACGGGTCGAAGAACAAGGTCAGCAGATGCACGCCCACCAGCACGCCAAAGATCGTTCCCAGAAACTGATGGACCTCATCCACAACCCAGGTCATCCGCTCCCCCGATAGACGCGCGGTGCTGCGCAGCAGCCCCAGGGCCACCAGGACGACGAGAACCCCATAGGCGGCAATCGCGCTGGTCCGCGTGAGATACCACATGAGTGTATCGGACTGGCCGGTCGCTGCGGCGGCCAGTGTTGTGACCAGATGAGAAGAAATGCTGCCAAGTGAAAGGATTATGCCCATATTGCTCCTCCTGCTCCACACGTCGCAAGATACTCATTCATATTTGCTGAAAGGACGATCTCTCCATTGCCCAGGACCAGCAAGAGCGCCACGCTTTCATCCAGTGGCCCACGCGCTTCAGCCTCGCTGTGGTTGGTCCAGGCTGCTTCCACTGCGCGCAGCGCCGCTGGATAGCCACGCAGCAGGGCGACCTTCGCGGCAACTTCTGCGCGGGCCGCTGTCGGGGCCAGGGCCGTCGCGGTGGCGATCATCTGCGCCGCGTTGGTGTCTTCCTGATTGTCGGAAGCGGGCGGTATCCAGAGCGACGCCGGGCGGCCCGTGCGCGGGTCGAGCAGGTGATGCTGGCGCTGGCCGCCCTGATACCACCAGCGCCGCGTGGCCCCGGAGGTAGCGAGGCCGCCCTGCCCCATGCTGACGATGGCAATATTGTCGCCGGTTGGCAGGTGATCCTCGCGCGGATTGCGAATGCCCACTGCCCAGGTTTCGCCCGGCTGGGGTCCGCCGCGCAGGCGCAGGTCGCCGCCTACATTGACGATCACGTTGGCGAAAGGCCGAAAGAAGCGCTTCAGCGCCATATCTGCCGCCCAGCCTTTGGCGATCCCGCCCAGGTCGAGGCGTGTCCCCTGGGGTAAACGGATAGCGCGCCGCCGGGCATCGAATTGTATATTACGCCAGCTTTCCTGCGAAGCCGTGCAGCCAGCCCGTCGGCGATTGAAATCGCCGCTACGAGCCTGGCGGCCAGGAAGTCCCGCCGGGACGGGCGCGTCGGAGCCGTCGGAAACAGGATCGGGGAGAGAGGCCGAGGTGGGGCCAACGCTTGCCTGCCTGGAAAGCTGCGAAAAATCGCGGTCATAGCCGAGCGCCTCCAACTGCGGCAGGAGCGTGGGGTCAAAGAGGCCAACGCTTTTTTCTGCCGCTGCAACGGCCTCGCGCGCGACGGTAAAGAGCATCTCGGAAACGGGCTGCCAGCGGCCAGCGGCGGCATTCAACTGGCAAAGGTCGCTCTGCGCGTCAAAGCGGGTGAGCCGCCGCTCGACCTCGCGCATCCACTCCATGCAGGCCAACAGCGCCGCGTGAGCAATAGCCTCCTCGGCTGGCGCCACCGCCAGATGGACGCTCACATCGGTTGCCATGATGCGGCTGGATTGCTCGACCAGCGCCTGTTTTTGTTCCGAAAGGCTAAACATCCTATGACGTTCCTGACTGTGTGGTCGGCACGGGAGCCGCTGAAGACGACGTTGACGAAGACGAGCTACCCGAAGATGAGTTGCCCGAAGACGAGCTACCCGAAGATGTGCCCTGCGAGTTGCTTGCCGACTGGCTGGACGATGATGAAGCGACCTGAGAACTGGAAGTCTTGCTATGAATCAGGGTCCAGGAACTCAGCATCAATCCGAAGACACCAACCAGGGTGAGCCAGCGCACCCGGCGAATGGCCGTCTGGCGTCGCGCGGCGGCGGGACGCCTGGCAAGGGCGGCTGCGCCTCTGGCGGGCGGCTGCCCAGCAGAAGCGATGGTCACTTCGCCGACGGGCCTGTCCACGCAACTGAGGACGTAGCCCGCGCGCCGCTCGGCAGAACTCAGCGCATCACCAACCGGCTCAACCCTTCCGCTGAGCAGCCGCAATCGGCATGTCCCACACGAGCCTGCCCGGCAGCTAAAATCGGGGTCGTAGCCGTGCCGCTCCAGCGCGGTCAGCAGCGTTTCATCTGGCTGGACGCTGAAGACATCCCCGGTATCCGCGACGCGCAGGCGGGAGCCCGCGCCGTTGGCGGCGCCTGGGAATTGCCGCACGAGCATGGCAGGCGGCTGCTGCCTGGCAGGCGAAGCAAAGGTCTCCGCGTGTATCTGCTGCTCTGGAATCTGATAGGCTTCCAGCATCCGCTGAAGATCACGCTTCAGGGTGTTTGGCCCGCAGACATACCAGTGGGCCTGGCGCGCGAACCTTCCAGCCTGGCTCATCACCACCTGCGGCGTCAGGCGAACTCCCTGCGAGGAGAAATAGTACCAGCGGCGCAGCCACCTGGAATCCTGGTCCAGGGCGTTCAGTTCGCGCAGGTAGATCATCTCTGCCGGGCTGCGCGCGGCATAGTGAAGCTGGACGTATGGCCGCTGCTCCGGGGGCAGCAGCGCCAGCGCGCTCAGCATGCCGATAATCGGGGTAATCCCGCTGCCCGCGGCAACAAAGATCAGCGGCATGCCTGGCTGAAGACGCCTGGGCAGGACAAACGCCCCACGCGGGTGGCTGGCGTAGAGAACCATCCCCTCGCGCACATGGTCATACAGATAGGTGGAGACGACCCCCATGTGCTGCCGTTTGATCGTAATCACCCAGGGCTGGCCTGGCCGCCCGCTGCCGCAGAGCGAATACGAGCGATGCAGCGTCTGGCGCTGCGTTGGCAAGGCCAGGGTAATAAACTGTCCAGGGAGATAGGGCGCGGGCGCCTGTCTTGTTCCCGGCTCAGCCAGCGTGAGCCGCACCACGCCATCCATCAGCACCTCGCGCCGCACTACCTGAACTGGCAGCATATTGGCTGGAGCGGCGCCAGGCGCGCGCTCAGCAAGATCATTTTTATACGCTAACATTCATATCACCTTTTCTTGAGAAACAGCCTCTCGATGTGCTAGCTATCTGCGAGTCGGATCGACTGGGCGCTCACCGTGCCATCGGACTGAACGGTTCCGCGTACCCGGACCGACATGCCCACCTGTAACCCTGCCCTGGCGCCGTCATCACCTCCAAGCTGGGTCTGAGCGGTGATCACCACCGTTCTGCTGGACCCATCCGAAAGGCTCAGGACGAAGCTTCCCCCGTCGGACGCGATGCTCTGGATGGTCCCCCGCAGATTCACCACTGTGCCGACATTGCTGGCGGAAGTGGACGAGGGCGTTGAGCTGCTATTCTGATTGGCGGCCAGTGCTGTCTGGCTCGTGAAATTCCCTCCATCGGAGGAGTACAGAGTCGGCAGAATAGCCACCCCGGCGCCAATCCCTGCCAACAGGATCGCCCCAATGATGGCGAGCGCAACGCGGCTATGCAGAACTTCAGAGAAACGGTTCATATGTCTGGCTACCTCTTTTTTTGAACCACCAGGAGTATTGATTTGCCTCTCACACCTTCCAAGAAAGAGAATACCAGGCGTTAATGGGAAAACTATGAGAGGAAAATTTGTATCTGCTAATTTTCTCTGGTAGCCCAGCCGCGCAATGAGGCAGCATTCATTGAGAAGTGCAGAGAAACGGCCCCGCCAGCACACACTGCTGGCGGGGCCGGAGGGGAGATCAGGCAGAGCGAGCGTTAGCGCGCCGAGCCAAACCGCTGCATATGCCTGCGCTCTTGCGCCAGCGCGTCGGCGGGGAAGGGATGCTCGCCGCCCAGCGCCTGGGCGCGGAGGGTCAGTTCGGCGGCCTCTTCCATCACGACGACCAACTGCGCCGCCGCGAGCGGATCGCGGCTGAAGGCCAGCAGCCCATGATTCGCCAAAAGTACTGCCGAGGCGTCTGGGTGGCGTTGAAGCTGGGCGACAATGTTGGCGACGGACTCTGGCGATCCCCTGGGCGCCCAGTCGGCCACCGGCACGTCTTCGGTCATGCCAAAGCGCAGCATGGCTTCGTAGGCGCAGGGCAGGGGTTTGTGCGCCAGGGCAAAGCTGGTGACATGCGGGGAATGCGTGTGAATGACAGCCCCCACATCGGGGCGGGCGCGATAGACGCTGGTGTGCATGCTAATAATCTCACGCGCCACTGGCGGCAGTTCGCCTTCGACGATCTCGCCATCCAGGGTGATGAGCGCCAACTCATCTGCTTTCAACTGCGTGATCGTGCCGGTTCCAGTGAGCAGCATCTGCTCGGTGCCAGGCAGCCTCGCGCTCATGTTGCCATGCCCGCTGTGCGACATGACCCCGGCCTGAAAGAGCATGCGCGCCGCCTGAAGAAGCTGGTCTTTCAGATCAGCAGCGGTAGGGTTTGTCATGTGTTGCCCCCTTCGTTAGTCATCCAAACTCAGGACCAGTTGGGGCGGGGTGATGATGTGGTCGGCGCGGGTCTGGATGACGCCCGTGCCGACGGCAAAGTATTCAATCACATGGCTGCCCCAGCCGTGCGACTTCTCTTGAATCTGCGCGCCGACGATGCCCTCGGCGTGCAGCGAGGTAGCCTCGGCCTGCATGCGCTCCATCGCTAGTTCGCGCGCGTCATAGAGCGCCTGGGTGTAGTTGGTCATCTCGATGTTGTTGCCCATCGTCTTGAACCACTGGTTCAGCCCCTGACGCGCGACATGATAGACGCACGACCCCATCATCAGGCCAACGGGCATATAGCCGGCCTGGAGCAGCGTGTAGAAGTCCTGGCCGGTGAGGTCGCTGGTGAAGGGCATGCCCTTCACGGTGCGGTGATTCTTGCCGTCGTGGCTGCGCACGGCGGTGCCAATCGCCATAAACTCGGCCAGATGCTGGCCCCACTCGTAGCGGCCCACTTCCAGGCGCACGCCGACGATGCCATCGGCGCCCAGCGCGTTGGCCTCTTCCTCCATGCGGGTCATCGCCAGTTCGCGGGCGTGATACATCGCCTGCGAGAGAACGGTCATCTCCTGGTTGCGCATCATGTTGGCAAACTGATAGCCAATATGATAGATGCTGGACCCGATGACCAGCCCCACCGGGTCGAAGCCCGCTGCCTTGACCAGCAGGAACTCATTGATCGAGAGGTCGCTGGTAAACAGACCACCCTTGCCGGGCGTGCTGCGCATGCGCTGCAAGCGTTCGAGCGCGTGTTGGGGCAATCCTTCTAATGGGCCGCCGGACTGGGCTTCCTGGGTGTCAATAGTATCTGCCACGTACTTACTCCTTGCTCGTTACTGCCGGGGGATGATCTTCAAGATCGACGACCAGGCGCGGCCTGGGGACTTCGTGGCGCTCGCTGATGGAGGCCACCGTCGTGCCAAAGGCAAAGAACTCGACGATATAATCTTCTATTGCCTCGCGTTCGGAGCTATAGGGGCGATAGCGATAGGCGGTCACTTCTTCGACCTTCATTTGAATATCCGAGCCAATGACGCCATCGGCGTGGACGCGGCGCGCATCCTCGGCCAGCCGCGAGAAGGCCAGATGCCGCGCGCGATAGACGCCCTGCGTGTAGCTGGTCATCTCCTGGTTCACCCAACTGCGCTTGGCGTATTCGTCGTTCCAGGTGGTGGCGATGTAGTAGGCAACGCAGCCCATCGCCAGCGTCACGGGCACGTAGCCCGCGTGCAGTACCTTGAGGAACTCCTGGCCGGAAAGGTCGCTGGTGAAGGGCATGGGCAGCTTGCCCGTCCAATTCTTCAGGCGCACCGCCGTGCCAATCGCGGTAAACTCCAGCAGATTGGCGCCCCATTCATATTCTTTATGCTCCAGGCGTACGCCGATGACCCCATGCGCGTCCAGCGCGGTGGCCTCTTCCAGCAGCCTGCCCAGGGCCAGGCTGCGCGCGTGATAGAGCGCCTGGGAAAAGCTGGTGATCTCGCCAGTGCTGTTATAGGACCATTGGCCTACCTGATAAGCCATGCGGTAGATCGAGGAGCCGAAGACCTGGCTGACTGGCTCGAAGCCCACCGAGCGGCTGGCGAGCAATTCATCGACGGAGAGATCGCTGGTCCAGATTTTGGGGCGACCATCCGGGCCGCGCTCTTGCGCCAGACGTTCCTGTGCCCGAATGGGCAGCCCGCCGCGCTCCAGCGAAGCGATGCTGGCGGCATCGCGCGCCTCGGCAGCCTCGCGCGCGGCCTGCTGTTCGGGTGTCTCCTTGTTAAAGAGTGCCATACATGAACCTGCCTTTTTGTCCTGTTCTGCTCTTCATCTGCTCTTCATCATACCAGTATTCTCTACGCCCGGCAATGAGGGAAGTTTCACCGGGACTGGCGGTTCAAACCGCGTCTAGAGGCGCTGCGGCGCCACGAAGTAAGGCTGCGCGAGCGAAGCGAGAGTGCGGGCGCTGGGCGCCCGCAAGGGCGGCCCCGCGCAGCGGCCCGCAAGCAGCCTTGCCCGGAGGGCCGCCTGCGCGGACTGGGTTTTGCGCTGGTTGGCGACAATGATATAGCCCTGTTTCACCAGCCAGACTTGCCCGCCGGGTTTGCTCGTTGTAGAATAGAGCAGCATTTTTCAGGGGCAGATCGGGTGTCTTGAAGAGATACCTGGCAGCGGAAAGGAACCAGGGGGCGATGGGACCATATCAATCAGCGAAAACACCAGGAGGATCGGTACAGCAGATCTCCCGGCAGGTACAAATAACGGTCACAGATGCGCTGCGCGCGCTTGATACAGTGAAGGCGATTGATCCGGCGAGCCAGGCGGAAGTGGAGAGCCTGCGCGGCGTCGTCTTGTCCGATCTTTCTGGGCTGGAGGCTGAGTTTGGCCGGGAGGAAGGGCCGCGCGCGGATCGGCTGGAGCGCTTCTTCAGCCATCTGCTCAGCAGTGGCGATCATATCGGGCAGATTGAGGCGCTGGCCGGGGCGCTGCTCGGCGGCGCGCCACCGCCCAGCCAGCCACTGCCGGATAGCCCGGTGGCCGGTCTGCATCGACTGCACAGCGCGCTTTCCAGTATTCGCCGCCAGTGGCAGGAGATCGCCCCTGGCGTCGTGAGCCAGCCAGCGTCTCCCCTGGAACCGCAGCCGGGCGCGCTCGATGGCGCGCTGAATACCTTTCTGGATGAGATTACGTTGGAAACTGCCGAGAGGCACGAGGAGCCACTGGCGCGGGGGCAACGGGCCTCCACTACACGGCCTCCCGCGCCGCCCGCGCGCAAGAGCAGTGCCCCAGAACGCTACCTGGATGACCTGGGCCTGGGAAGCCCCAGCGGGCCAGCCAGTCTGCCACAGGTCGATACGCCGCGCCCGCGCGCGCTGATCACGTTTGTGAGCGTCTTTGTGCTTCTGGCGCTGCTGGGGGTGGGCGGCATGTACCTGGGCTTGAACAGCGGCCAGCCGACATATGCTGGCCCAGAGCCGACTGTGAATTCTACCATTGCGCTGGGTGGCTTCCCAACTCAGCCGCCCCAGCCCACTTCTACCCTGAACCCGGCGCCCCCTCAATTGACGGTGCTGGGCAATCCGGTCTTCCTGCCTTGCCCTGGTCAGGGCGCCAACAGCTTTATTCTGGAAAATACAGGTGGGCAGACGCTCACGTGGTCGGCCACAGTGAACCCGGTGGGTAGCACATCCCGACCAGTGACATTGGATAGCTCTAACGGCTCGCTCTATGGTTCGACGCAGACCAGCGCCGTCAGTGTCACTGTGACCGCGCAGGTGGGCAACATTGACGGGACGATTACGATTAAGACGAACATTTCTGGCCCCTCAGGCACGGCTCAGATTGCCTATCATGTTCACGGCTGTTGACAAACGCCGCGCCAAAGGATGCTGTTTGCATATGCTCAGAGCCGACAATGCTCTGAGCATATCTTTTGTCTTGGAATAACGCCTTGAGCAGCCTACAATCTTCTCAAAGGACAGGAACACCAGCGGTTCTCCAGTAGCGCGAGCGATGGATGCGGGCGCCTGGCACGCGCCCGCGCCTGCGCTGCTGCCAGGTTGGGCTGGAGGTTGCTCATGTCAGCGATGGCCCCTCAGACGCCGGTCCGGCGGCTCAGCGGCGATTTCTGGAAGTTCTGGACCGGGCAGACGATCTCTACGCTGGGGAGCGCCTTCACCAACTTTGCCCTGCCGCTGCTGATCTTTCACCTGACCCGCTCGGCGCTGAATCTGGCCCTGGATGTCACCGTCAATGTGCTGCCCTACCCGCTCTTCGGGCTGGTGATTGGCGCGTGGGTGGATCGCCTGAACCGCAAACAGGTGATGATTTGCACCGATCTGGGGCGCGCGGCGGTGATAGCGGCGCTGCCGCTGCTGGCGGCGCTGGGGCCGCTCTCCGTCTGGTGGATTTATGCCGCTGGTTTTCTCAGTTCCACGCTGACGATTGGCTTTGTGGCCGCCAACTTTGCGGCCATCCCCAGCCTCGTGCCGCCGGATGATCTGGTGACGGCGAACGGGCGCATCCAGGCCAGTTTCTCCACCGCCAATGTCGTCGGCCCGTTGCTGGCTGGCGTGCTGATCGCCGTCATTGCGCTGCCACTGCTCTTGCTGGTCGATGCCGCCTCTTTCCTGATTTCGGCTGGTTCGCTGGCGCTGATTGCGACCAGCTTCAACGCCGCTGGTGGGAAGCAGGAGGCGCACACCACCATTCGCCAGGCCATTCTGGAAGGGCTGCGCTATGTGACGCGCCATCCGCTCTTGCGCTGGTTGACGCTGCTCTTGTTGCTGATCAACTTTACGCTGCCAACGGTCTCCGCGCAACTGGTGCTGTTTGCCAAACAGGGCTTCTCTGCCAGCGATACGCAGATCGGCTGGCTCTATGCTGCTGGAGGGGTGGGCGTCGCGGTCTTCTCGCTGGGCGCGGCGGGCGTGCGCCGGCGGGGGTGCGTTGGGGTGGGGGCGGGGGGGGGGGTGGCGGGGGGGGGGGTGGTGGGGGGGGGGGTGGGGCGGCCGGCCGGGT
>JBJKSJ010000079.1:0-19728 GCA_046704085.1 Ktedonobacterales bacterium | reverse complement strand
CAGCCACGCGAAGAGCGGCGCGGGCCTGGTCCTGACGCCGCTCACCGCTGTCTCTGCCGAAGGCCGCATTACGCCCGGCGACCCCGGCCTGTATACCCCCGCGCAGCAGGCCGTCTGGGCGCGCGGCTGCCACTGGTGGCTGGCGCGTGGCTGCGGAGGCAAACCAGCGATCAACGGCCTCGCCAAAGCGGGTGTCGCGCAGGCGCAGGTCGTCGTAGGTGATTCTGCCGCTTCGGGTGAGCAGTTGGAAGGTGAACTGCATCGGTTCGAGGCTGAGGTAACGCTTGAGCGTCTCGAAGTAACGCTGGCTCTCCTGGGCGGCGCGCTGGAAGGTTTCCACGACGGGCTTGCGTTCAAGCTCGTACTCGTTCAGCGAGGTGTCGAGATCGGGATGCTGCTCAATCGCGCCAGCGAGCGCGATGGCATCCTCCATTGCCAGCTTGGTGCCGGAGCCGATGGAGAAGTGGGCCGTGTGCGCGCTGTCGCCTAGCAAGACGATGTTGCCGTGCCGCCAGTGCTGCGTCTTGAGCGTGGGGAAACTGATCCACTTCGAGTTGTTGGAGAGCAGCCGGGCGCCTTTCAGATCGTCAGCCAACAATTGCTCGCAATACGCCAGGCTGGCGGCCTCGTCGGCGGTGTCCAGACCGGCTTTCAGCCAGGACGCCTCATCGCATTCGACAATAAAGGTGCTGATGCTGCCACTGAAAGGGTAGGCGTGAACCTGGAACAGCCCATGCTCGTTCTCGCAGAAGATGAAAGTGAAGGCGTCCAGCACTTTCTCCGCGCCGAGCCAGATATACTTCGCCCGGCCCAGTTCGATGGTGGGCTTGAATGTCGCCGCGTAGGTCTTGCGGACCACGCTGTTGATGCCGTCGGCGGCGATGAGCAGGTCGTAGTCGAGGAGTTCAGAGAGGTCGTTGATCTCGCGGCTGAAATGCAGGGCGACGCCAAGCTCGGCGCAGCGATGTTGCAAGATATTGAGCATCGTCTTGCGGGCGATGCTGGCGATGACGTGCCCGCCGCAGCGAATGGTTTCGCCGCGATAGCGCGTATCGATGGCGTCCCAGATGACAAACTGGCTGGCGATCTGCTCATAGGTCTTATAATCGGCGCGCTGAAAGGATGCCAGCGTGCGATCCGAGAAGACGACGCCCCAGCCATAGGTGACATCCGCCGGGTTGCGCTCCAGGATGGTGATCTCGTGCGATGGATTAGCTTTCTTGATGAGGATGCCCGCGTAGAGGCCAGCCGGGCCAGCGCCAAGGATGACGATTCTCATGCCGGCTTCCTCTCTGCGCCTGATGCCAGAGCGGCATGCCTGCCAAGGCCGGTGAGAACGTCGGCCAACTGGTCAAGCTGCGCCAGGTCGGAGGTCGTGGGCAGCAGAATCATCTCGTCGCAACCCGCCTCTTCATAACCACGCAGGAACTGCGCGATGGCCTGGGGCGTGGTGAGCAGTCCGCTAGCAATCCGCTCGGCAAAGGGGCCAGTGAAGGCGTAGTAATCTCGCAGATAGTTCGCGCCCGACTGGGCGGCCTCGTCGCCCAGGGCGAAGTAGCCCTGCGCCCAGAGTTGGGGTCTGCCGGGGCGTTCGGCGCCGCTCCAGGCGGCGCGGGCTTTGTCTGCCGCGCGAGCAAAAGCCCTGGGCGGGCCACCGCCATGTACGTAGCCATCGGCATAGCGCGCCATGCGGGCAAAGCCCTGGTCGCTCAGGCCGCCGACCAGCACCGGAGGGCCGCCGGGCTGCGCCGCCTTTGGCACCATTGCCTCGTCTTCCCAGATCTCGCGCAGGGTGGCAAGCTGCTCTGCAAAGCGTTTGCCACGCGAGCGATATTCCACGCCAGCGGTCTGGTAATCATCCTGGCGCGCGCCAACTGCCAGCCCTAGCACCAGCCGCCCGCCAGAGAGCGCATCGACGGAAGCAGCGACCTTCGCCAGCATGCCGGTATTGCGCAGCGGGCCGATGACGATCATCGTCACGAGCCGCAGGCGCGCGGTGACGGCAGCAGCGGCGGCCAGCGTCATCATTGGCTCATAACTGTCGTAGGCCAGGCGATCCAGCACGCCCAGGCTGGAGAACGGCCCGGCCTCGGCGCGCCTAGCCCATTCAATGAGCAGCCGCCCATCCGTTCCTGGGACCGTATTGGGCAATCCTATTCCTACCTGCATAGACAACCCCTTTGTGCTGATACCCCTATGAGTGCTGCCACCCCTGGTCTAGCCGGATGCTGGCAGCACAGTGGGCCGTGTGCTGATAGTATGCAACAAAAGGCTCGGCTCTCTCAAGAAGCTCTGTAGGGCGCGACTGCCGCTCTGTAAAACCTTGACAGGTAGACAGATATAAGGTAGATTCAAGATAGCCCAACAATCTGACCTTAGCAGTGGTGTCGGCTCCTCACATTTGCTTCGTTGCATCAAAAAGCAAGTCATGCTCCACTGCAAAGCAGATTTCCAAGATCACGTTGGAGGTAGCACGATGAATATCAAGATTGATGCGCACAGCAAGTCTGTTCGTGAATTATTGGATGGCGTGAAGTATGGCATTGATTACTACCAGCGTGAGTACAAGTGGGAAACGAAGCAAGTCGTTGAACTGTTGGGAGATTTGGAAGCAAAGTTCAATGATAGCTATGATCCAGAGCATAAACGGAGCAAGGTTGAGGACTATACCCATTACTTTCTAGGTTCTATAGTCATTAGTAATCGCAATGGGCAAAAGTTCATTATTGACGGTCAGCAGCGGCTAACCTCACTGACATTGCTGTTAATCTATCTGTGCAGCCTTCAGCGGGATCGCAAAGACCTGCCTAATCTAATTTACTCGGAAAAGTTTGGCAAAAAGTCATATAACCTCGATGTTGAGGAGCGTACTGACTGTATTAACGCACTCTATCACGGGCAGCCATACGATCCTAATGGAGCGCCTGAGTCGGTGCGGAATATCGCCGCCCGCTATGCTGATATCCAGGCACAGTTCCCAGAGACGTTGCAAGGTGATGCTCTGCCCTACTTCACTGACTGGCTTATCTATAATGTCGATCTGGTTGAGATTACGGCCTACTCAGACGATGAGGCGTACACGATCTTTGAAACCATGAACGACCGAGGGTTAAGCCTGAGTCCTACGTATATGCTCAAAGGCTATCTGTTGACTAATATTGACGATCCCAAGCATAAAGAGGCGGCAAGTGATTTGTGGAGGAAACGCCTACGCGAACTTGGGGAGTTAAGTACGGGCGAGTTGGGCAAAGAAGAGGGAGCAGATTTTTTCAAAGCCTGGCTGCGTGCCAAGCACGCTGAATCAATACGAGAACGTAAGAAGGGTGCGCATACTCAAGATTTCGATATTATCGGCACAACCTTTCACAAGTGGGTGCGTGAGAAACGCGAATCCATTGGGCTGAAGAAAAGCGAAGATTTCTCTGATTTTGTGATGAAGCGTTTTGATCGCTTCTCCAGATATTATCTCTGCGCGCGGCAGGCGGCACTGAAACTCACGCCGGGCCTTGAGAGCATCTTTTACGATGCCCACAACAACTTCACGCTGCAATACCCGCTGATTCTGGCACCACTGCGTGTGGAGGACGATTGGGAGACAGCGGAGCGGAAGATCAGGGTCGTAGCGAACTATCTCGATATTTTCATTGCGCGCCGTGCGGTGAACTTCCGAACACTTGATTATTCCTCGGTCGTCTACAGCATGTTCAATTTGATGAAAGTGATCCGGGACCTCAGCCTTACTGATCTGGTGGAGGTACTCAAAGCTAAACTGGATGAGATGCCCGAAAGCTTCAGCGGCATGACTTATTTTCACCTGAATCTATGGAGCAAGCGGTATATCCATTACATTCTTGCCCGCATAACCCAGCATATTGAGGTGCAATGTGGCGTCGTCTCAAGTTTTGAAACCTATGTTTCCAGGGACATTAAGAAACCATTTGAGATTGAGCATATCTGGGCTGACAAATATGAACGCCACACCGATGAATTTGCCAGTGAGCAAGAGTTCGCTCAGTACCGCAACCGTATTGGCGGACTCGTTTTGCTGCCGCGCGGTTTTAACCAGAGCTTGAGTGATGATACCTATGAGAAGAAGGTCAAGGCGTACTTTGGGCAAAACTTGCTGGCAAAAACGTTGAATGAGCAATGTTATCAGAATAATCCTTCATTCCTGGCTTATCTGGAACGAAGCAGGCTGCCTTTCAGGCCGCATCCCCAATTTAAGAAAGCTGACCTTGAGGCTCGCCAGGAACTCTACCAGCGCATTTGCGAAGAAATCTGGAGTCCATCACGGCTTGATCGCGAACTGGTGCGTTGATGCTGAGCGAAGGAAAGCATTCTTTCAGAGGCCAACACGCTGCTCCTGAGCAGTCCCACTCCTCCTGCTCAAGAGCCAGGTTCATTTCTGCCTACTCATCTTTAGGGCTGTTGGCGTCATCTGTTCGGCGCACCTGCGCCCTCCCCCGCCCAGTGCGACGCTGTTCTGTCGGGCCGAGGACGACCAGGCGATCACCAGGGGCAATCGGCGCGCCCTCGCGGCGGCCAGCGGCAATCCACTGGTTGGAGCCTGCCGGACGGATGGCAATGATGGTGTGATCGCGCCAGCCAGATGGCAGGTCGCCCTGGCTGGCCGGGAGCGCAAGGCCGCTCAGGGGGGAGTGCGGCTCGACGGCAATCTCTTCCAGCACCAGATCGATGTCACCCCCCTGCATGACGGTATCAAGAAAGTCGATCAGGTGCGGGCGGCGGGCCAGACTCGCCATACGATGCCCGCCGAGCGCGTAGGGCGAGAGGACGCGGTCTGCTCCAGCGCGGCGCAGCTTGGACTCCGTTTCGTCATGGTTGGCGCGGGCCACAATCCAGAGCTTTGGCGCCAGGGCACGCGCAGAGAGCGTGATGGCGATGTTCTCAGTATCCGCGTCGGTGGCGGCCAGCAGACTACTCGCACGGCGAACGCCTGCTTCCAGCAGAGTGGCGTCTTCGGCAGCGTCACCCTGGATATAGAGATAGCCAGTCGCCTCAAGGGGGGTGATATTGGCCTCCTGGGGGTCAACGATGACAAAGGGCTGGCGCGCTTCGGCGAACTCCTGGGCAATGCGTCGGCCCACCCGGCCATAGCCGCAGATGATGGCATGTCCTTGCAATTGATCAATCCTCCGGTCCATTCTGCTCCTCGCTACCGCTCGCCCGAACTGCCCGCCGATCAGATACTCGGCCAGAGCGCCCAGGGTATAAAACAGAGAGCCGATTCCCAGGATGATAATGACTATGGCGAGGTTCCGACCGCTGGGTGAGAGCGGGTAAATCACGTCGCCGACGGTACTCATCAAGCCGACAGTCGTATAGAAGGCGTCCAGCAGTCCAATGCGTTCTACGACCGCAAAACCAACCGTACCGCCGATCAGCACGATAGCCACAGCGGTCAGCCCCAGCGAGAGACGCCGTGTAGCTACTTGCCTCCGCGTTGCACGCCTCATCTGGCGCCCCCTCTTGCTCAGCCCGCCTGTGTTCTCGGCGGTCTATCAATCGTTCGGGCAGCACGGGCCTGGAAGCCAAGAATAGTATACAAGGTCGCTCAAGCCCTTGCCGGGCAGAGAGGCTGTCTGGGTTCCCGCAAAAAATGAGGATGGTCACTGCTAGCGTTGCCGTTCCGGCAGCCCAGCGATTCGCTGCGAGGGACGGCGGCGCTACACGCGCGGGCGGCGCGTGTGCCAGTCGGTGGCCTGCTGGTAGTGGTGGCCCAGGCGCAGCAGGGTGGCCTCATCGAGATGGCGGCCCACCAGTTGCAAGCCGATGGGCAGGCCAGAGGTGGAGAAGCCACAGGGCAGCGAGAGCGCGGGCTGGCCGCTCATGTTGAAGGGAAAGGTGAAGCGCAGCAGGGCGCTGCTGGCGTCGAACTGGCGATCTCCCAGCGTGACGTTCTGGGCAAGTTGGTCGATGCGCGGCGGCAGGATCGGCAGCGTTGGCAGAGCCAGGGCGTCTACGCGCTGCATCAGGGCGCACATCTTCTCGCGGAATGTGTGACGCAGGCGCTGGGCCTGAATGTAATCGGTAGCGGGTAATTCGCCGCCCATCTCCAGGCGGCTGCGCACTATCGGGCTGTAGGCGTCAGCGCGGGCAGGCCACCAGCCCGCCTCGATATGCGCGGCGGTGGCCTCTGGCATCTGCACGCCGCGATAGGCGCGGAAGAGGTCGTTCAGTTCGTCTGGCAGATGGACGCTCTCTAGCTGAACGCCCAGGTCCTCCAGCGTCTTCAGCGCGGCGGCGACGGCGGCCTGGATTTCCGGGGCAGCGACGGCGAAATAGGCGTCTACCGGCACGCCCAGGCGCAGACCGGCCAGCGGCCATATTTCGTTGGCATGCTGCCAGAGCGCCTCAGCATAGGCGGGTTGGTCGGGCGGATTGGACAGGCTGGCCGGGTCGCGCGGGTCGTGGCCGACCAGGGCGTCCAGCAGCAGCGCGCAGTCTTCCACCGAGCGCGCCAGCGGGCCAGGGTGGTCCAGCGACCAACTGAGCGGGATGATGCCATAGGCGCTGACCAGGCCATAGGTCGGCTTGAGGCCGGTGACGCCGCAGGCGGCGGCAGGGATGCGGATGGAGCCGCCAGTATCGGTGCCGATGGCGAGCGGACACATGCGCGCTGCCAGCGCGGCGGCGGAGCCACCACTGGAGCCGCCGGGGATGCGCTCCAGATCCCAGGGGTTGGCGGTGGGCCGCGTGAAGGTGCCGTAGGCGAACTCGTGTGTGTTGCTCTTGCCCAGCAGGACGATGCCCGCTGCGTTCAGGCGCTCGGCAATCGTCGCGTCGTGGTCGGGGATGAAGCCTGCCAGCACTTCTGAGCTTGCCGTCGTGCGGATGCCGCGCGTGAAGACGAGGTCTTTCAGCGCCAGCGGAATGCCATGCAGCGGCCCGCGATCTACGCCAGAGCGCAGTTCCTGCTCAGCCCGGCGGGCGTCGTCCAGGGCACGCTCGCGCGTGACCGTGACAAACGCCTTTGTCTGCCCATCGATAGCCGCGATGCGCCGCAGGGCGGCCTCGGCCAGTTCCACTGGCGAGAGGGAGCCAGCGCGCAGGGCGCGGCCCAATGCCGCAGCGGACATCTCAAGCAGGTCATCTGGGGTGGGCTGATCTGAAAGGTGATCGGTCATGCCATAGGTATAGCATGCCGAGCGCCTTCTTGCAAGGGGTATAATGACTCTTGCTGCACCTGTCAAGCATTTCTGTGCCTTTTTGGGGTAACGTTAAGATCAAGGATACTGAAACGAGGCGAGCATGGGCAAGTTTACGGAGAAAGAGATTGAGTACCTGCGGAGCCAGCGCCTGGGGCGGCTGGCGACTTCCAATGTACAAGGGGAACTGCATGTGACGCCGGTTGGATTTATTTATAACGCCGAATTAGATACCATCGACGTTGGTGGGCGACGCGGCGACTTCGGCAGCAGCCGCAAGTTTCGTGATGCTGTCCAGACCGGCAAGGCCGCGTTTGTCGTCGATGATGTGCAGGCGCCTCGCCTGATTCGCGGGATCGAGATTCGCGGGCGGGCCGAGGCGCACGCAAGCGGGGGCGAGCAGGAGCATCCAGGCTATGACCCGGCGTTCATCCGCATCTGGCCGACGCGCATCGTCTCCTGGGGCATCGAACGCGAGGAGTATCAGCCCTACAGCCGCAAGGTTGAGTGATAAAGGAGGGACACATGGACCGGAACGATATGTTGGTCGAACCCGCGTGGTTGGCGCAGCATCTGGGTGAGCCGACGCTGCGCATTGTCGATATGCGCGGCTATGTGCGCACGGTGGAACAGCACGGCGTGCAAGAGGCGCTCTATGTGGGCGCCCGCGATGAATACGAGCAGGCCCATATTCCGGGCGCGGTATATCTCGACTGGAGCCGTGACATCATCGATCCTGATGATCCCGTCGAAGCGCAGATCGCCCCTGCGGCTCGCTTTGCCGAGACGCTGGGACGCCTGGGAATTGGCGATGAGCATCTGGTCGTTGCCTATGATGCCCATCCTGCTTCGCAGTTTGCCACGCGCCTGTGGTGGGCGCTGAACTATTATGGGCACGCGCGCGTCGCCGTCTTGAACGGCGGGCTGCCCAGGTGGCAGCGAGAGCAGCGGCCTCTGGAGGCATCGGTTCCCGCCTATCCTCCGGCGCGCTTTACGCCAGTCGCTCAGCCCCAACTGCGTGCCACCGCAGAGGAGGTGCTGGGCCTGCTGGGGCAGGCGGGTGTGACGCTGATTGATGCGCGCGACAGCGGGCAGTATACGGGCGAGATCGTGCGCGGGCCGGGGCGTCCAGGGCATATTCCTGGGGCGTTGAGCATCCCTCGTGAACTGGTGATCGATCCCACGACGGGCGGCTTTCGCAGCCAGGAGGAACTGGCCCAGGTCTTTGCAACTGCCGGGGTGCAGACAGATCAGCGGGTCGTGGCCTATTGCAATGGCGGGGTGGCAGCCACCACGATTCTCTTTAGCCTGGCCTTGCTCGGCTATCCGCATCTGACAAACTATGATGGCTCCTGGAACGAGTGGGGCAAACGGGCTGATCTGCCAACCACCGTTTAGGCCAGTCAGGCAAGTTGAGCAGGAGGGCATCGTCTCTGCGGAAGATGCAGGTGAGATAAGGCCAGAGATACGAGACAAGCAGCGAGGAGCAATATGGAACAGCGAACGTTGGGACAGAGCGGATTGCAGGCGCCCGTCGTGGGCATGGGCACCTGGCGCACCTTCGACGTGCGCGGCCAACAGGAAGAGCAAACCAGGCGGGCCATCGTCGATGAGGCGCTGAGCGTAGGAGCCAATTTCTTCGATTCTTCGCCTATGTATGGCGAGGCCGAGCGCGTGCTAGGCCAGGCCCTCCAGGGACGCCGTGATCAGGCGCTGATCGCGACGAAAGTCTGGACGCCATCTGGGGCCGAGGGCCGCGCCCAGGCGAAGCGGGCATTAGGGTACTTTGGCGGCTGGATTGATCTCTATCAGATTCATAATCTGGTGAACTGGCGCGAGCATCTGGAGATGCTGGAGGGTCTGCGCGATCAGGGCAAAGTCCGCGCGATTGGCGCGACGCACTACCAAGCCTCGGCCTTCGATGAACTGCGCCAGGTAATGCAGACGGGGCGCATCACGACTATCCAGATTCCCTATAACCCGCTGCAACGCGAGGTCGAGCGCGACATCCTACCGCTGGCCGCCGACCTGAACCTGGGCGTGGTCGTTATGCGGCCTTTTAGCGAAGGCAGCCTGATGCGCAATCCGCCCGCTGATACCGATCTGGAGCCGCTGCGGCCCTTCGGCGTCACGACCTGGGCGCAGGCGCTGCTCAAGTGGATTCTGAGCGACCCGCGCTGTCACATTGCCATCCCGGCCACCTCGCGCCCCGGTCGCATGACTGAGAACGCTGCCGCTGGCGATCCGCCCTGGTTTGGTCCCGACGAGCGCAGATTGGTCGCCCGGCTTGCAGAGCGGTAATGGTTCCCTGCCAGGTCAGACTCTGCTAAAAAGAGGGCGTCCCAGGCTCCTTGCAAGCTAGCAACAGAAGAGATATACTGCTCACGGGTTCCTCATATTACCAGACAGCCTTCATAGGCAAAGACAGCTTCTCGTGGGCATAGGGGGTGTCTCTTGGACGCGCTGTTCCAGTTTCTCTCGGACAACTTTTTTTGGTTCGTTGTTCTTGCTCTTTTAGGAGGAGGAAGCGTCCTTGGACTGATCCGCACGATGCACGCGAACACCCAGAAACGGAAAATTGCGGTTGCTGAGGCGCAGGTGAAAATTGCCGAGGCCAGACGCGATGAAATGCGCGCTCAGGCGGAAGCAAACACAGCCGCTTTAGAGGCCGCCCGCCTGCAAATGGGACAGCTTTACCAGCACCAGCAGCCGTATCTGGGAGGTGGTCGGATAAGTGGTCCTTTGGGGTAGAGCTAAGCAGAGACACCCTGGAAATGAAATTACCAGATGGGGCAAGGAGTCAGCATGACCGGGCGCGAATTGCTCCGCCGCCATATCGAGGCAGTCTGGGGTCTTAGCCTGCCGCCGCTTGAAGAAACCTTGCGTGAACTCGTGCTGCCCCAAGGTTGTCCGCCCTGGTCGCTGTATCTGGGCGCCTTTGCCCAGGAGCAGGTGGCTATCTGGCGCCCCGAAGTTGCGCCAGAGCGTCGCTTGCCGTTGCTCGAACTGGCCCATCAAGCGAGTGATATGTGGGAGCAATCGCTTGGGATGCGTCGTGAAGTCGTGTTTCATGCGCCCGTCATTTCCCCACAGCAGCAGGCACAAGCCCGGCAACTAGCGCGGGTTCTCAGTGCAGAGGATACCGATCTCATCGAGGCGATGTGGCCCGAAGACGCCCCTATCATGTTGAAACCCCAGAAGGCTCCGTATATCGGCGTCATCGTTGATGGTCGGCTGGTCAGCATCGCGCACAGTTCGCGCCAGACCGCCTCAGCCTGTGAATTGGGGATCGATACGCTGCCAGAGGCGCGTCGTCGGGGCTATGCCGCAGCGGCAACCACGCTCTGGACTGCGCTTGTGCAGCAGCAAAGACTGACGCCTCTTTATAGCTCCTTTGCCTGGAATACCGCCTCGTTACGCCTGGCCCAAGCTGTGGGCTATATGCCCCGCATAGATGGCGTCTATGGTCCTGTGCCGGAAGCTGACGATTGAGACGACATAGAGCGCCAGTCACAGCGTTATAAGCATCTGAGGGCTGGCGGCTGAAGGCCGCCAGCCCTCAAAACGGCCCGGCTGGTAGCCGGGCGTAGATGCGCCACCACCCCCTAGCGCGGCCCGGCACGGTGGCCGGGGCCACACACGGCGGCGCAGCCTGTACCCCCGGCTTCCAGCCGGGCAATGCGCCAGCACGGTGGCTGGCGCTACGGGCAGGAGCGACGCATCAGGCGCGGCTTGGCGGCGGCACCAGCGCGGGCGCCTGCAAGTCGTGGATGCGCGCGTTGAAGGCCGCCACGTCGGTGTCGATGATCGCTTGCAATTGCTGCTGGTACGCATCGACGCGCGCCGCAAGCTCTGCAAAGAGTTCCTGGGACTGACGAGTTGGTGCGGCCTCGGCGCTGCTTACGACAAAGCCCAGGAACGCCAGATGCGCGTTGAACTTGATCGGATGGTTCAGCGTATCCTGGCGCGTCTTGGCCTTGGTCTGAATCAATTCCTCCTCCAGCGCGGTCAGTTTCTCCTTCAGCCGTTTCCCATCTTCGGTCACGGCCTCAGCATAGTCCTGGCCCTTGCTCTTGCGCTCCCACTCCTCGACCTGTTTGCGCAGGGTACGCACGCTCTGGATGATGTCGTGCGTCTGCGAGAGGCGCTCCCAAATCTGGAACTGCAACTCGAACTGCGCTTGATAGTCGCCCTGAGAGGTCTTCAGGCGCGGGTCCGGCACGATCTCGAACGACTCGGTGTAGGTGGCGTCGCCGACCGTCAGGCGCACGGCATACGTGCCTGGAGGCACGAGTGGCCCGGCCAGCGCGGCCTCCGCCGCAACATAGCCCGACACCTTGCGCGCATCGGGGTAGCGCATATTCCAGACGAAGCGATTGGCCCCGGCTTCCTTGGGTGCGCGCGGCTCCTTCTTCTTCTCCTCTTCCTCGGTATCAATCGCCGTTTGCGCGCCATTCTTGCCGTTGGTCGGCGCTTCCTCTTCCTCCTTGCTGGTGAAGCTTCTGATCTCCTTGCCATCGGCAGTTAGGAAGGTCAGCTTGATCTCGCCTTCCGGTTTCTCTTTCAGATAATAGTTGACGATCACGCCGACAGGCGGGTTCTCCCCGGCGTCGAGGGGCTTCGCGACCTTGACCCCGCCCGGCTTCTCCACCTGGCGCGATGTGTACATCCACGCGCCGCCCATCCGGTAGCTTTTTCCCGTCGGCGCTTCGGACCCAAAGCCAAGGTGAGGCTGGAAGCGCAGCGTCGGGCGCGGCTGGAAGAGATGCGCCGAGTCATCCGCCATCCCTGCGCTGACCTGGCGCAGCGGCGTGAGGTCGTCCAGAATCCAGAACGAGCGCCCATGCGTCGCCAAGACCAGATCGCTCTCGTGAATGACGAGATCGTGGATGGGCACGACGGGCAGGTTCAACTGCAAGGACTGCCAGTGCGCGCCATCATCGAAAGAAACGCGGATGCCCGTCTCCGTTCCTGCGTAGAGCAAGCCGCGCCGCACCTGGTCTTCGCGGATCGCGCGGGTAAATTCGTTCTCGGCAATGCCGGTGGTGATCTTCGTCCAGGTTTTGCCGTAGTCATTGGTCTTATAGAGATACGGCTGGAAATCATCGTGCTTGTAGCGCGTTGCCGCCAGATAGGCCGTCGCCGGATCATGCGGCGATGGCTCGATGATGCTGATCAGCGCCCATTCCGGCAGGTCGCCGGGCGTCACGTTCTCCCAATGCGCGCCGCCATCGCGCGAGACATGCACCAGGCCATCATCCGAGCCTGCCCAGAACAGCCCGCGCTCCAGCGGCGATTCGGCGAAGGCAAAGATGGTGCAGTAGTATTCCGCGCCGGTATTGTCCTTGGAGATCGGCCCGCCGGAAGGTTCCTGTTTGGACAGGTCGTTGCGAGTCAGGTCAGGGCTGATCACTTCCCAACTGCTGCCCTCATCTGTCGAGCGGAAGACATGGTTGCCGGTAATATAGAGAACGTTGGGGTCGTGCGGCGACAGCACAATGGGACACGTCCACTGGAAGCGATACTTCATGTCCTTCGCCCCCAGCCCGGTGGCGGCCTGCGGCCAGACCATGATGTTGCGCTCCTGGTGCGTGCTGCGGTCATAGCGGGTGATATAGCCCTGGTAATTTCCGGCGAAAATGATATTGGGGTTATCTGACCGCACGGCGATATAGCCGCTCTCTCCGCCACCGATCTCCAGATACTCGGCCTCGACGATCGCGCCATAGGGCGAGCGGCTGGGCACGCTCATGGTCGAGTTATCCTGCTGCGCGCCGTAGACGCGATAGGGCATCGCCGTATCGGTGGTGACGTGATAGAACTCCGCCGTCGGCTGGTTATAGATCGAGGACCAGGATTCGGAGCCGTTGATGCTGACGCAGGCGCCGCCGTCGTTGGCGTTAATCATCCGCAGGGGATTACGCGGGTCAATCCAGAGATCGTGATTGTCACCGTGCGGAATGGCGACCTCGAAGAAGTTCTTGCCGCCATCGATGGATTTCCAGCAGCGCACGTTCAGAATCCAGAGCGTTTCGGCGTCCTGTGGGTCGGCGAATATATGCATGTAGTACCAGGCGCGGGCGCGCAGATTGCCCTCTTCGGAGAGCTTTTCCCAGGTTGTGCCGCCATCATCCGAGCGGAAGAGCGCGCCATCTTCGGCCTCGATCACCGCCCAGACGCGCCCCTCTTTGGCGGGCGAGACGGCCACGCCAATCTTGCCCAGCATCCCCTTGGGCAGCCCTTTGTTGTGGCTAATCTCGGTCCAGGTGTCGCCGCCGTCGGTAGACCTGAAGAGGCCGCTGCCCTCGCCGCCGCTGACAAGCTCGTGCGGCCTGCGAATGGCCTCCCAGAAGGCGGCGTAGAGGATGCGCGGATTGTTCGGGTCCATCGCCAGGTCAATTGCGCCCGCCTTCTCGCTGCGGAAGAGAATCCGCTCCCAGGTCTTGCCGCCATCACGCGAGCGATAGACGCCGCGCTCCGAGTTCGGGCCATGCGCATGCCCAAACGCTGCCACATAGACAAGATCAGCATTCTCTGGATGGATGCAGACGCTGGCGATGTTGCGTGTGTTTTCCAGACCCAGATGCGTCCAGGTCTTGCCCGCGTCGGTGGACTTGTAGACGCCATCTCCATGCGAGACGTTGCCGCGAATGGTCGTCTCGCCCATGCCCACATAGATCACGTTGGGGTCCGACGCTGCGACGGCAAGCGCGCCCACCGAAGCGCGCTTGAAAAAGCCATCGGAGACGTTTTCCCAATAGCGCCCGCCGTCAGTGGTCTTCCAAACACCGCCGCCCGTCGAGCCAAAGTAAAACACCTGGGGGTGAACCGGATCGCCGGCCACCGCTACAACGCGGCCCCCGCGATAGGGACCAGCGAGACGCCATTCCAACGAGCGCAGCAGGGCCGGATTGATTACCGCATGCTCTGCTGCATTAGAGGTCTGTTCACTACGAGTTCCGTCGTGTACGCTGCTCATTTGCCTTGTAGCGTCCTTTCGTGGTGAGATATGGTGGGTTTGTATTATAGCTCGTTCTGCGAAGGAACAGCTTGTTTGCTTATTCCTGTGGAGGCATACTCAGCAGTTTCCGCCAGATAGCTTGACTTCCCTTCCCTGCTTGCGGCATGATATGCTTATCCAAGGTTCGGCAGAATATGGCATCAAAGCGGCTATCTTTATCTTCACTCTACAGAGGAGGCGCCAGTTATGGCTACGGCTACCCTTCACGGTTCGTTTCAATTTCCGGCACTTGTAAGCGAAATCGCGCCCTCCACGCAGGACGAGATGAACAACGCCGTCCAGACGCTCCAGGAGCAGAAAGATGCGTGGGTGGCGCTCTCTGTCCGCGAGCGTATTGCTTTAGTGGATCGGCTGATCGCTGATTTTGCGGCAGTGGCTGATCGCTGGGTGGCGGCCAGTCTGCACGCCAAGGGCGTTGACCCGGCTTCCCCAACGGCCAGCGAGGAGTGGTTTACCGGCCCGTATCTCGTCCTCAAGCACCTGCGGCAGTTCCGCCAGGCGCTGGTGGAGATCGCCGCCTCTGGGCGGCCCAGGATTCCCGGCCCCGTCACCACGCGGCCCGACGGCCAGGTCGTTGCCCAGGTCTTTCCACAAAACGGATATGACAAGATATTTTTCAGCGGCGTGCGGGCCGAAATCTGGATGGAGCCGGGTGTGACTGCCGAAGAGCTTCCCAAAACGCAGGCGCTGGTCTATCAAGACAAACAACATCCTGGCAAGGTGGCGCTGGTGCTGGGCGCCGGGAATGTCTCCAGCATTGGCCCGATGGATATTCTCTACAAGCTGCTGGTTGAAGATCAGGTGGTGATCTACAAGAGTAACCCGGTGAATGCCTATCTTGGCCCCCTGATCGAAGAAGGCTTCCGGGCGTTGGTAGATCGTGGGTACTTGCGCGTGACCTACGGTGGCGCGGCGGAAGGCGCGTATCTCTGTAACCACGCCAGTGTTGATACGATCCATATCACCGGCTCAGACAAGACGTTCGAGGCAATTGTCTTTGGCCCCGGACCAGAGGGCGCCAAACGCAAGGCCGAAAAGCGCCCCCTGCTGACCAAAACGATCACGGGCGAATTGGGCAACGTCAGCCCGGTGATCGTCGTGCCCGGCCCCTGGAGCGACAAGGACGTTGCCTATCAGTCTGAGCATATTGTCAGCATGCTCACCAACAACGCGGGCTTCAACTGCAACGCCACCCGCGTGATTATCCAGCACGCGGCCTGGGGCCAGCGCGAGCAACTGCTGCAAGGGGTGCGCAAGATGCTGGCTCAGGCGCCGCTGCGCAATGCCTATTATCCAGGCGCGCGCGACCGCCAGCGGGCATTCGTCGAGGCCCACCCAGAGGCTGAGCAGTTTGGGACACCCGGCAAAGAAGAACTGCCCTGGACGTTGATCGCGGGTGTAGACTCGAACAAAGACGAGGACATCACCTTCACCACCGAGGCTTTTTGTGGCCTCTTCGCCGAATCGACTCTGGAGGCGGGCAGCGTGGCCGAATACCTTGACCGCGCGGTTGCCTTCGCCAATGACCATCTCTGGGGCACACTCAACGCGACGATCCTGGTGCATCCCGCTTCGCTCAAAGACCCGGCGGTTGCGGCGGCGCTTGACCGTGCCGTTGCCAACCTGCGCTTTGGCACCGTGGCTGTCAACTACTGGGCAGCGGCAGGCTTTGCGATGGGCACGCCCACCTGGGGTGGCTTCCCCGGCCAGGATGTCTACGATGTTCAATCGGGCATCGAGGTCGTTCACAACGCGCTGATGTTTAGCCGCCCGCAAAAGACGGTCATGCGCGCGGGTTTCCGCATCACGCCCACGCCAACATGGTTCTTCACACACGGCAAAGCGGCGGGCAAGGTCTTCCCAAAGCTGGTCAAGTTCGAGGCTGAGCCATCTCCCTGGAAGATTCCAGGCATCATGTGGTCAGCAATGGCCGGGTAGGCCAGTACGCCGTTTATCTGTCAGATAGAGCGTGCCCCCTCCAGTATGAATACTCATACTGGAGGGGGCACAGCCTTTAAACTGGACAAGCTAGGCGTATTCAGCGATGGCCTTTGCCAGCGCCTCGCGGCTGGGGCGCACGCGCGCTTCGGGCAAGCGCGCCAGCGGATCGTCTGGCAGCCGCTCCAGTTCGGGGAGCGTAGGACGGCCCTCATTCACGTAGATCAGGCCGGTGATGAACTCCTGCTTCTGGTGTGCCTCTTCCAGCAGGCGCATCGCGGCAAAGCGGTCGGTCGGGTCATACGAGTTATCGAGCTTCTTCAGCCGGATCACCGAGCCGTCGTGCATGCGCACCTCAGCGGTTTCGCCCTCGGCATAATCGACGGTGATTTCTTCGCGCTCCGGGACGTAATCCCGAGCGGGGATGAAATCGAAGGCGCTGACCACATGCTCGTGCGCCTTGCCATAGGCGTAGCTCTTGGTGGAGTCATCGTTATCGTTGAAAGTGACGCACGGGCTGATGATGTCCAGAATCGCCGTGCCGCGATGGCTCAGCGCCGCCTTCAGCAGCGCCTCCACCTGGCGCGGGTCGCCCGCGAAGGAGCGCGCCACAAAGCCGCAGTCTGCGACAACTGCCTCCAGGCAGACATCAATCGGTGGGAGTTCATTCAGCCCGGCGTATTTCAGCTTCTGGCCCTCGTCCGCTGTCGCCGAGAACTGGCCCTTGGTCAAGCCATAGACGCCGTTATTCTCGACGATATAGACCAGCGGAATATTGCGGCGCACCATATGCTTGAACTGGCCGATGCCGATGCTGCCAGTGTCGCCATCACCGCTGATCCCAATGGCTGTCAGCGTGTGGTTTGCCAGCGTGGCGCCGGTTGCCAGCGAGGGCATGCGACCATGCAGGCCATTGATGCCATGCGACTGGCTCAGGAAGTAGGCGGGCGTTTTGCTGGAGCAGCCAATGCCGCTCAGCTTAATGACCTGGGTGGGCTTGATCGAGAGGTCATAGGCCACCGAGATGATGCGCGCCGAGATGGAATCGTGCCCGCAGCCCTTGCAGAGCGTGGAGGGCTTGCCTTTATAGTCAGCGCGTTCAAGGCCAATCAGATTGACATTAGAACCAGAAGGCGGAACTTGCACTGCCATAGCTAACGCTCCTGTTCAAGAATCGCCTGGGCAATCCAGCGACCTGTAAGTGGCAGACCGTCGCAATGGGAGATCGAGATCACCCGCCCGGCCACATCCGGCGCTTCGGTCTGGAGAATCTTGTGCATCTGGCCGTCGAAGTTATTCTCGACGACATAGACGCGCGGGTATTTATGCACAAACGCCTGGAACGTCTCTTCGGTGGGCAGCGCGCGCAGCCGGAGGTAGCTGGTCTTGATGCCCTGTTTCTCCAGGAACATCCGGGCCTCGACGATTCCGGGATCGGTTGAGCCATAGGCGATCAATCCAACCTCGGCGCCAGGCGTCTCATCCAGCGCGGGCTTGGGAACCAGGGTGCGCGCCGTCTCGAACTTCTTCGCCAGGCGCTTCAGGTTTGCTTCCCACTCATCGGCGCGCTCCGTGTAGGCTGCCAGGGCATTGTGCCCGCTGCCGCGTGTGAAGTAGGCCGCCTGGGGGTGATCGGTGCCGGGCAATGTGCGATAGGGAATGCCGTCGCCGTCCAAATCTTCATAGCGATGGAAGCCGCCCAGCTTTTGCAGTTCCTCGGCGCTCAGCACCTTGCCGCGATCCATCGGCTTGTCGGGATAGTCAAAGGGATCGGTCATCCAGAGGTTCATGCCCAGGTCCAGGTCGCTCAGCACGAAGACGATGGTTTGCAGCCGCTCGGCCAGATCAAAGGCGCGCCAGCCAAACTCAAAGCATTCTTTCATGCTGGAGGGGAAGAAGCAGGGATGGCGCGTATCGCCGTGCCCCAGATAGTAGCACAGCAGCACATCGCCCTGCGAGACGCGCGTGGGCAGGCCCGTGCTTGGCCCCATACGCATAATATCCCAGACAACCGCCGGGATTTCAGCGAAATAGGCCAGGCCGGCGTACTCGGTCATCAGCGAGATGCCCGGCCCGGAGGTGGAGGTCATCGCGCGCGCGCCAGCCCAGCCCGCGCCCACGACCATGCCCAGCGCGGCGATCTCATCCTCGGCCTGCACAATCGCGTAGTTATGTTCGCCCGTCTCCGGGTCCACGCGCAGTTCTTTGGCATGCTCGGTGAGCGCGTCGATCAGGCTGGTCGAGGGCGTAATCGGATACCAGGCGGCGACGGTGAAGCCGCCGAAGACTGCGCCCAGCGCGCTGGCGCTGTTGCCATCAATGATGATCTGGCCCTGATTGGCGTTCAGGCGCTCCACGCGATAGGGGTCGCGCTTGACGATGTTTTCTCTGGTGTACTTGATGGCTGCTTCCACGACGCCCATATTCAGCTTGACGGGGCCAGCCTTGCCGCTGAAGTGGTAGTTCAGCGCGGATTCGATCTCGGCGGGATCGATGCCAAGTAGTTCTGTCAAAGCGCCGACATAGACCATATTGGCAACATAGGGACGGCGGTCAGCCGTCGCGCCAGAATCTTTCGCCATCTGCTGCACGGGCAGGGTGTAGTAAATGATGTCGTCGCGGACTTCTTTCAGATGCCAATCGGAAGGCAGGATACACACGCCGCCGGATGGCAGGTTGGCAATGTCCTCAGCCGCCGTCGCCAGGTTCATTGCCACCAGAATCTCGGATTTTTCGCGCCGCGCGATATAGCCATCCTTGCTCAGCCGGATGCTGAACCATGTGGGCAATCCCTGAATATTGGAAGGGAACAGGTTCTTGCCGCTGACGGGGATGCCCATCTTGAACAGCGCGCGCAGCAAGGTTGTGTTGGCTGTCTGGCTGCCGGAGCCGTTGACCGTTGCGGCCACCAGGGAGAAGTTGTTTACTCCGGCAGGCGTCTCAAGGATGTCGGAGACTAACGCACCTCTCTGTACGTCAGTTATGCTCATGGACCAATCTGCCTTTCTCGCAATGGATTAGGAAGAGAAAAGGGTCTATCTTCATATTACCTTTATTGTACACCGAATCAGCCAGCGTTGCACGCGCCCCCAGTCGCGTAAAAAGCCAGTCTGGCAGCATCGCCTACGAAGAGCAAGTGGTAATTTCACTCGCCCCTTCAAGGCCACTATCACAGTATAGATGGTCTACTCTGTTGAGGCAAGAGAAACAGACTGAGAGAAACGCTTCACCCGGTGGTCTGAAGCCCGGCGGCGATGCCATTGATGCTATGGTGAATGGCGTCGAGGAGGGTGGCGCGTGTCTCTGGCGGCGCGTCATCCGGCAGCGCGCGGAAGCGACGCAGCAGGGCGATCTGTGCCACATGCAGCGCGTCCACATAGGGGTTGCGCAGCTTGATCGAGCGCGCCAGCCGCGATGATTGCTCCAGCAGTTCTTGCTGCTGCGTGACCTGAAGGATGGCTGCCACGCTGCGCTGATACTCGGCCTCGATCTGGTGAAAAGCACCGGCCCCGTTTTTCGCCAGCGACATGTAGCGATGGACCGTCGGCATATCCGCCGTGCCCAGGCTGAGCTGTGCGTTATCCAGTGCCATCGCAAAGA
>JBJKSJ010000078.1:0-6941 GCA_046704085.1 Ktedonobacterales bacterium | reverse complement strand
GCGCCCGGTGGTGCCGCTGGAGGATGTGACCGAGACGCTGGAAGACGATGAGGCGCTGGCGCCCGAACAGGTGGCCGTGCGCCACGAGCGCCACAGGCGCCTGCACGCGGCAGTGCAGCGTCTGCCGCGCGTCTACCAGGAGGCGCTGCGGCTGCGCTTTGCCGATGGCCTGCGCTGCGCCGAGATTGCCGCCGCGCTGGGCAAGCGCGAGGGCGCGGTGCGCATCCTGCTCTGGCGGGCGCTCAAGGCGCTGCGCAGCGGCTACGCTGGCTACGAAGACGATGAGAGAGGAGGCGACTCGCATGGCGCGTGATGACCAACCCTTGAGCCTGGAAGAGATGGCTTTTTTGCACCAGATCGATGATCAGATCGAGCAAGGGCTGCGCGCGCCCATCAGCGCGCAGCCCAGGCAGCGCGGGGCGCTGGACCCAGGCATGCTTCAGGAATTGAGTGATTACTATCAGCCCCAGGCTGAGGCGACAGATCAGGCGCTTGCTAGCGTCTGGGCGCGCCTGGAGCAGCGCGGGGTTACGGCGGCCCGCCCCAGCCAGCGCGGCGCCTGGGCAGGTCGTCCCGGCAGCGTAAGCGCCAGGCAGCGCCCACTGCGCCAGCCGGGGCCAGCGCCACGCGCGCCCAGGCGCTGGTTCACCCGCCTGAGTACGCTGGTGGCGGCGGTCTTGCTGGTCGCGCTGGTGGGCGGTCTGGTAGCTGGCCTGATCCTGGTGCATCGCGGCGGCAATAGTGTGGGGAGCGGTCCGACGCCGCGCGTCTCGCCAACGGCCACGCAGGCGCAGCCGACGCCTTCGCCCACGTCGGCCCCCACTCCATCAGGGATATTCGGCTCGATCCAGATGATCGACGCGATGAATGGGTGGGCCATCGCCTACGCAAGCCCTGCACAGCCGGGAGAAAGGGTGCTGCGCACCAGCGATGGGGGAAGCCATTGGCAGGATGTCACCCCGCCGTTTGCCGGTCCTTTTGCATCCGGCGTGTTTCTGAGCGCCTCGCTGGCCTGGATCGTGGAAGCGGCAGATAACCAGATTAATGTAATCACCACAGGCATTTTGAGAACCACTGATGGCGGGAAGACCTGGCACAGAACACCGCTCTCTACGGCTGGTCCTCCTATCCAGCTTACTTTCATCGATGCACTGCATGGCTGGTTCCTCGCCGATACGAGTGGAGGCGTGGCGCCGACCGCACAACCCGATGAGGTCTTTCGGACGACGGATGGCGGGGCAAGCTGGGTGAAGACATCCGACGTGGCGCCTGCTGGCGCGTCGCATAATCCGCTGCCAACCGACGGGGTAAAATCGGGGCTGAGCTTCCTCGATGCCTCCACTGGCTGGGCCACTGGCGGGTCGGCCAACAATACGACGAGCATCTGGCTCTACGTCACCCACGATGGCGGCTACAACTGGCAGCCGCAAACGCTCGTCTTGCCGCCGGGCGTGACGAGCGCGCAAGCGTTTGTGGCCGAGCCGCCTACCTTCTTCAGCGCGCAGGATGGCGTCTTGCCGGTCGTCTATGCGGTTGGCAGCGCGAACGATCTCGCTATGTATGTGACCCACGACGGCGGCGCGTCCTGGCAAAGCACGACGCCAGTAGCTTTCTCCGGTTCGGGGACGGGGAGCATAGGCGCAGACTTCATCAGCGCCAGCCAGGGTTGGGCGGCGGCTGGCTCGACGCTTTTTGCCACCAGCGACGGCGCGCAGACCTGGACAATGGTGGCGACGAGCGCGAACTTCACGCAGGTGAGCAATCTGGATTTTGTGTCGAACACGGTTGGCTATGCCCTGAGCGGCTCCTCAGGCACTGGCAGCGCGCTGCTCAAGACGACGGATGGCGGCCAGACCTGGACCGTCGTTACACCGATTCTCTAGCAGAACCCCGTAGCGGCCAATGAATTGGCCGCTACGGGGTTCTGCATGCTAATAGACGATCACCGGGATGCCGACATTGGCCCAATTATAGAGCTTTTGGGCGTTTGCCAGAGTCATGTTGATACAGCCATGCGTGCCGGTATCGGAGTATCTGCCAGAGGAGTAATCCGCGTGCGGCAGGTTCGCGCCTGGCCCAAAGTACCAGCGCCAGGTTGCGTCATGCAGATAGTAGCCACCTGTGTGATACATCAGCGCGTAGTTGATCGGCGTATCTGGATACCAGAGCGCGGAGCCTTTTGGCTCGCTCGACTTGAAGACCAGATGCGTCTGCTTGGACAGCACATGCCAGAGTCCCGGCGGCGACTGCGCGGCGCGCTGGCCTGTAACGACGTACATCCAGCCGACCAACTCGCCGTTGAGATACAGGCGCATGGTCTGCTCGGTGAACGAGACGATGATGGCCTGGCCGGTCATGGCGTTGTAGTCCTGGAGCAGTTGCAGGTCGGTGGCGTGCGCCTGATCATGCGGCGTCTTATCGCTCAGGTTGGTCAGCAGGGCTTGCAGATTGTTGATCAGAATGTCCACCTGCGTATCGACCTTCTGATAGTCGGCGGTGGCGCGTGCCTGCTGGAAGCGCGAGCGTTCCTGGAGATAAGCGTCGTCGGCGTCCCGATACTCATAGTCATTATTGATGTCGGTCTGGCCGATGAGTGTCTGCAATTCGTTCAGGTCATAGCTGGTCTTGCTCGGCAGGACCGTCTGTTGCAGCGCCGTCATCTGCGTCTGAATCGACTTTGCCAGGGTTTGATACGCCTGAACGGTCTGCGCGTTCTGGAAGTCCTGGGTATCTTCGCTCAATTGCTCTTGATAGGGGGTCACGTTCAGCCCATAGGTGTGGGCTTGTGAAATCGCCCGCTGGTATTGATCCAGCAGCGGCGCGGTGTTGGCCCTGGCCTGCAAGACCTGGGCGCCGGGTGTGGCGATGGCTGCCGGGGATTGCCCAGCGCTCTGGCTGCTGGTGGGCGTGCCCCCACAGGCGCTGAGCAAGAGCATCAAACCGATGCCAAGCGCGGCAAACCACCACTGCGCCTGGCGCGTGGCCCTGGGCTGGGGGCCGTGTGTCATATGCTTTCCACAGAACATAGGCATACACTCTTTTCTACATAGAGGCGCTGGAATATATCGCTGCTTCTGGACAGGAAGCAGCAGGGCCGTCGGAGGCAATCCAGATCATTATTCAAAGGCGCGTAGTAGTGAGTCCAAAGGGGAAGAACGCTCCAATACTGATTACCTCTCTCATCATTATAAGAGGTCTCGACCAGGAGCCAGGCAGCCGATCATTCAGCCTCGCGCCGCCTGGCCCCTACATTTGCCATCGCCTGCCTGGCTCATTGTTAAATTGTGAACTTGCTCACACCTGCTGAGAAGAAGGCTTCAGCGCCATGTGCAATTCTTGTGCCAGCCGCTGGCAAGGCGGCTCCAGCAGGCGTTCGTGCGCAGTAAAGTCTACCCGTTTTGTTCTGGCTGCAACAAGCGAGTAGGACTTTCAGGCCAGCGAGCAATACAAAGCAGCGCCTGCCAGCCTATCCCTGTGGAATCGTCTCAGGGGGTGTGAGTTGCCCTGATTTGATCTCGGCGATGTATTGATTGAGGACAGGCTGCACATCCGCCGGGACAGCGGCGCTCAAGGGGGCATTGCCTACGCCACCATTCGCCAGATCGAATTGGGGAAAACTCAAGGGATCGGCGGGATACTGCCCCTGCTCCGTGTCTTTGATGATGGTGTAAACGGCTACATCCACACGCTTCTCGGCGCTGGTGATGACACTATCGGGGTGCAGATAGCTCTGGTCTGTATCGACGCCAATGCCAAAGACGCCATCGGTCTCGGCGGCGTCGAGCGCGCCAATGCCGCACCCCCCAGCGACCTGAAAGATGATGTCGGCCATCTGCTGCTTGATCATCGCGTCCGCCGGGTTCTGGCACTTTGACGGATCGCTGAAGTCATTGGAATAGGTAATCACAACATTGACATGGGGGTCAACGCGCTGCGCGCAATACTTGTATCCGGCAATATAGCGATCTACCTGCGGAATGGAGACGCCACCCACAGCGCCGATGGTGTTGGCGCCCAGGAGCCTGGGCGCCTCAGCCTTGCCGTCCAGTTCCATCTTGCCCGCCACGACGCCAACCAGGCACCCGGCTTCTTGCACCTGGAAGAAGAGCGGGGTCACATTATGGATGGATGTGTCGCAGTCGCCGCTTGCATCGCTGGTGGCGCAGGCATCGACCAGGGCGAACTTCTTATTGGGGAAGAGTTTGGCGACCTGATCCATTGCCTGAGCCATCAGGAAGCCGACACCAATGACCAGATCGTTGGATTGGGCCGCCAGGGTGAGGTTCTGCGTATAGTCATTAGTACTCTGTGTCTGAATGATAGAGTCCTTGAAGTTGACCTCTTGTTCAGCTTGTTCATAGCCCATATGCGCGAGTTGATTGAAGCCCCGATCATTTAGCCCCCCGATGTCTGTTACCAGGCCCACCTGAACGGTAGGTATTGGCGGACTGGTCGGGCTGGCTGTTGGATGCCGGCTGACGCTGCTCGTGGGCTGTCCGCCTGTCGTGCTTGTGGGTGATGCTACGGAGCCGTGTGTATACGCCCAGAATGCAAATCCGCTGCCGGTCAGCACAACCAGAACCAGCAGCACCAGGAGCAGGGTTTTGCCCAGGCGCTTTGGTGGAACGGGCGCGGGGATGGTAGGAGAACCGGTCGCTTCTGTGAGCAAGGGCGGATGGTCTCCTGAGATGCGTTGGCCTGGGTACTCCTCTGGAGGCGGCCCGTTCGGTGGGCTGGCCGATGTCGTTTTCTCCAACTGTGGCGGGGTCAATGCGCGTGGGTTCGGTGGTGTGGGTTGGGTGGGCGCAAAATAGACGGAGGCTTCCTCAGGCGTCGGCAGGGGCGCGAAGATCTGCGCATTGCCAGCCCGCGCATCAGGAGACGCCTGGCTGGCCTGCTCAAAGGCAGTGGCGAAAGCGCGCACGCTGCCAAAGCGTTCTTTAGGGTCTTTTGACAGCGCCGTCAGCACCACCTGCTCCACCATCGGCGAGAAGCCCGGAACTTTATCGCGCAGCGGCGGCGGCGGCGTCAGCACATGTTGGGTGGCGATAGCCAGCGAGGAGCCATGAAAAGGGGTGTCGCCCGCCAGCCATTCGTAAGTGACGACGGCCAGGGCGTATTGATCGCTGGCCTGCGTGGGTTTGCCGTGTAGTTGCTCTGGCGCGGCGTAAGCGGCAGTGCCACTGAAGCCTTCGGTGCGCTGCTTGCTGGTGGTCTGCGCGATGGTGGCAATCCCGAAATCGCTGAGCAGCACTTCGTTGTTCCGCCCCAGCAGCATATTCTCTGGCTTGATGTCGTGGTGAATCAGCTTCTGGTCGTGGGCGTATTGCAAAGCATCGGCAATGCCCCGCACGAAAGGGAGGATGGCGGCTGGAGCCAGCGGCGCCCCTCTGGGAAGGCGGGTACGCAGCGTGCCATTGGGGGCGTAATCCATCACCAGATAGGGTGTGCCGCCCTCGACGCCAAAGTCCAGCACCTGCACGATGTGTGGGTGGCGCAGGCGGGCGATGGTCTGCGCCTCGCTGAGAAAGTTCTGCAAGTCATTTTGAACCAGCCGGGCATGCAGGATTTTGATGGCAGCCTGTGTTTTCAGATAGATATGTTCCGCCAGATAGACCTCGGCAAAGCCCCCCTCGCCGAGCAGCCGAACCAGGCGGTAGTTGCCAAGTTGTTGCCCCACGCGATCAACCATCGCTTCAGCCCTCCTACACCTCTTGCATCGCTCGACAAAACAGGACTCGCCGGAAGAATGCAGCTATTCTAAAGGAACCTGGCATGGAAGTCAACAAGGACATGGGTCTTGCCTCTCCCGCTGCTCCCTGCTATAATCGGCGCAACCGCCTCAACAAGAGTGGAACACTGAAGGAGGAAGGGCTGATGAACGAATTCATACTCCCGATTATTACGATTTCTTTGAGCGGCCTGATTACGATTGGCGGCGCGATCTTCAATTACAACCTCAATCAACGCTCTAAACGGCTGGACGAGCAGCGCCAGCGCCAGCTTGAGGCTGAAAAGCTGGCGGCGCGCTACGCCAAGCCGCTCTTGCAGGCCGCCTATGAACTGGAGGGGCGGCTGGGGAGCATCCTGGTGGAAGAGCGCAATGGCCGTCTCTGGCTCTGGCCGGATTGGAAAGCTGATCCTGAGAATACAAAGCTGCCCCCGGTCACGTTCGATTACTATCTCAAAAGCACGCTCTATCTGATCGGCCAGTTTTTTGCCTGGATCGACATTATGAAAAAGGAAGAGATCTTCCTGCCGCTGAGCGATAAAATGGTGAACCAGAAGTTTCAGACGCTGCTGGAGAATTGTATCAAAGCGTTTTCCGATTCGCGCGTGGCGCCAGGGATCGCTATCTTTCGCCAGCAGCAGCGCGCCATTGGCGAGCAGATGTCGGAGGAATCGGATAAGGACAAGACGCTGCGCTGCGTCAGCTACTCGACCTTTGTGGATAAGTACGAGCAGGACGCGCGCTATCGCCGCTGGTTTGAGCCTGCCGAGGGTCTGGTCTTGAAGATTGAGCGCGAGAGCGACCCTCGCATGCAGCGCCTCCACGCGATTGCCGATCAGTTGAAGCACTTCAAGCAGTTTATCAACACACAGATGGGCATTCAGATCGCCGAAGAGCGCATGCCCGTTGGGGCGCTGGAGGCGCGCACGAATTAAGAGGACAGGAGAAGGCAGATGGCCTCTGTGGCCATCTGCCTTCTCCTGTTACATTCCTGGCTGGCTGGCAAGAGTTGACGCCACATGGGTATCGTGTGGCGGGAGAAAGCCGCGAATGAGCGCGGCGGCGGCAATAGCGGTGGCAAGCGCCATCGCTACCATGATGCCCACCCAGGAGAGCATGGAATTGGTTGCCAGGATGCCGTTGTTCTCGCTGAAGAGTCCGGGATCAGCCGCGCGCGTGGCGATGCCCCAGAAGAGGAGCGAAACCAGCG
>JBJKSJ010000077.1:0-26132 GCA_046704085.1 Ktedonobacterales bacterium | reverse complement strand
CGGGATGATCTCTTGCGTAAAAATCAAGAGATTGTGACCCAGGTGACGCAAGAGATTGTGAGCCGCTCGCCAAATACTATTCTGATCGTCGTCACCAATCCACTCGATGCGATGGCGCAACTGGCCTATAAGGTCAGCGGCTTCCCCAGGGAGCGCGTGCTGGGCATGGCTGGTGTACTGGATACAGCGCGTTTCCGCACATTCATTGCCCAGGAGTTGCATGTCTCCGTGCGGGATGTTTCGGCTTATGTGCTGGGTGGGCACGGCGATACGATGGTGCCGCTGGTGCGCTTTACGACGGTCGCGGGCGTGCCAGTCTCCAAGCTGATTCCAGCGGAGCGCCTGGCCCAGATTGTTCATCGCACGCGCGATGGCGGCGCCGAGATCGTCAATTTGCTGGGCAGCGGCAGCGCGTTCTATGCGCCATCGGCGGCAGTGGCGCAGATGATTGATTCCATTATGCTGGACAAGAAGATGATTCTGCCATGCGCGGTGCATTTGCAGGGTGAGTATGGCGTCAAAGACCTCTTTGTTGGCGTACCGGCCAAGCTGGGCGCGCATGGGGTTGAGGAAGTGATCCAGATTGAACTGACCGATGAGGAGCGGGCTGCGCTCCAGAAATCGGTCGATGCGGTCAAAGAACTCATCGGCGTCATGGGCCTATAGGCGTCCTGTTGATCCCCCCCTGCTGGCAGCAGCATGGGGATGCAGCCATCCAACCAGGGGACAGAGGCAGCCGTAAAGGAGGAGCTTGTGCTGTCCCCTTTTCGTGCCTGGGTGGGCAGCCAGAAGAATCGCTCGCTGGTTTGCCTGCTCTATCTCCTGTGCAAAGACCCCCGCTATGCGCTATAATGGATGTGGGACAGTGCTGTGCTGCCGTAAGTTCTGAAGAGAATTGGGCAGCCAGTTCTCTTATTGACCCCGTAATTCTGTGAAAAAACGCTAACAGCAATCCTTACGCTGCGATAGCGGGTACAACATTTGCACTCCTTTTTCCGTAGATGAGGAAGAGTGAGCCAATCGCTGCTGTCGCAAGCTGGTCGCCCGGCCAGCGAGTAGCGGGTGTTCTGCCGGGAAAGTAGGTACCAGGCGTATGCATATCATTCCATCTCGTGTCTATCGAGCCAATCAAGTACGCGGGCCAAATGGCCCGTCGAATCCTAACGGTCCCAACCGGCCAGGTGATCCCAACAATCCTTTTGGGGTCCCAAACGGCAATCGGCCAGGCAACAACCCGAACGGCCAGCAGCCGCGTGGGCGCTGGCTTGTCTGGCGGTGGCTCTTGTTGATTGTGGTTGGGCTGATTCTGTGGCAGATAGCTGCTTTTTTCTTTAGTGGGCCGACGACTTCTGGAGCCTGCACTATCGATTATGGCAACTTCTACCAGCAGCTTCAGACGGGGAATGTGAAGGATGTTACTATTCAGAGCGATCAGGCGACCGGCGATTTTCGCCAGCCGGTGAAGTGTTCTGATAACACCACCAATACGAAGTTCCAGACAACCATTCCGACCGATGACCAGTCACTGATGGCAACTCTCAACCAGAAAGCTGCCGCAAATCAGATTGACTATACCGTGAAATCCAGCAGCGATAGCAACTTCTGGCTGTCGATCCTGATTAACGTGGTGCCCTGGCTGCTCTTTATTGGCTTGATCTTCCTGCTCCTGCGGCGGGCGAGTTCTGGGCAGCAGAACGTCTTCAATTTTGGGAAGAGCCGCGCCAAGCTGATTATGGAGGATCGCCCTAGTACGACCTTTGCCGATGTGGCGGGCGTGGATGAGGCGAAATACGAACTGCAAGAGGTCGTCGAGTTCTTGAAGACGCCGAATAAGTTTCAGCGGTTGGGCGGTAAGATTCCAAAGGGTGTCTTGCTGGTTGGCCCACCAGGAACTGGTAAAACGCTGCTGGCGCGCGCTGTGGCAGGTGAAGCGGGAGTCCCGTTCTACTCGATGTCCGGCTCTGAGTTTGTGGAGGTGCTGGTTGGCGTCGGCGCGAGTCGGGTCCGCGATCTCTTTGACCAGGCAAAAAAGAGCGCGCCTTGTATCGTCTTTATCGACGAGATCGATGCGGTGGGGCGCCAGCGTGGCACAAGCCTGACGACCAACGACGAGCGCGAGCAAACGTTGAATCAGTTGCTTGTTGAGATGGATGGCTTTGATACCCACCAGGCGGTGGTGGTCATCGCCGCGACCAACCGCCCGGATGGACTCGATCAGGCGCTGCTGCGTCCAGGCCGGTTTGATCGCCGTGTGACGGTTGATCGGCCAGATTGGAAGGGGCGACGGGCGATCCTGGAGATCCATTCTCGCGGCGTGCCGCTGGCTTCCGATGTGGACCTGACACAGCTTGCGCGCATGACCACCGGCATGGTTGGCGCTGACCTGGCAAATCTGGTCAACGAAGCGGCGCTGCTGGCGGCCCGGCGCAACCTGGATCGCGTCAATATGGCCTGTTTTAATGAGGCGCTGGATAAGATTCAGCTTGGCGCCGAGCGTCCGTTGGTTCTCAGCGAAGAAGACTTGCGCGTAGTGGCCTATCACGAGGGTGGGCACGCGCTGGTTGGTCTGATTACGCCACACTCTGATCCGGTGACGAAAGTGACCATTGTGCCACGCGGCCAGGCGCTGGGTGTGACGCAATCGACGCCGCTGGATGATCGCTATAACTACTCACGCGAGTATCTTGAGGCGCGCATTATGATGGCTCTGGGCGGTCGCGCGGCGGAGGAAGTGGCGCTTGGCACAATCACTACTGGCGCTGAGAATGATCTTCAGGTGGTCACAGGCATCGCGCGCCAGATGGTGATGCGCTGGGGCATGAGCCAGAAGATCGGAACCATTTCCTATAGTGACCGAACCAGCCCGTTTGCGGGCATTGGCAGCGGTGAGTTTGGCAATCGGGAGTATAGCGAAGAGACGGCGAAGACGATTGATGAAGAGGTGCATGACATCGTTGAAGACGCCTATCGCCAGGTCAAAGCTATGCTGACGAAATATCGTCCAACGCTTGATCGTATCGCCCAGGAGCTCCGACGGCATGAGGTCATCGATAACAAACAACTGATAGCTATTCTGGCTGAGACAGGTGTTGAACTCGATACGGTGTCGCAGGATGGGCTGGAGTTGTCGGATGGCGATAGGATGCCCCGCATTCCTCCGCCAACGCCGAATCCCACGACGCCGCTCGCCTAGCTTTGCCAGGCGTTTTCTGGTGGTGAGTAAGTATTGAGCATGGGCGCCTGCCACGTATGGGCGTTCCCCACTGAAAGGGGAAAGGTTGCGTGGCAGGCGCCCATGCTGTATGAGTGTGGTTTCCTCGGCTGATGATCGTTACATAGTTGCCTGTGATTGCGCTCTCAGGAGGGTCTTGATGGAGGATGTGATCATTCGTCTGGCTGAGCCGGAGGATAAAGAGGCGGTGCTAGCCTTTTGCGCGCATACCTGGGATTGGGGCGATTATATTCCCAAGGTGTGGGATGAATGGCTGGCGGATTCATCTGGCAGGTTGCTGGTAGCTGTCTGGCAGGCGCGCCCGGTGGCGGTGGTGCATATGCAGATGGTTGCCCCAACTGAGTGCTGGCTTGAGGGGATGCGCGTGGACCCTGCCCTGCGGGGGCATGGCATTTCCAGGCGCCTGAACGAGCAGGCGCTGGTTGAAGCGCAAAAGATGGGCGCGCGAGTTGCGCGACTGGCAACGCGCTTTGATAATGTCATTGCGCAGCATTTGCTGGATATGGGTGGTTTTAAGCAGGTGGGAACCTATGTCCATTATGCGGCGCCTGCGGAACAGCTTCGTGGCGCTACGCAACCAGTGGTGGCCGCGCCAGCAGACCTGGAGTCGCTGCTGGCTTTTCTTGATCGCTCCAATGTCTTTCCGGCAACGGGGGGACTCATCTATGCGGACTGGGGAGATCGGACACGGGCGTTGACCAGCGAGGTCTTGCAGGAGCGGCTATCGCGTGGCGATGTGCTGACCCTCAAGCAGTGGGATGACTTTCAGGCTATAGCCATTTGTGGCCCCCAAGACGAGGATGAGAAAGCGTTGCTGGTAGAATATCTGGACGGAACGAGTGAGGGCGTTGGACGCCTGGCATATGGCTTGCGCGATCTGGCGGCGCGGCAGGGGCTGGAGCAGGTGGAGGTCACGATCCCTGATCTGCTCCTGCTCCGTGACGCGCTGGCGGGCACGGGGTATCAAACGGAAGATGCAGGGTTTTTCCTGGTCTACCAGCGGCAGCTTGATGGATGATGCCTGGTTCTTGTGCGCTTCCTGTTGCGCCTAGTAGCCTTGATTGATATAATAACGCGAGTGAGATCATCAACTTCGCTCCTTGCGTTGGAGCGAGCGTGCAATGCTGAGAGCCAGAGATCGAGGGAGAGACGCACAATGCTGGGCCGCACAATCAAGAGTAAAAATGGGCAATACAAACTGATCGATGTGCGCGGCAGCGGGAGCATGGCAACTGTCTATGTGAGTCGTGATCTGGGGAGCAATCGGATTTGCGCTATCAAGGTGTTGCGACCAGAAATTGCCAACCAGGGCGAGTTTTTGCAGCGCTTCCACCGCGAAGCCCAGATTCTGATGGTGTTGACCGATCCGCATATTGTGCGCCCGGTGGAGTATGGAGATGATGGCGATATTCATTTTATTGTGATGGATTATATCGATGGCTCGACGCTGAAAGAGCAAATCCTGGCAGACGCGCCGTTTAGTCCACAACGGGCGTTGGATGCTGCCTTACAGGCGGCTGAAGGTTTGAACGCTGCTTATACCCAGAAGAAGGTTGTCCATCGTGACATAAAGCCGCAGAATATTTTGGTCACGACCAAAAATGTAATTAAATTGACGGATTTCGGGATGGCTCGTGCCCAGGAATCGGTGACACTGACAGGCTCGAATGTCTTTATGGGAACGCCCTATTATGTAGCTCCAGAGCAGGCCGATGACAGCCGTAACGCCGATATTCGCTCTGATCTCTATTCATTGGCCTGTGTGCTGTTTGAGATGTTGACCGGCCAGGTCCCCTATGATGGAACGAATGCGGTAGATGTTGTCGTGAAGCATGTGCGCAACCCCATCCCTTCTGCCTGTGGGATCGTTTCAGGGTTGCCCTCCGCGTTTGATAGCTTCTTTCAGAAGGCGATGGCGAAATCCCCTGCGAACCGCTTCCAGACACCCAATGATTTTATCCACGCGCTGGAGGAACTCAAGCGACTTGTTCCTGCTGCGCCAGGCATGCCTTTCGGTCCATCAGGTGGCCCTCAATCAACGGAGCCGATGGCGATAGCAGGCGCTTATAGCCCGCCTGCTGCTGGTCCTCCTCCTGCTCCTCCTGTGTTTCCCTCACCTGTTAAGCAGCAAGTTGACTCCCGGCCTCTCCTGAAACCCAGGCTCACCTTGCTGCCTACCGGGCAGGTTATCCAGCTTACGGCAGCGCAGGCGATCATTGGGCGGAGTGACCCGCACCGGCAGATTTATCCAGAAGTGGATCTGTCGGCTTTAGATACTGATCGGATGGTGTCGCGGCGTCAGGCCCGTGTTTTGCAACACGATGGGCGCTTTTTCGTGGAGGACTTGCGGGCGTTAAATGTCACCCGACTCAATGGCGTGCCTTTGCGGCCAAATGAGGAGCGCGAATTAGCTGAGGGTGATATTTTACGAGCGGGCAATGTTGAAATACGCTTTAACCTGCGCGATAATTGAACGAATGGCCTGCTCCACTGCCCCTTTGCCAAATAGCTGCTTTTGATGGGGGAGTGGGAAGGAGGGAAGAGTAGGGGATAGGTGTTATTTCCAAGCGTGATAGCGCGTTCTTGCAAGTAAACCACCGGAGGGGGATAGCAGATATGGGATTGGGAAATCCTGGCTTGACGCTGGCCTGGGCGCCAAAGAACGGATCTGTTCTGGCGCTGAGTGTCAGCAACTTGATTCAACAACCTACGGTACTTCTAGGTGCTGCCGCTGTGGTTGTGGTTGCTGTCTTAATTGTTTTGATTATGGTCTTGCGCGGCGGCTCGAAGAAGGCTGAACTGGCTCCCGAAGCAGAAGAGGACCAGGAAGCCTGGGAGCCACCACCGCGTGGGGCTGCCAACCAGGCTGGCAAGGGTTATGACTCGCGCGATCAGATGCTGCCCTGGGAGCAAGGCAATGGCGCGAACGCTGCTGGCGACCGCCAGCAGATGGGCGGCAGGCGTGGCGCCGCTGGACGCGATGCCCCAGCAGAATGGAGCCAGGCGGATGGCTATGAACCACACGAGCGCCAGTGGGAACCCCAGGGCCAGCCCGCGCCACGCGGCGGCCAGTGGGTTGGCACCGATGAGTGGGCGCCTCCTGCGCCGCAGATGGGGCGCAATGGCCCCGATCAGCGGGCACAGGCCCAGATGGAGCCGCGTGAGCAAGAGGCATGGGGGTGGGGTGCAGGCCAGGCGCCTGCTGGCGGACAGAATGCCAATCAATGGGGGCAGGGGGCGGCTGCAATGAGCCGCGAGAATGAGCAATGGGGCCAGAAGAAGCCTGTGCCCCCTCCTTCGATGGGCCGCGAGAACGATCAGTGGGGGCAATCTCCGGTATCTCCCGCGATTGGTCGGGAAGCCGATCAGTGGGGCCAGGGGCCGGCAATGCCTGCCGCGCTGGACCAACAAAACGATCAGTGGGGCCAGGGGCCAGGGGTCTCCCATCCACGAGGCCGCGAGGATGTTCAATGGGGCCAGGGGCCAGGGGCCTCTTATCCACCGGCCCGCGAGAACGATCAGTGGGGGCAGGGCGACCCCATGCGTGGGCGCGGTCAGGATCAATGGGGCCAGGGGCCAGGAGCAGCGGCGCGCGGTATGGGGCAACCAGAAGATCAGCGGGCTGATCCGTATGGTGGGCCGCGCAGAGGCCCAGAGCCTGTTGGCCAGCCAGAGGGGCAGTGGAAGCAAGGAGGCTGGGGCCAGGGAGCCGCGGGATGGGAGGGGGGCGGGCCTGCTGATCAGTGGGGGCAGTCTCCTTCAGCCTCACAGTCGCCTCAGACAGCCCGGCCAGTTCCACCAGTAAATAGCCGCCCGATTGATCAGAGAAATGCGCCTGGTCAGGCGCAGCCGATACAGGAGGCGGGCGCTGATTGGAGTGGACGGGACGTGAGCCGTCCCGTCGCGGGTTCCTCGCAACCAGGGAGTGGGTGGAGCGAGCCTGCTGCGCCTGCTGCCTGGCAAGCCGAACCCCGGCAAGAGGCGCCATCGTGGGAAGCTCCTGGTTGGCGATCTCCTGAACCTGAGCCAACAGCGCCACGCGGCGGCCCGCGTAGTCAGCCATCCGCGCAGCCCTCGTGGGAACAGGCAGGTCGCGCGCCTGCTGAGCCTTCCTGGCAGGGCGCTGGGGCGATAGATGAGTGGGGGCAGTCGCCCTCTGCGCCAAAGGCAGCCTCCAGTCGGCCAGTAGAGCCATCAGGCGCCAGAGGGATGAGCCAGCCGCCCGCATCTGGCGACGGCTGGAGTGAGCGCGATTTCGAGCGCCCAACGGCTCGACCGGCGCAAGCGCCGCCCTGGCAGGCTGCGGCTGAACCGGCTGCGCCAGCCTGGCAACCTCCTGCGCCGCAGATGGCAGCAGCGCCGGGTCCGGTGGAAGCTCCAGTAGAGCGGCGTGCGCCAGATATGCGTCAGATCGCTCAAGTCAGCCCAGACTCTACGGCGTATGCGCCCCCGGCAGCAGGCGGCGCGGGCGAGGGTGACAAGACCGTTGTGATGCGCAAAGATGCTGGCGCCGTGCGTCTCCCGGCTGTGGTTGTGCGACAGGGCAAAGAGCCTGGTCGGACGTATGATGTGCGCAAAGATCACCTCAGCATCGGGCGCAGCCGTGATAGCGACATCTTCCTGGAGGATCTGGCTGTCTCGCGGCTGCATGCCACGATCTACCGTGACGAGATGGGCGGCTATTTGCTGCGCGACGAGAATAGCGCCAATGGTACCAGCGTCAACGGCCAGCGCGTCACTGAATGCGCTTTGCAGGAGGGTGACGAGATTCAGCTTGGTCAAACTATCCTGGCGTTCGTGCGGCACTCATAATAAGCGTCCTTGAGTGGTGCGTGTAGCCACCAGAGAGGAGACGCGGACTCTCTCCGCGTCTCCTCTCTGGTAATACGCTGCCTATGATGCGCTGATTGTACTCCTGATGAGCTATTGCGGCTGCGCTCTGTTTGCCTGACCGCGCAGACATCTGTTGTATAATGATCAATGGGCCACCTGGCTGGTCCTGCTAAGCAATCTGAAGGCCGCTCTCTGGCGTTGACGTCAGGGATTTGGTCTGAGCAGGTGAGGGTTGCTCGTGAAGGATGATTTAATCGGCGCGCGGATTGGGCACTATGTCATTCAAGAGCCGCTCGGCCAGGGTGGCATGGCACGCGTGTATAAGGGCTATCAGGAGCATCTGGATCGTATTGTCGCCATCAAGGTGCTGCCCAGCTACTATGCCGCCGATCCCAATTTTGTCAATCGGTTTAAGCGCGAGGCGCAGGCGATGGCCCGTCTCTCGCATCCGAGCATTGTGACGGTCCATGATGCTGGCGAGCAAGATGGGCGCCTGTATATTGTCATGGCGTATATGAGTGGTGGCACACTGAAAAGTCGCATGGACCATCAGATGGAGCTAGCGGAGGCGCTGCCGGTGGTCCGCCAGATCTCCGAGGCGCTGCACTACGCGCACGAGCGCTCGATTATTCACCGCGATGTCAAGCCAGTGAATGTGCTGCTGGACGGAGATGGGCGGGCGGTTCTCAGCGATTTTGGGATTGCCAAGGTGATGGAAAGCGCGGAGCATCATCTGACGCGCCCAGGGGCTGGCGTAGGGACGCCGGAATATATGTCGCCGGAGCAATGTCGCGGCGCCAGCGTTGACCCACGCAGCGACATCTACGCGCTAGGTATTATGGTTTATGAGATGCTGACCGGGCGTACACCCTTTCAAGCGGATAATTATACGGCCCTGGCTCATGCCCATATTTACGAGCCGACTCCCCCACCAACCCTCTTTAACCCGCGTATCTCGTTGGCAGTGCAGGCCGCCGTTCTGCGCGCATTGGCAAAAGACCCTGCGCAGCGTTTTCGGGCTGCCACCGATCTGGCTGCGGCCCTGGAAGATGCCGCCAACGGCAGCGGCGCGCCTGGGGATGGCAAAGCGTCAGGCCAGTTTTCGGGTGAAGCGTGGGGCGCCCAGCAAATCACGGCGTTAGTGTGTCCGCGCTGCCGGACGGTCAGCAAATTGGAGAGGCACTTCTGTCGGAAGTGTGGTCTGAGCTTGAGCGGTGTCGAGCCGTGTGTTGTGACCGTCTCTCCGAAGAGCCAGGGGCATTCGACCAGCCTCTCGAAAGTGAACGCCTGGGCGCAGCTTTGCCCGACGTGCCAGGCGCCCAACGCGCCTGTCAGCAAGTTTTGCACAAAATGTGGCACCCGTCTGCCAGGGACTGCGCTGGAGGTCGGTGTCTCAACGATTACGTGCGCGCTCTGTGGCAGTCAAAATCTGCCCAGCCGCAATTTCTGTACGCGCTGCGGACATCAACTCTCCCGGCGATAAAGCGCCCGTTGGAAGCGCGGCGCCTGTTGACGAGCGTATTTGCATCGGGCGCAGCAAGCTGGCAAGATGAGGAGTTACTTTGGAGACTGGATCGTCTACGCCCCCTTTGATAGTGGGGCGCGCTGATATTCATATGCACACCAACCTGGGCGATGGAACGGCCAGCCCGGCCAGGGTCATTGCCGAAGCTGAGCGACGACGCCTGGATGTGATTGCCATTACCGATCATGATCACCTCGAAGGCGCCAAACGGGTGGCCGATCTGCTGGCAAGGTCGGGTAGTTCGCTGGGTCTGATCACGGGCATTGAGGTGACGACGCGCCAGGGGCATTTGTTGGGCCTCTTTGTGCAGCGCCCGATCAAGATGCTGCGTTCGGTGGAGGCGAGCATTGATGCGATCAAGGAGCAGGGGGGGCTGGTGATCGTTCCGCACCCGCTGGGGCGTCTGGTGCCCAGCCTGAACCGCAAAAAGATCGAGGAGTTGCTGGCGCGGGGGTTTGCCATCGATGGGATTGAGGTGTATAATCCATCCCCTGCCAATCGCGCGCAGCGCCAGGAGGTGCTGAAGCTGAATGCCGGGTGGGGATTGGCGCAGACAGGCGGAAGCGATGCCCATTTCTGGCAGCATATCGGCAGCGGGTATACGACCTATGCTGGGAAGACCATCGAGGAGTTTCGTGCAGCTTTTTTGGCGAAGACGACGGCAGCCGGCGGGCAAGAGACGCCGCCGGAGCGCCTTCCTATAGCCGCATTGGTGGGCCAGTGCGCCTGGAGTTGGTTCGTTGACCCGCCGCGCAAGATTGCGCGCATGCTGCGTTCGTCGTGATGAGAAGACAACGCTCCTGGCGTGGTACAATAGAGCGTCAGGGGACGCGCTTTAGTGTTTAGGTCAGGAGTAGACTATGTCAGCGGCTTCGATCAATTCGGCAGCGTTAGTGCGCGATGCTCTGCCGCCTGAGATTGAGCAAAAATACCAGCGCCTCCGCGCTCTGCTTGCCGATATTGGTTCGGTCCTTGTCGCGTATTCTGGCGGCGTCGATAGCGCGCTGCTGCTGAAAGCTGCCACCGATGTGCTGGGCGAGCGCGCAGTAGGCGTGATCGCCACCTCACCGGCCTATGCCGATGAGGAGACTGCCGAGGCGCTGCGCAACGCCGAGGCGATGGGCGCGCGGGTGATCCAGATCGAGACGCATGAGATGGAAAACGAACGCTATGTGGCGAATGGGCTGGATCGCTGCTATCACTGCAAGACCGAACTTTTTACCAGGCTGGTTCCGCTGGCGCAGCAATTAGGGATACAGACGATTGCCTATGGGATCAATCAGGATGATCTGGGCGATTTCCGGCCAGGGCAACGCGCGGCGCGCGAGTTTCGCGTGCGGGGGCCGCTGCAAGAGGCTGGTCTTGAGAAAGAAGAGATTCGAGCCATTGCGCGCTATCTTGGCGTGCCGGTGTGGGATAAGCCAGCCCTGGCCTGTTACTCTTCGCGTATCCCCTATGGGACGCCAGTGACGCTTGAGGCGCTGCAAAAAGTGGGGCGCGCCGAGCGGCTCTTGCAGACTTTGGGCTTCCGGCAGGTGCGCGTGCGCCACCATGATACGATTGCGCGCATTGAGGTGAGCCGGGCAGATTTTCCGCGCCTGATAGAAGAAGAGATCAATCGTCAGGTGGTAGAGGGACTGCGAGCCATCGGCTATGCCTATGTGACGCTTGACCTCCAGGGCTATCGCTCCGGGAGCTTGAATGAGTTGCACCGCAAGCGCCCGTCACAGGGGCTGAAAATCAATCACGCGGGATAGCCAGGACATTTCCGGCGCTGCCCGTGTTTTTTTCGCTGCCGAACCCTTTCCCTGGCCTGCCTCAGCGCGGTATAATATCTTCCTCAAGAGGGAAACGGACACCTGCCTTTGGAGCGGGCCAGGGAAAGGGTTCGGCCTGGTATCTGCGTTGAGGCCGCAGGAGGTTCTGATGAACAACGCGCGAGGAAAATATCATATCTGGACGGTTGGCTGCCAGATGAATCAGGCCGATTCACAGCGGGTCTCCGCGATGCTTGATGAGCTTGGCTGGGAAGAAGCGCCCTCGATGGAGCAGGCCAATCTGGTTATCCTCAATACCTGTAGCGTGCGCGCCCAGCCAGAACAGCGCGCGCACGGCCAGCTTTCACTGCTGGGGCATGCCAAAGAGAAGCGCGCGGATCTGCTGGTCGGGATGATGGGCTGCATGATCGGGAATCAGAAGACAGTGGAGAGCCTCAAACAGCGTTACCCAATGGTAGACCTCTTCTTCAAAGTGGAGCATGCCGATGTGCTGCCCCAGTTCCTGGAGGATCGCTGGACGCCCCTGGCAACAGGCGATGGCTGCGTGGATATTGAGCGCGTGCAGCCTGCTTTCGCTACGCAGATGGGTCGGACCAGAACGGTCTTGCCAATGGCGGCCCCGATGCGCCCCGGAGAACGCGAGGCGCACTATCCGCTCCAGGTGGCCCCCAGGAAAGGGCCAACGGCCTGGCTGCCGGTCATTCTGGGATGCAACAAGGTCTGCTCGTATTGTATCGTGCCTTACCGACGCGGACGCGAGAGGAGCCGCCCGCTGGCTGAATTGCTGGAAGAGGCGCGGCGCCTCGTGACCTCCGGGGCACGAGAATTGACCCTGCTGGGGCAGACGGTTGAGGCGTATGGCCTGGACTTGCCCAATCAGAAAGCCGATCTGGCCGATCTGATGGCCGCTCTCAGCGAGATCGATAGCCTGGAGCGCCTCCGCTTTATGACCTCGTATCCCCGGCATATGACCGATAAGATGATTCGCCAGATGGCTGCTTTGCCCAAGGTCTGCGAACACGTGAACATTCCGGTGCAATCTGGCGATGATGCGATGTTGCAGCGGATGCGGCGCGGCTATACGCTGGAGGAGTATCGCGCGCTCATCAAGAAGCTGCGCGAGTGGTGGCCGGAGGTTTCGCTCTCCACTGACGTGATTGTGGGCTTCTGCGGCGAGACGGCTGATGAGTTCCAGCATACGTTGGACCTGCTCGAAGAGATTCGTTTTGACGTGGTGCATGTGGCGGCCTATTCGCCACGCCCTGGCACGCTGGCGGATAAGTGGGCCGATGACGTATCCTTGGACGAGAAAAAGCGCCGCCTGCATCTGGTGGAGGAATTGCAAGAGGGTATTGCGCGCGACTTGAACGCGCCCTATGTGGGCCGTGTCGAGGAAATCTTACTTGAGGAGCAGGTTGAGCAGCGTGGCCTCAAGCAATGGAAAGGGCGGACGCGCACGAATAAGCTTGTCTTCTTGCCGGATGCAGAGGCGGATGGGCAGATCAGGCTGGAGCAAGGGGAGGTGGTTCCCGTGCGGATTGAACGCGCAACTGCTTGGTCCTTGCAGGGTTGCGCTGTAGCGGTATAATACCAAAACGGTCTCCGCAGGTGAAACGCTCATCTGTTGAGAAACGTCTCTCTATGCAACAGGCATAGGGGTGCTTTATTCGGGATTCTATGGGAGGATGGCGTTGGCAAGTACGCAACGACTGGCGAGGAACCGGCTCATTTTGGAGGAGGGCCACTGCGGATGACCCAAGCGCAATTTCAATCAGAAGAGAAAATGCGGCTGCGCAAGCAATTGACCGATCAGGCCATTAAGCTTGCCTTGCAGAGCCAGTGGGAAGAGGCGGTGGCTACGAATAGGATGCTGCTTAGCCAGTTTCCCCATGATCCAGAGGCGCTCAATCGATTAGGCAAGGCGCTGAGTGAAATTGGGCAATACGCTGAGGCCAAAAAGGCGTATGCAGAGGCGCTGGAGATGAACCCGGCCAATACCATTGCGCGGAAAAATCTAGAGCGTCTTTCGCATTTGAGCAATGAAGCTGATAACCACGCGCCACCAGCGGCGGCTGAGCGGATTGATCCCCGGCTCTTCATTGAAGAAACTGGCAAGACAGGCTTTACCAGGCTGGTGAACCCCGCTCCGGCTGAGGTATTGGCGAAGCTCACTTCGGGCGATCAGGTCTATTTCTTTGTGGATGGGCATACCCTCCATGTGCGCAATGCGCGTGGGGAGGAGATCGGCCAGGTCGAGCCTCGGCTGGCAAATCGGCTCATCAATTTCATGGAGGGCGGCAACCAGTATGCCGCTGCTATTACTGACCTGGGTGAGCGTCAGGTGCGCATCATTGTTCGAGAGACTTATCAACACCCCAATATGCTTGGGCGCGTGAGTTTCCCTGCCCAGGGGGCCGGAGAGACGATTCGCCCCTACATCAAAGACAGTGTGCTGCGCTATGATCGGGACGATGAGGATGATTTCAATGAGGATGGCGAGTATGTTGGGGAGAGTGAGAACGAGCCGGAAGACATCCCCGAAATCGAGTTTGAGGAAACCGATACCGGCGATATGGAATAAGAGCGAAGGAGTGATTGATGAATAAAGCCAAGCGCGTGGCGCGGAAGAAGCATCGTATCAAGCGCAAGAAGTATGAGGAAAAGCAGAAGCAACAGCAGCGTTCGCCCTCTGGGAGCTTGCCGCGCCGTTAGCTTGCTTCGGGCGCTGATGGCTGCGCCCGCGTGTTTCAGACCTGCTTGTTCAGCGCATGCCACATGAACGGAGACAGAGCGATCATGTGGCATGTGCCTGTTTGCGAGTATACGATGGTGAGTGTGAGCAATCTGCTAGCAGGCATCCTCCCACCGAACGCGAGGCTCCTCGGTGGCGCGGGGGGCGTGCAGCGTCAAGTGGCCTGGGCAGCAACCATGCGCACTCACCTTCCCGCCTTTGAGCCATTGCGGGGCAGTGAACTGGCGCTGCTCTCGCTCTCGGCACTGCTCACTTTACAGGAAGTGGATAGCTCACTGACGCTGGCAAAGGTGGTGCGGAGTCTGGATGAGGCTGCGGTGGCTGGAGTTGCTGTTGCTGGCCTGGAAGACCAGCGCCTCTCCGCAGATGTTCAGCAGGCCATTGTGCTGGCTGATGAGCGCGCGCTGCCTTTGATTGCCCTGCCTCTTCAGCCGCCGTTGCTGGATATTGAGCGCGACATTATTGCTTTTGTCGTTCATCAGCGCGGTGGCCTCGAGCAGCAGGCCAATGAGGTCTATCAAGAGCTATTGGCGCTCAGCCTGGGGCGCGCTGGCGTTCGTGAGATGATCGAGCGTCTTGCTGTGTCTGTCCAGAAGGTGGTGCTTCTGGAGGATGCAGAGGCCAGAGTATTGCATGCCGCCACTCCTGGTGAACTTGCCTGGGGTGATCTGGAGGAGCTTGAGCGGCAAATCGTGTCCCATCCAGCGCGGACCCTCTTTGTCAGCCCTGCTGCTCTTTCGGCTGTGGCCCAGAGCCAGCGGGGGCTGTCTCCGCCGATTGAGCGCCAGGAATGGGACGCCCTGGGGTTGGCGCGGATGGTCACGCCCATCCGGCTCAGTTCTGGGATTGCAGGCTACCTCTCGCTGGTCGATAGGTCTCAGCAAGTTGATAGCCTGGACCGTCTGATTCTGGCGCAGGTTGCGCCGCTGATTGCCCTGGAACTGGCGCGCGTGGAGGAGTTGGCAGAAGTCCAGCAACGCTTATATGGGGATGTATTTGATGAGTTGCTGGCCGGGACAACAGCGGATGATGCGCAGGCATTAGCGCGCGCTCGGCAGCTTGGATATGACCTGAGCAAGCCAGTTATCGTACTGGTTGCGGAGGCCCATGAGCAGCGGCAGGTCTCCCAGCGTGGCGACGACCCTGGGGAGGCAGCTTCAGAGGTTCCGCTCTGGGCGCGTCGGATGATGGCCGAGACTGAACGGTTCTTTCCTGGCGCCTGGGCGCGGATGCGGCCCTCGGAACTGGTCTTGCTCATTCCCACTAATGATGAGGCTGGCGGTGATGAGGCGCTGGCGCGTTGTAAAAGTCGTCTACATGATCTGCTGGATCGCATCGAGCCTTGGCGCACTCAGGAGGGGGTACACCTGGGAGTGGGCCGCCTGGCGGTTGCACCCGCAGAGTTCGCCAGGCGCTACCAGGAGGCCCGCCAGGCGGCGCTGATTGGGTGTCAGCTTTTTGGGCGCCAGCCTGTGACCTATTTTGGCGAACTAGGAATTTATCGCCTGCTCTTTCACCTGCGCGACTATGAGGATGTGCGCTCCTTTTACGCTGAGATGATAGGCGCGCTGCTGGAGTACGACCGCCGCACAGGGAATGAACTGGTCGAAACGTTGGAGACTTATTTTGCCTGTAATGGCAACCTGAGCGAAGCGGCGCGTCGGCTGCATTTGCACCGCAATTCGCTGCTCTATCGGCTGGAGCGGATTCAAGAGGTCTTACATGCTGATCTGGAAGATGCAGAGACGCGCCTCTCGTTGCAGGTGGCGCTGAAGCTGCGCCACACGCTTTTTTGATCAGAAAAATCCCCCTCTCAGAAGAGCATACATGTGCCCTTCCTGGTCCAATGACGGCTGTTCTTCTGCCGTCGCGCACTACGCAACGCTCTTCCTTGCCGTATAATAAGGAACAGGGAGTGCTGGCGGGTATTCGTGCTGCACCTTGCTCCCTCTGTTGCCAGTATGCCTCCAAGAGGAATGAGCGATGGAACAGCCACGCATTTTTTCGGCCAGCGATCTGGCCCAGTTTGAATATTGCCCGCTGGCCTGGTGGTATGAGGAGGTCAGCGAGGTGGCGCAGGCCGATCAGGAAGAACTGGCCCACCGCCTGGAAGAGCTAGAAGATGAGTATGAGTCCACGGCGGCGGCGCTCCCTGAATATCAGGTGATTGAGCGCCTCATCGAGCGGACACGCCTCTTCGCTGAGGGCCAGGTACAACATGTGGCGCACGCCATGCAGCGACGGGCGCCGTCTTCTGAGGAGCGCACCGTGGTGACGCCTGTGCCGCGCGCCTTTATTATTCTGGTGGTTGGGCTGGTGTTGCTCACGCTGATCTTGATTGGCTTTGGACTGCTGCTCTGGCTGCGCTGATGGGCGCGCTCTTGCTGACCAGGCCAGCCATTATGACTGCTGTGAAAGGGGCTGTGTAAATGCGAGGGAGCGGTTCAGCAGGCATCACGCTGATCTGCCTTGCCGCTGTGGCGGTTGTGGCGCTGCTGGTTCTCCTGTTGAATGAGTATCGCGCTCGTCGGCGGGCGCCGCGCTCTGCCCAGAAAGCGGAGCGCCCTGGACTGCGGCTGCCAGCGGGGAAGATTGTCTATCAGGATGCCGATGGCTCCGGCGAGCCGCTGCTTGCCACCAGCTATCCCCTCTCTGGCAAGCCAGATTATGTCATCCTCTCGCCGGAGGGCGTTCCCATCCCTGTCGAACTGAAGCTCACAACCGATGCCGAGGAGCCACAGCGCAATCATGTCATGCAACTGGCAGTCTATCTGGTGATCCTGGAAGACCTCTACGACCAGCCCCCAACCTATGGGGTGCTGCGCTACGCGCATCGGGACTTTACGATCCCCTATACGGATTCGCTGAAGCGCAAGGTGGCGCGTCGCCTGCTGGAGATGGAACACTGCGACGACCAGCACCCTCCTGTGCTGGCGCGCCAGCTTCCCAGCAAGTGTCGTGTCTGCCCCTTCCAGCCGATCTGCCCCATTGGGGGACGGCAATGAACCGCCTGTACCAACCTTTGGCTACAAAGCGCACAGATCGAGCGGCCCGCTGGCCTCTTCTGGCTGGCTCAGCCAGCTTCGCAGCATGCGCCCTTTGGCGGTGGCGCTGACGGCAAGGAGAAAGAGCCGTCTAAGATCGATGGCCGATTGCTCATCGTCGCGCAAAGCCAGCACGCGCGTGATCAGCGCGGTGCGGATGCCATAGCGATCAATCACTTCACCATCTGGAAGGGACTGCGCGGGAGAGTAGCAGGCTGTTTCAATACAAAAAGCCAGCGCTTCTGGAGGAAGCAGTTGAGCCAGTGGCGAGGAAGCCAGATCGAAAGAAGCGTTCTGTAGCACAGCGCGAATCTGGCTGGAGGCAATCTCCCGATAGTCGGGCGGGAAGGGCAAAACACGCACGAACGGTTGGAATTGTTGATTCCCTGGCTGACTCAGGAGGGTCGCAATATCGGCAGCCTCATGGTTGGCGCGCGGAGCGACCATGAAGCTGGCGAGCGAGAACAATTCTTTGAGCGCCGCATCCCGATGCTGATAATAGCGCGCGTCGAAGATTTGCTCGATCTTATCAAACCCCACGACAAAGAGCAGTTCGCTGGCCTGCGGAAACGCGGCGCGCGCCGCCCTGGCCTGCTCGACGTAGAGACCCTGGTTGGTCAGCAGGACGCCTATTTGTCCCGTGCGTCGGGCGATCAGATCGAGGAGCAAGAGGCGATCAAGCAGAGTTGCACGCTCGGTGTGTTCTTTGTTGATGATTGTCGTGCCCAGCGCCAGATAGAGGCTGGCGCCAGGAACGGCACGCAGGCTGGCCTCTGCCAGGGCCAGGTGAGCGGTGGTAGGTGGGTTATACGAGCCGGGCAAGAGCAGGATAGGCTCCGTCTCCGCTGCCCTGGCAGGCAGAGTAATGATCTCGATGCGTGGCGCTTCGGTTGCGCGGATGGCGGCGATCCGGCGGGCGTACTGGCGCAAGGAGGCGATCTGGTAGAACGCGGCAATGAGCGCCTTTTCCGGTGATGCTGGTGATTGATTGGCAGCGTCCATACTAGCTGACCTCCAGAGAGAGTGTAAAGGTTGCGCTGTGGTGGATGGTTGCCTGGATGTGATATTCGCCGGGCTGCGAGCCAACGCGCAGCGCCGCCTCTGGCGCGGAAGTCGTGAGGGCGCCTGGTCGCCAGGATGGTGGCAGAAAGATGCGCGTACTTCCTGCTGCCCGGCGTCCCAGGGTGATCTCCCAGCGCAGGCTGCGCTCGCCTTCGGCAAACTCGAAGCGTTGAACCTCAACGGATCCCTGGCCGAGATGAAAATCGGTGGAAAGCAGCGTTGGGCGATCAGACGCTGGTTGAACGGCCAGGACTGCCGAGCCATGAGCGGGGAGATCCAGTTGAAGCGTGTTGCTGATGATGCCGAAGTAGCGTTGGGACCAGAACTCGCAGACGTGGAAACGCCTCTCAGGATGACCCAGGGAAGCCAGGCTCAACTCGATACTTGCCGACTCGTCAGTCCAGTTAAAGAGTCCGGCCAGGGTGAATGCGCCCCAGGGGCGGGTGATGTTCATGGTGATAATGTTGGGCCAGGCTTCCGCCAGCCAGGACCGAGGCTGGGCTGCCTGATCGAGTGGCGGCAGCAGCAGACTTGCCAGTGACCAGCGATCTTCCTTGATCTGGTGCATGGGATCGGAAAGGATCAGCATTCCGCCGGTCAGACCGATCACACTGGCGAGTGTGCGGATTTCGTCTCTGGTGAGCTTGCTGTTGGCATCGCGGATGAGCAGGCAATCAGGATCATTGATCCAGAGCGTCGGGTGCATCCAGGCGCGGTTCAGGCTGTTGCGCATCGCGTTCGCGGCGGAAGGGAGGCTGGCGCGCTCGCTGCTGGGTACGGGCAACCCATGAAAGCGTGCAGGCCACTGGGGCGCGACATCCGGGCCGATGCGCATGGCGTCTACCAGGCCAATCGCAGGAAGCAGGGGGCAGCCACAGCCTAGCAGAAAGACTTCTTCGCCAACAGTGGCGCGAATGGTTTGCAATCCTTCCCGCAGCGCCTGGACGCTGGTCATCTGGGGCTGAGAGCGCAAGCCGGGGAGCGCGGCGCAATAGAGAAAGTCCAGCTTGAGGTAGGTGTAGCCCCAGGTCTCTACGAGCGTGGCAAATAGTCGTTGCAGCCAGTCTTTTACCTGCGGATGGGTGCAATCCAGACCGTACAGCGTGCTGCCCCAGTTCTTCCCGCCAAACACTGGGCGACCTTGCTCGTTACGCAGGAGCCAGTCAGGATGTTGTTGGGCAAGCTGGCTATTGGCAGTAGCGGTGAAAGGGGCCAGCCAGAGCCCTGGTTGGAACCCTTGATCGCGGATGGCCGTTGCCAGGCGCTGCATTCCGCCTGGGAATTTCTCGTTGATCGAGGTCCAGTCCCCTACTGCCGTCTGATAGCCATCATCGATCTGGACCACGCGCAACGGGAGGTCTTCGTTGCGCTCGCTCAGCGCGTGAAGATTGTCGAGAATATCGCGCTCCGTTACGCGCGTAAAGTAGTAGTACCAGCTACACCAGCCGGTGGGCGCCTTCATGCCCGTGCGCGCGCCCATTTCGCGGGCAACCATTTCTGCGTAGGCAGCTAGCAGCGTATCCTCGGCCCCAAAGCCGATCAGCAAAGGCTCTGACCAGCATGTCTCGCCTGGCTCAAGCCGCGCTCCTTCTGCGTGGGAGATGGCCGCCAGACGACCTTCCCGTCGGTCAAGCGCGATCTGGCCTCCCTGTTCAATAGCGCGTAGAAATCCCACAAGAAGCGCGGGAGAGCTTTGTGGAAAGCCGACAAGGGCGACTGTCTCGCTGATTGTTTTTTGTTCCCAGGAGTGGAATACCTGATCGGCGGTTGAGGAGGAGTAATTCATCGCTCGTAAGCTGCGACTGCGAGGTCTGCTGTCGGACTTGTCGGGCGCCAATGCCCCGCTGTAACTCCAGGATTGCCAGCCGTGCTGATAGATGGCCCAGCCAGATGGCTGGCCGCCGATGCTCAGCGGAGGACGATAGGCGTCTGGGCTGGTGGGGCTGGGTGTATGCCCCGTCAGGTCTGTCCAATCGGCCAGGATGGGGAGCAGTTGCGCAACGGTGATCGGCTGCGTTGAGGTATTTTGGACGCCTATCTGGAGCCTGGCATACGGGAGCGCGTCGTAGACAATGGCAATCGTGGTCAGGCGCAATGCTGGCCCCGGCAGCGGAGTTTCTAGCGCCAGGCGCACACCTCTGCCATGCTGATCGGTGTAGTCGCGGTCACTGGTGCTGGCGCTTTCCTGTTGGCCTGATGGAACGTAGAGTTGGGGCGTGGCAGGTGTTGGCTGGATGACGACGCCGGGAAGCCCGTTGAGCCAGGTCGTCTGGTCGGCGAGAGGGCGCAGCGAGAGGACGCTCTCGGCGGTCAGGTGCAGCGCCAGGCGCTCATTTTGCAGTACCCAGCCGCTCTCGGATGCGCTGATCGATGATCTCACCGGACATCCTCCTCAATCGTTCCTTGTAGTGTATCACGCTGGCGCTGTCACTGGCGAGAAACAAAGGAAACCTTTGGTCGCTCGATGGCTTTTGCGTGAAACCTGAAAACTGGTTCATCAAGAACTTGCGTTCACCAGAGCGACCTGCTATACTAATGCCGCCGGCAAAGAAGGCAAGCAGGCTAAGCTGATTTTATCCTGTCAGGTCACGGTCTCCTGTCTTTTCCCGATCCTACTCACCTATCTGACCCAGCAGGATTACTACCAACACAGCACGCCTACTCCTTGCAGCAAGAAGACATATAGACCGGCAAGAGGGAGAGCGCAGATGGGTAAATCTCGTTTCAAACTGGTCGTACTAGGGATGCCCATGCTTATTGTCCTACTGATGCTATCAGCATGTGGCAGCGGCAACAACACAGGAGGCACTGGCACCACCACAGCAAAGGCCCCATTTCAGGTTGGCCTGGTGACCGACATTGGTGGTCTGAATGATCGCGGCTTCAATCAGCTTGCGCATACGGGTTATGAGCAGGCCGAAGCGAAGTATCACTTCAAGGACTCGATCATTGAAACCACGAACACGAGCGACTACATCAAGAACCTGACCACGGCGGCCCAGTCCAATGATATGGTCGTAGGGGTCGGCTTCTTGATGGCCCAGGCAATTGATCAGGTTGCCAAGACTTTCCCCAACAAGAAGTTTGCGCTGGTCGATTCGTGCGCGGCAATTGATGCCAATGGCACCTGTGACCCGAACATCACGAACGTGACACCGCTCCTCTTCAAGGAGCAGCAGGCTGGTTGTCTTGTTGGGGTTGTGGCTGGCAAGATGGAGATGGATGGCAAGTCGGCGGCGCCCAAGCTGCTGGGAGCCAGCACGATTGGGGCCATTGGCGGCATTCCGGTTCCGGCGGTGGAACGCTATATTGCAGGCTACAAATACTGCGCCACGCAGGTTGACCCGAATGTGCACGTCGTGGTGTCCTACTCCAATGACTTCACCGATACGTCCAAGTGCGCGGACCCGGCAGACGCGATGATTAAGCAGAAGATGGCCGACATCATCTTCCAGGTAGCCGGTGGCTGTGGCATCGGCGCCCTGAACGCCGCCGAGACTGATGGTGTCTATGGCATTGGGGTTGATACGGACCAGGGCTATATCCATCCCGACAGCATCATCACCAGCGCCGAGAAGCGGGTGGATGTGGCGGTGGACACGATCATCGAACAGACGGAGCAGGGCCAGTATCCGAGCAATCCGCTCAATTACCCTCAGTTCGATCTCAACAATAACGGCGTGATTGCCGCTCCGCTGAGCAGCGCCGTGCCCTCGGATGTGGCGCCGCTGGTGGCTCAGTATACCCAGATGATCAAGTCAGGCTCAATCAACATCCCGACGAGCTGCGCTCCAGCGGCAAACTGTGCTTCCAGTTAAGTCACTGCTGGTGCAGTGAAGCAGCAAGGCAGAGGAAGACGACGAGATCACGACGTGACGATGGCTTGATCTCAACCTGTGGACAGGTGGGCCGCTTTACAGTGGCCCACCTGTCTTCAAACATGAGCCAGATAAGTTGCTCTCTCTTTGCCACACACGGTATGATACGAAGCACATAATCCAGCACTTTCTTATTTTCCCCCGACTGAACTCAACGCTATCTGTTTTTTTGAGGAGGATGTCATGGCAGCGCCAACCCTTGAGCGGCCAGCAGATAACCAGGAACTTCCCGCTGCCGGATTCGGCGAGCGTGCCCGCCAATGGGCGCTGCGTGTGACCCCCTCGCTGAGCGCGGTGCTGGTGGGCATTCTGATGATGACCCTGACAGGCAGCCTCCTCATTATGGCGACGGCGCCTGCCGGACTTGGTTTTACTGATCGCTTCTATATTACTTCTAGTGCCTATAGTTTGCTGCTGGGTGGCGCGGTTGGTGGTCCGGTGAATATTGCCGATACCCTGGACAAAATGACCCCGCTCGTGCTGGCCGGGTTTTCGGTGGCAGTTGCCTTTCGCGCTGGCTTATTCAATATTGGCGCCGGGGGGCAGATCGCTATTGGGGCGTCCTTAGGAACCATTGTGGGCCTGAAGCTGGCTGCGGCGCCGGCATGGGTGCTGATCCCGCTAATCTTGCTGGCCGGTCTGGTCGGCGGGGCCATCTGGGGTGGGCTTGTGGGAGTCCTCAAAGCATGGCGTGGAGCGCACGAAGTTGTTACCACCATTATGCTGAATTTTGTGGCGTATTATCTAAGCGCGTATCTCGTTGAGTGTACCAATAATTGCCTTCCTGGCATTGGGCGCATCCGTGTGGACTTCCAGCCCGCGTCGATACCACTGGGGCCGAATGCGTCTCTTCCGCTGCTCTCGCAAATTATCAACCGGATTCATCCCGGTACGATTGCCAATGAGGGGAGCTATCTGGTCAACGTCGGGCTGTTCATTACCCTGGCTGGAGCCGTGTTCTACTGGTTCCTTATGAAACGGACGACGCTGGGCTATGAGATTCGCGCGGTTGGGCAAAGCCAGAAAGCGGCACGCTACGCCGGGATTAACGTCCGCCGCAATATTACCGTGACGATGCTGATCGCTGGAGCCTTTGCTGGCGTTGCGGGCGCGTTGATCATGATGGGGCCTGATCTGACGCATACGTTCAACGACTCCACCTGGAAACTTGATTCAACAGGCTTTGACGCCATTTCGGTGGCTTTGCTGGGTCTGGGTGGGCCAATTGGTGTGCTGCTGGCCGGGTTTCTGTTCGCCGCGCTTACCCAGGGGGCAAGCTTGATGCAGGCTGACACGACGCGGCTGGCGAGCAATGCTATTCCGTCGTTACCATCGAACTACGCGGTTCATGTGGAATTGATTCAATTTTCGTTTCAGGCGCTGGTCCTCTTTGTCATCGCCGGGCGGATCATCCCACAGTTCCGCACCACGCTTGTACGTTTGTTTGGTAGTGTGATGACGGGGATACGCTCGTCGCTGGCGCGGCTGCCTTCGCTCATCCTTGGGCTGTTTGTTCTGGTGGATGTCGTTGCCGCCCTTGCCTTTATCGGCTTTGTGATTGTCTCATTGGTTTCGTTGCAGCCGGTTGTGCCGCTAGATGCCCCAGTGAGCGCGATTGATAATGTTGATCCTGATCCACTCTTTATCTTCTTGTTGCTCTTTTATATTGCTGGCCTGATTATTCTCTTGTTTACTATTGGTCTTCGGTTGTTGAAAAACCGCCTGAGACAAGGCAGTAGCCCTCCACTCTTGATTGAAGCCTTTCCCACAACCGAGGCGCTCGCCAGCACGGTGACGGCAGCTTCGCTGGAAGCTGTGCCGGAGACTTCGGGCGATGATTCAGCGGGTGCAACACCGTAAGGAGGGGAAACGTGTTTTTATCTCAGCTCTTTCAACTTTTTATCTCTTCTGATCTCTGGCATCCGGCCTTGCAATTTGGGGCATTGCTTTTGCTGCCCGCGCTGGGCGGCGTGATCTCAGAGCGCAGCGGTGTGGTGAATATTGCGATGGAAGGGATGATGCTGACCGGCGCCTTCTTCTCGGCCATCATTGTGTTGAGTACGCAAAATGTGATCCTTGCCGTGCTGGCGGCCATTCTCACCGGCGGGGTGATGGCGCTGATTCATGCTTTCTTTTCCATTCAGTTCAAGGCGGACCAGATCGTCAGCGGCGTTGCCATCAATATTGCTGCCCTGGGTCTAACGGGTTTTCTCTTGCCCCTTTTTACCAATGGCAATGGCGTCTCGACGCTCCCAAGACCACTGACGCTTCCGGCGCTGAACATCCCTGGTCTGAGTCAGATTCCCTTTATCGGCCCGGTCTTCCTGCAACAGAATGTGATCGTTTATGTTGCCATCGTCGTACTGCTGGCGATGCAATATCTGCTCTTCCATACGAACGTTGGATTGCGCATTCGCTCGGTAGGTGAACACCCCCAGGCGGCAGATACCGCTGGCATTAACGTGCGGCTGATCCGTTATTGTTGTGTGGTGACGAGTGGCCTGCTCTCAGGGCTGGCTGGCGCGTTTCTGGCTCTGGGGGTTGACCAGATCTTTAATCCCAATCTTACCAATGGGGCTGGTTTTATCGCCCTGGCGGCGATGATCTTTGGCAAATGGAAGCCCTGGGGAACGGCGCTTGCCTGTCTCATCTTTGGCCTGGGTGAAGCGCTCCAGAACCGGCTCAACTTGCTGCCTGCGACTGGCATTGGCATCATCGATACGCCGCTGCACTCGCCCTCATTGGTGGCAACCGTCCCCTATATCTTAACAATCGTGGCGTTGGTTGGTCTGGTCGGGCGTGCTACGGCGCCTGCCGCTGATGGCATTCCCTATGAACCTGGTGGCGAATAGGAGAAGGAGATCCCATGCAAGAGCTGACTGAAGTTCAGAAGTCGGGCGTGAGCGAAGCCCCCCTTGCGGTTGAGATGCGCCATATCCATAAAGCCTGGCCGGGCGTGATCGCCAACGAGGATGTCAATCTCAGCGTGCGCCAGGGGGAGATTCATGCCCTGGTAGGAGAAAATGGCGCCGGTAAAACGACGCTTATGAATATCCTTTATGGGCTGATCAAGCCTACCAGCGGCGAGGTGTTGATCAATGAGAAACTTGCCCATATCAATGGGCCACGCGATACAATCCGCCTGGGTATTGGTATGGTGCATCAGCATTTTATGCTCATCCCACCCTTTACCGTTACAGAGAATATTGTGCTGGGCTATGAACCCGGTGGCGTCTACAGTCCCTACCAGCAGCAGGAAGCGCGCAAGCGTATTGAGGATCTGATTAAACAGTATGGGCTGCATGTTGATCCCGATGCTATTACCGGCCAACTTTCGGTTGGGCAGCAGCAGCGGGTAGAGATTCTCAAGGTCCTCTATCGCCAGGCGCAAATCCTGATCATGGACGAGCCAACTGGCGTACTGACCCCACAGGAGACAGAAGAACTCTTCGTCGTGTTGCGTGGCCTGGTGGCCCAGGGCAAGACGATCATCTTCATTACCCATAAACTCCGCGAAGTGCTGGAATTGTCGGATCGCGTGACCGTCCTGCGACGTGGAAAGGTCGTGGGCAACCTGATTACACGCGAGACCTCCCAGGAAGAGATTGCGCGCCTGATGGTTGGCCGCGAGGTGCTGCTGCGCGTGGATAAGGCGCCTGCGAAGCTTGGCGATGTGTTGCTGCGCGTTGAGAATATCACGGCTGATTCAGAACGCGGCCTGGCGGCTCTGCGGGGCGTCTCTTTTGAGGTGCGCGCCGGAGAAATTCTGGGGATTGCGGGCGTCGAAGGCAATGGGCAATCCGAACTGGTGGAGGTGATTACTGGGCTGCGCCGGGCAATAGGGGGCAAGGTGCAGTTGGGGGATCAGGACATTACTAATCTCAGCGCCCGGCAGGTACGCCGGGCCGGGATGGCCCATATCCCCGAAGATCGTCGCGGCAGTGGGCTGGTCCTGGGTTACAGTATCGACAACAATATGATCCTGGGCCGTCAGCGCTGGCCGCTCTTCTCGATCAATGGTATTCTGC
>JBJKSJ010000076.1:0-16355 GCA_046704085.1 Ktedonobacterales bacterium | reverse complement strand
ATCCCGGCGGTCACACTGACCACGCCCCCCTCGCCGACCAACCAGTCGCCGATAAGCTTCACGGCCACATTTAGTGTGCCAGTATTCCTGGCGGATCCCACTCAGATCGTGGCGACGGGAGGCACAGTCGGCACGCCCACCAGCAATAGCACGGGCACAATCTGGACGATCCCTGTCACGCCCACGGGCATCCCCAGCCCTCAGACGGGCGAGTCGGTGCAGCTTCAGTTACTCGCTGGCGCGTTCGAGAGCGCAAACGTGAATTACAATGGGGTGAATGATCCGAGCCTTGCCTCCCCCAATTTGGGAGTGACTTTTGATGATGTGGCGCCCACGCTGACGGGAGAGGCGTTCTATAACGGGTATAGCCCCACGTCTCCCTTCCCAACGGGAACGGTCCTTGTCCCTAACGTGTACGTCTACCTGGAGCTGACCTTTAATGAAAATGTGGTGGTCACCGGTAGCCCCGTTGTCGTACACCTCAACAACGGAATGACGATGACCTACAACAGCGGAAGCGGCACAAAGACGATTGTGTTCTCAACGACCATCCAATCGGGCCAGACTTCCAACGGCGTCGCGCTCGACCTTGCGAGCAGTACCCCCTTCACCGGAGGAACGCTCGCTGACGCTGCCGGCAATGCAGTGGTGATCCCGACGCCATCTTCGAGCGACGCGCTGTATGCCCAGAACATTACCGTCGCCCCCGTCGACAACGTGCCGCCGGTGACCACAGCCGCGACGGTCAACAATAACTACACGGCGCTCTCACCGAACGCCGCTGGCTGGTTCAATGTCAGCACGGTCTACGTGACTTTCTCCGCCAGTGACCTCGGTTCGGGTGTCGCCCACACCTACTACATTGTTGATAACGGGACGCAAGGGACGTACCTCACCACGCATGTGCCCGTTACTGGCAATGGCATCCACACCGTCACTTACTGGAGCGTGGACAACGCCGGGAACATCGAGACCCACAACACGTTGACGATCAAAATTGATACCTCGCAGCCGGTCATCACCCTCAACCCGCCCCCGAACGGCACCTACAACACGCCGTACACGATTACCGGAACCTGGTCAGAACCGATCTCGGGGCTCTCAACGACCTCGCCATTCACCGTTTACCTGTGGGACTTTGTTGACCACTACAGCTACGTCACGGTGGGCACGGTCACCTCGCCCTCGTTCGTCGTCAACCCCAACGGCACCTGGAGTTTCACGTTCATTCCAACCAGCGCCTACTGGGGCAACAGCATCCAGGTGCCAGTTGAGAATAGCAACTGGGTCATCAGTGTGAGCGCCACGAGCGGCGCAGGCGTAGGTTCCAACTCGGTCTCGTCCAACTCTGGCGGCAACGTCACGTACAGCTCGGCGCCAACCGCCATCTTCACCAGCACCCAGGGTTCTGGCGCTGCCGGGACGGGCATTCTGACGAACGGCTTCGTGACGGGAGTCAACATCACGAACGGAGGCAGCGGCTATTCCCAGACATCGCCACCAATCGTCACCTTCAGCGGCGGCGGCGGCTTCAACGCCACCGGAATCGCCATCGTTGACAGTAACGGGCATGTGATCGGCGTGAACATGGCAATGATTACCATTGCCAAGGCAACACCTGGCATCAATTGGAGCAATCCAGCGGATATTACCTACGGCACACCGTTGAGCAGCACCCAACTGAACGCCACAGCCGTTGATGGTAGCAACATGACGGTGGCCGGCACCTTTACCTATACCCCACCCGCTGGAACCGTCCTTAACGTCGGTACTCACCAGTCGTTGTCGGTCAACTTCACCCCAACCGACACAACCAACTATACGACAGCGAGCGCTACGGTGTACATCAACGTTAATCCCGCACTGCTGACGATCACGGCCTCGAGCGCCACCGTGACCTATGGTGACCCCGTGCCCACGATCACGCCGATCTACAGCGGCTTCATCGGCAGTGACAATGAAACGAACAGTCTGACGACGCAGCCGACCTGCACGACGACCTATACTCAGGGCAGCGGCGTCAGCGGCTCGTTCTACCCGACGAACTGCTCAGGTGGCGTGGCAGTCAACTACAGCTTCAGCTACGTCTCCGGCGGCGTGACGGTGACACCGGCCAGCCTGACGGCCACGGCATCGAGCACCACGGTGACCTATGGTGACCCTGTGCCAACGATCACAGCCAGTTACACTGGCTTTATCGGCAGTGACAATGCCACCAGTCTGACGACGCAGCCGACCTGCACGACGAGCTATACCCAGGGCAGCGGCGTCAGCGGCTCACCCTACTCGACGAACTGCGCGGGCGCTGCCTCACCCAACTACACGATCAGCTATGTCCCCGGCAGCGTGACGGTGAAACCGGCCAGCCTGACGATCACGGCACCGAGTCCAACCGTGACCTATGGTGACCCAGTGCCGACGATTACCCCCAGTTACAGCGGGTTCGTCTTGCAGGACAGCGCCACCAGTCTGACGACACAGCCGACCTGCACGACGAGCTATACCCCAAGCAGCAGCGTCAGCGGCTCGCCATACTCGACGAGTTGTTCGGGAGCGGTGGCAGCGAACTACACGATCAGCTATGTCTCCGGCGGCGTAACGGTGACGTCGGCCACCCTGACGGTCACGGCCAATAACCAGACGCATCAATACAGCGATCCGGTTCCGGCCCTGACCTATCAGATCAGCGGGTTCAAAAACAACCAGGGAATGAGCGTGGTCAGCGGAACCGCCAGTTGTTCAACCACCGGAACTCAGTATGTTTCGGCTGGCTCGTATCCCATCACGTGTGATATTAGTAAACTCAGCGCCCCCAACTATACGTTCACCTTTGTGGCTGGGAACATGCTCGTCACACAAGAGGATGCGGCCATCCAATACACCGGAGGCGATAGGATAGCGCAGGTTGGGACCAATCTCACACTGAGCGTCACGGTGTGGGATAGTGCCGCCAGTAAATACCCTGGCCCGCACGGGGATACCACCGTCGGCGACATTACCAAGATGTGGATTGAATTCGACATCTACCCGGCAGGCAGTTGCCTGAAAGGCACTCCGACGACGAAGTATGCCCAGGTGAGCCTGGCGGGCGATGCTGGTGTTGGCACGGCAACCACAACCTTCACCTCATCCTCGGAAGCGGCCTATTGTGTCGTAGCCAGACTGGTCGCCAGTTCCTCCGGCGGCGCGAATCTGTGGTACACGGCGCCCATTGCCCAGCCTGTCGGGATCGCCTTTTATACCAACTCGGCCAAGGTTGCGGCTGGTGGCGGCTGGATCACCGATCCAAGCGGCGGGAATGGCAACTTTGCCTTCACCGCCCGTCTCAACAGTAACGGGAAGCCGCAAGGCCAGTTTGTCTACGTGTATAGCGGCATGTACAACGGCGTGGCAGCCGACTTTATCATCCAGAGTAACTCGCTCACGACCTTGCAGTTCGCCGGTTCGACATTCCCGCTCACCGCGACCATGCAAGGTCAGGCGAATATTCTGATCGTCCGCGCCAGTGACGGGGTGCAACTCTTCAGCGATGGCAACGCGACCTTCACTGCCACCGTGGTCGACAGCGGCCAGAGTTCAGGCATTGGCTCGGATAGTTTTGCCTTGACCGTGAATGATAACGGCATGCTCTATAAGAGCGTTCCCACGACCCTGCTAGGAGGCGGGAATGTGGTGATCAAGACGAAGTAACGGTCGAAGGAACACCGTTAAGGTGTAGCCAGAGACACATCGGCTCAGACACTACCAGGCAGGGCGGTTAGTTACTCTCGCCCTGCCTGGTTCTTTGGTAGCAGCTTTGCCAAACCCACCTGAATCTCATCCATTGAGAAACAAAAGTGCCGAGGAAGAAAACGGATAACCAGCCAAACGACTGATCAAGCCAGTTAGCTCATCTTCTTCCTCGGCAGTTTCATCCACCACCCTAAATGTCCAGGTTCTTCACCTGCCGGGCGTGCAGTTCGATGAAGCGCCTGCGCGGCCCAACCTCATCGCCCATCAGCGTGCTGAAGATTTCATCGGCCCGCACCGCGTCCTCCACGCTCACCTGAAGGATCGTGCGCGTGGCCGGGTTCATCGTCGTCTCCCAGAGTTCTTCCGGGTCCATCTCGCCCAGACCTTTATAGCGGTTGACAGCGGCGTTCTTGCCGTTCAGGGTGGCGAGATAGGCGTCGCGCTCCTCGTCGCTATAGACATACTGCCGGTTCTTGCCCACCTGAATGCGATATAGCGGCGGCTGGGCGATATACAGCCGCCCCTCGCTGATCAACTGCGGCATATAGCGATAGAAGAGCGTCAGCAGCAGCGTGCGGATGTGGCTGCCATCCACGTCAGCGTCGGTCATCAGCAGCACGCGCCCATAGCGAATGCGCTCCATCGAGAACACGTCGCCAATGCCCGTGCCCAGCGCGATGACCATGTTCTTGATCTCTTCATTCCCCAGCATCTTATCCAGCCGCGCCCGCTCCACGTTCAGAATCTTGCCGCGCAGCGGCAGAATCGCCTGGAAGTGCCGGTCGCGCGCTTGCTTTGCCGAGCCGCCGGCACTATCTCCCTCGACCAGGAACAACTCGCAGCGTTCGGAGCGGCGCTCGGAGCAGTCGGCAAGCTTGCCAGGGAGGGTGGTATCAAGGATGCCTTTCGGCTGGCGAATCAGTTCGCGGGCCTTGCGGGCCGCCTCGCGGGCACGGGAGGCCGTCAGACACTTGTCGATGATCTTGCGCCCCTCGCTGGGGTTCTCTTCCAGATACTTGGCAAGCGCCTCGGATAGCAACCGCTCCACATGAACGCGCACTTCGGCGTTATTGAGCTTGTTCTTGGTCTGGCTCTCAAACTGCGGATTGGGCAGCTTGACGCTGATAACCGCCGTCAGGCCCTCGCGCACATCATCCTGAGTCAGATTGCTCTCGTTCTCCTTGAGCAGATTCGCCTTGCGGCCATACTCGTTCAGCGTGCGGGTCAGCGCGGTGCGGAAGCCTGTCATGTGCGTGCCGCCATCAACGGTGTTGATGCCGTTGGCAAAGGAGAAGAGCGTCTCGTTGTAGCCGTCGTTATATTGCAGAGCAATCTCGACATAGGTATGCTCAAGTGTCTTTTCGACGTGCAGCGGGCGGGTCATCACGCACTGGCGCGACTTGTTGAGATGGCGCACAAACGACATCAGGCCGCCCTCGAAATAATAGGTCTGCTCGTGTTCCTGGCCGGGGCCGGGCCGCTCGTCGCGGATGCTGATCGTCAGCCCGCGATTGATATAGGCCATCTCGCGGAAACGCTGGGCCAGCAGTTCAAAATTAAAGTCGCGCGTCTCCATCACCGTCAGGTCTGGCAGGAAGGTCGTCTTCGTCCCGGTGCCCTCCGCCGGACCAATCACGCGCACCGGCTTGACCGGCTTGCCCTGGCGATACTCCTGCATATAGGTCTGGCCGTTACGGCGCACCTCCACGCGGCACCACTCGCTCAGCGCGTTCACTGCCGAAACGCCCACGCCATGCAAACCGCCGGAGCCGGACTTATACGCATCGCCGCCAAACTTGCCGCCCGCGTGCAGCGTGGTCATTACCACCTCCAGCGTGGACTGCTTGGGGCGCTTGGGATGGGGATCAACCGGAATGCCCCGGCCATTATCCTCGGTGGTCAGCGAGCCATCGGCATGGATGATCACACTCACATGATCGCAGACGCCCGCCATCGCCTCATCAACGCTGTTATCCACCACCTCATAGACCAGTTGATGCAAACCCCGGCTATCGGTGCTGCCGATATACATGCCGGGGCGAATGCGCACCGGCTCTAACCCCTCCAGAATCTCGATCTGCTCGCCACTATACTCATTCACCGCCGCGCTGTTGCCGTTCAGGTGTCCATTGCCGTTCACGCGGCTGGCGTCTTTCTCATGTTCATCAGAGAGGGCGTTTGTGGATGTATCAGGAGTCTGTTTGATAGTCGCCATAAAAGATGTATCTTCCTCCTCAACAAACCTGGCGAGCAGCCAGGGGATAATACGTGCAGATGAATAGGCCAGGTGTTGATTCTTTTTGCGCACATGAAAAACGGCTGTCGCCACCGGGAGGGCGTCCAGTCGCCTCTTACCTTCTTATTGTAACACATTTATAAGGAAAAGGAAAGGGTCTCAGAGCAGATGGCGTCTACTCTGAAGCCTTCACAATGGCTCTCTGCTGATAGCCCTTTTGCCTGCTCTCATAGTGCATCCGATTGGTTATCCAATCCGGGCCTGACCGGCGCCAGCTAGCCCGTGCTGCCGCTCCAGGAGGCTTGCTGTGAAGGCTCGCTGTAGAGAAGAAAGCCCTGATCGCAGTAGATGTTGGAGGCAAAATAATTCCAACTGCCGCTGCTGGCGGTAGGGCTGCTGAAGGAACCGTCCAGAGATTGTTTCTCGTATGGTGTCTCCCCCTGGCAGGTGACACCGTTGGAAAGGCTATACTGATCGCTCGTGACCGTCTCAGTATAGGTCAGTTGGCCGTCCTTATAGCTCCCACTGCATGTCGCGGTCAACGTCTCTTGATAGGTGAGGCCGGAGGGTTGATCGGTATTGCTGTCATACACAGTGCCGTTTATGGTGTAGGGTTGGTTGTTATCCTGGGGCTGGCAGACAAGGCCACCCTTCGGATCGGGCTGGCCGCTGATGATCAGCCTTTCTTGAAAAGGTTGACTCTGCCCAGTATAGGGATTTTGATACTCAATGGTAATTATCAGACTGAAGCTCGCGTCGTCGGCGGGCGCGCCATGCGGGCCAGGCGTGCTGGCCTCGCCCTGTGCCACGATGGCGACTGGCATCCCACTTTCGGTGGCATAGCCCTGGGCATCCTGCGCCGTCAGCGTGTGGCTGCCCAGCTTCCAATCGCCGTTCACGCTCAGGTCCGCTTCCACGCTCCCGTTCGCGTCGGTCGTGGTTGGCCGACTTCCCGGCGCCGCCCGCCCATCCAGCAGGAACGTGACTGGACTGCTATAAGAAAACCACTTGCCGCTGATATGAAAACTCGTGCTGGCTGAGCCAGCCGGAGTGCCATGCTGCTGATACTGGCTCGTCACCTGAATCAAAGGCCGGGGGATTATATCCACCCGCGCGCCGCTTTTCGTCGTGTAGCCCTGGGCGTCGGTGGCCGTCAGCGTGTGGAAGCCATAGCGCCAATCCTCGGTGACGGTCAGGTCCGTCTTGAACGCGCCATGCGCATCCGTCGAGACGCTGCGCGTCCCCGGCGCCGCTTTGCCATCCAGTTGGAACGCAACGGTCGAGCTATCCGAGAAATCCTGGCCGGTGACATGCAGGATCGTCGTGGGCGAGCCAGCCGGTGTATTGTTCGCCTGATAGGCGCTCGTCACCTGAATGACCGGCTTCGGGCGGGTGAGGAAATAAGCCGCCGTCGCCCCGCCGCTGCCCAGCACGACGGAGGTTGCAACGGCGGCAGCGATAACCTTCGCCGTCGTCGTCCCCAGCAGCTTATAGCGCAGCCCGCGCAGCGCGCCCTTCCCAGCCACGCGCGCACCCGTTGACACCTGCCAGGGCATGGTTCCGCTCTGCGCAGGCGTCGGCGCGTGGGGCACGCCGGGCGCGCCTGCCTGCGGGCCAGCCGGTGCGATGGGCACACCTGGCGCGCCGCCCTGTGGGCCAGCCGGTGCGATGGGCACGCTGGGCGCGCCTGCCTGCAGGAAGGCAGACGCCACCGGCACGCCTGGCATGCCCGGCAGCAGTTCGCCAGAGGCCGGGGACGCGATCAGCGCGCCGCTCCCTCCAAACGGCGCTGATGGCGGGCCGATCACCGTCATCGCGCCAGAGACAGCCCCGGCTGCCGCGAACAACTGGCCGCAGACGCCACAAAAGCGCGCCCAGAGAGGCGCTGCTTCGCCGCAGGTCGGGCAGCGTTTTGTAGGCGGCGCTGGCTCGTTCAACAGCGCGCTGAGGTCGGGCAGCGGCTGGGTGCTGCGGCAGTTCCCGCAAAAGCGCGCCCACTCCGGCAATTCCTCGCCACAGTTCGGGCACTGGCGCGTCAGCTTCATTGTCGCCCGCGGCGCTGGGGCGGGCGCCGTCAGCAGCATAGATGGCTGCGCGTGGCCGCATTGGCGACAGAACCGTGTCCCCGCTGCTAATTCCGCCTGACAAAAAGCGCACTGCCCCATTGCGCGCCTCCTTCTTCACCCGGCCTTCACTGCATACAGGGACTGAGCCTTCCCCATCTGGATTCTCTCATTCTCCCGCCGCGCCGCAAGCCTTTCATCCTCCAGCCGCCTGCTGCACCGTGCCCGTCCAGGTGCCGTTCTTGACCGGAAAGTGCGCCGCGTAGCCAAGCTGGCAGCCATAGCTGGAGGCATCTGCCTGGAACGATCCGCTGATCGCTGTGCTGCTGGTCAAGCTCCCCGTAAGTTGCTGGAGGACCAGCGGCACATCAGCATGGCAGGTATAAGTAATAAAGCCCTTCTTGAAGTCATTTTCAAGATAGAGAGCCGTCTGAGTGTAGCTTAGTTTTCCGTCTTGATAGGTTCCCTGGCATTTCGTGGTCACTTTTTCCTGATAGGGCACCCCAAACGTAAACTCCTCGAAGCCCCCAGATACCGTGCGCTGCTTGCCAGTGTCTTGCGCCTGGCAGACGGTTCCATTCCTGACGATCAGCGTCTCCTTAATTTCCCTGGGGTGATTCAAGCCATCAACGGTATGAATGTCTGCCATGACGGTAAAGCTGGCCGTGTTAGTGAGGGTGAGCGGGTTCTGGCCGCTGCTGCTCTTGACGGCAATCGTCACAACCCCGGCGCTGGTCCCGATGACAGCCAGCGCAATCACGGTGGTAATGATCCTGGCACGCACTGTGCCCCACAGCGCCTGACGCGCGCGCCCCAGCGCCTGCCCTCCCATATGATGCGCGCCCGGCGCAGAGGGCACCCCTGGCGCCCCGCCTTGCGGCCCATACGGCGCGGAGGGCACACTCAACGGATTGCCCTGAGCCGCGCCCGGCGCGGAGGGCACACCTGGCGCTCCGCCTTGCGGGCCATATGGCGCTCCCGGCGCGCCTAATGGACCAGACTGCGGGCTGCCCGGAGCCTGCGGAACCATCTGCGGCCCGGCTTGCGGGCCATATGGCGCGCCCTGCACGTTGGCAGGATACGCCTGCGGGCCAGAAACCAGCCCGACAAACGGATTGACGCCCGATGGCGATCTGGCGGGCGCGGTTGGGCCGGTCTGCGTTCCGAAGGCCGAAGCGCCCGGCAGGGGCGGCGACACAGGGGTGCTTGGCGCGCCCAATCTGCCGGACGGCGGCTGTGGCGCCGGGCGCGAATCAGCCGCCCGGTTTGGCTCGGATCCAACTGAGATGCCTCTCGGACCAGTGGCCCCAGACACCGTGCGGATATCAACAGGCTTGCCACAATCGCCGCAAAAAACCGCCGAAGTCATCTGTATGCTGCCACAGTGGGGGCAGAGCTTGCCTGACCCCTGAAATGTCGTCGCGTCCGAGATCACCAGCGGCTGGCTGACGCCACATTTCGGACAAAAGCGTTCTCCCGGTTGCAACTCCGTCGAGCAATGCGCGCAGCGCGCCATATCCCCCTCCTGATTCACCAGCGACTCATCGGCCTCAAAGCAACGAAGGCTACTAGAGCCATTCTACCGGATTCTAGCAGAAATGTAAATCACTTGAATACTCCCATGATCTGCCGGGCGCGCTGGCGAAAGAAGCCGCCGCATTAAAAAAAGCCTATCAGGCAAGATGCCTGATAGGCGCATTCGTTTTGTTCCAGCGGATGGGCGTGAACCCGGCACCTCGGATGAGCCGACCACTGCTCCGGCCTGAAACTGCCGCATCGTCAGCGCCAGGAGGTCGCCTACCCAAGCTGACTGCATTGAATGCCATACTCATTTTGTGGGATAATATCATCAACTAGGAGCGGTGGTCACATATCACCAATGGAGCTTCCCATGACAGAATGGCAGCAGTACCAAGACCCCGATGGCTACTTCTCCATCCACATCCCTGCCGATTGGATCGTTCAGCGAAGTGCGGATGGGATAGGCAGAATTGGAAACAAGATAACTGGCTTGGAGGTCTCATTCCCCCATATCCGCGTGTTGATGGGGCCGCCTCCGTTGGATAGGACAGGCATCATGGTTAACTTTGACATCTCTGCCACTACGCATCCCCTCCACCGCAAGGTGCTGGGGTGCCTCCCTGCCAATACCACCTTAGATAGCCTTCCTGCCTATCATTTGGATAACGTCTGGATGCTCGATAAGTCACAAGCGCATATCCGGTTGAGCTATCATATCCCAGGTGTCCAGTATGATGAACCCGGCAGCCCATATCGCCCTTCCGATGCCCCACTTGAAACGCCTGTACCACCGGATGTGATTGCCAGCTATCAGCTGATCGTTGATCAGGTCATTGCATCCTTCCGGGCTATGCCCCCACCACCGCTCGGTTGAAAATACTGGTAGCATCACTGAGGATACGGGGCAAGACTTCCACATTGATTTCCTTGGCGCTGGCTTTCTGGGTTTCGCTGGTGATGACACTGACTGCTCTGGTCGCCCACTATGCTGTGGGCGAAGGACCCCAACAAAGGGAAGCGGGCACATCAAGAAATATACCCGCTCTCCTGCTTTCCTGCAAATTGTCGTCCGACTATAGATCCGTCGTTGGCGTCCCCTAGTTTGTATTTTTCTCATGGAGAATCTGGGGTGCTTCATTCTTGACAGAGTAGGCAATGTGGAGCATGTTCAACAACTACTCTGATACTTGATGATGAAGGTCGATGTCATAGAGCTATCCGTAATTCCAGTTGGAACCAGGCATTCGTAAGTTCCGTTTGGTGAATCCTTCATAAGAACTCTACGTACGGTCGCCACTTCTGAGGAATCACTATCCTCCTGCCTCCCATAGTCGTCTATCCAATAGACCCCCACCATTTGCTGCGGATCTATAGTGGATGGAACAGCGCCAATGGTACTAGGCGCTCTTTCTTCAATCCACTCCGCCGTATTCTTGTCAGGATCAAAGGTGAACGGGTCGTAGAAGTAATTAGGGTCGGCGGTATCATCTATGTAAATCCACCACTGACCAGTTGTAGAGTCAAAGTCTATAGTTACGTATTCATAGTTAGTGAAATATCCCTTGACATCCCATAAGGTAACAGGGCCAGCAGGAAAGAGTTCGTAGAAAGTTCTCTTTCCCGTATAACCAAATTTGGTCGTTGTATATCCTGCTTGTATAAGGTGCCCATTGCCATAGTACCCCCCTACACCCACCCACGAAGAGAGCACAGGTTGAAGGCCCGTGTAGGTAGAAATGTTAAATTCTCCGTAGACACCGTCGGCAACGTAGGGCGTAGGCTCAACATCTGAAATATAACCACTCCAGGAACCACTATACTGAGACACATATGAGGTTAGCGGAGCAGCATTGGGATCTAGACACCCTCGCTCCCAGCGCTTCTTTCCAGCTATTCGAGTTGCTCCATATAGCTTAGTTATACGGGCTATCGCCACAGCGTCGCTAACATGGTTTTCTCTAGGGTCTGGTATGCAAGACGCAGTTCCTTGTTTTCCACTTGCCTGTTCCCGTGTAGGTGCCGCAAGAACTTGACCGGATATGCTTACTACAACAAGCAGAACGAGTAATATCGCTGTTATCCCTTGTGATGAGCGCCTGAGAAGCATCTTCATGGTGGTTCCTCTCTTTTGTCTCTCGCGTGTCCTGTACTTCGAGTAAGTCCAAAGACTCCAACTGTTTGATCTTGACACCCTCCCAGGGTGTCAAGCTATAATCTGAAGAGTTGGTAAACAATAGGAGCCTACGAGGGGAGATTGGCAGAGTGAGGAAAAACAAATCAATGCTTGACTTCCACTTAAACACTCTGCTATACTTGCTCCTGGTTGGCCGCTTTCCCACTTTCCACCCGGTCAACTTCTACAAGAAGGAGTATACGGTCGAGCAGAACAAGAGGCTACTTGTCTGAGGCAACGTTGCCTCAGGCATACCTGCCTCAGACATGCGCAAGGAATACCGAACAAGGAGTGTCACCTGGAAGAGAATACCTGGAAAGCGTTTCGGGGCTGGTTTCGGCAGACGCGCATCCGGCACGGACTCTCGCAGGCGGCGCTGGCCGCGCAGCTTGATGTCACCCCCAATTACATCTGGCGGCTGGAAAAGGGGCAAAGGTGCCCCAGCAAAGAGTTCCTCAAGCTGTTGGGGCATGAGATGCCGCTCTCAGCGGCGGAGAAAGCCAGGCTCGCGGTCTTTACAGAAATGGCGCAGTATGACCGCGATGACTTTCAGCGAGAGAGAGACAGTGAGACAGAGAGAGGCCGGGTAATCGCTTAGGTTGAGGCAAAGACTGCTGCCTGGCGCGCCAGCTTCCATGCTGGCGCACGATTCGCCGCCAGGGACGGCAGCGGTACAGGCAGGTCGCCGCCAGGGACGGCGGCGCTACACGCAGATACTGTTATCAGCCCTGTTCTTTCCCCACACGCGCCTCCAGCGTCTCCATGCGCTCGCGCAGTTTGCGATTCTCTTCCTTCATCTCGTCAAAGTCGCGGCGCAGTTGGCGCACCTCATCGTTCGGCTGTTTGCCCTCGCGGATGGCTTTGACCGCCAGCCGCGCGGCGCGCACCAGCGTCCCATCCAGTTCGCGGCCCGCCATCTGGTCCAGCGCGCCAAGCGCGCCCTTCTCGCGCGTGGCGCCCAGCGCGCGCGCCGCGCTGGCGCGCGCGCGCGGCCAGGGATCATCCAGAGCGCCCAGCAGCGCCTGCACCAACTGCTGGCGCGCCTCGCCGGTGTCCAGCCGATGATCGCTCGCCAGCGCGCCCAACGCGCCAGCCGCTGCCGCGCGTGCCTGGATGGGCCTGTCGCGGTTCAGCCATCCGGCCAGCACTGGCACAACTCTGGGATCACCCAGCGCCGCCAGACCCTGGAAAACGCCGCCGCGAATGATCTCATTCCAGGAGGGCCGATCACTTGCCGCCACCAGCGCGTCGAACGCGCCCTCGGTGCTCGTCTTGCCCAGCGCGCTGGCCGCCGCGCCCTCCACAAAGTAGCTGGGGTTGCCTTTCTTCAGCAGGTCAGCCAGCGCCGCCGCTGCGCGCCCGGCCAGTTCGGGCTGCTCCGGCGCGCGGAAGGAACCCAGCGCGTCCACGATGGCCCGCCGCGCTTTGGGATTGTCGGTTTGATCCAGGCCCGCCAGCAGCGCCTCCAGCGCGCGCTCCGTGCGCAGCTTGCCCAGCGTCGCGGCAATCTCGGCGCGCACCCCCCAGAAGGGATCGCTCAGCAGCGCCGCCGCCAGCGCCTCCACACTCTTCGGGTCGCCCAGCTTGCCCAGCGCCTCGGCGGCCTCGATGCGCCCCAGCACGTCCGCGTCATGCGTCAGTTGATAGCGCAGCATCTCTGCCGGTCGCTCAAACTTCAGCGTCTTCAGAATCCAGCCACCCGGATCAAAGCGCACAGCCAGCGGCTTGCGCGGCAGAGGGAAATAGAAACGCTGCTGCGCCTCATCAACCTGCACGCGGACCGTCGTCGTGGTCGTCTCGTCCTCCGGGGCGTCATCCGAAGTCGGCAGGGTCAAGGCAATATCCACCGGGGTCACGAAGCAGGGATGATGCTCGTCGATCTTTTGCACCTGCTTCACGGTAAGCACGGCCAGCTTGTGATCGCCATCCCAATTGAACGACACCTCAAACTCCGGATGCCCGGCGCGATAGACCCACTGCTCGAAGAACTGCGCCATGCTGCGTCCGGTCGTCTCCTCGATGGCCCGCTCCAGATCGGGCGTGATCACCTCGCGCCCGCGATTAGTTCGCGCGTAATGCTGAATCGAGCGCCAGAACCCCTGCTCGCCCAGCACAAAGCGCAGCATGTGCAGCACCAGCGACCCCTTCTCGTAGACATGTCGGTCAAACATCTCCCAGCCGTCGCTGTGGTAGACATTGTAGACGATGGGCCGCTTGTACGATTCAGAGAGATAGCTGTGCAGGTTGCCGCGCAGTTCGTAGCGGAACTCGTCTTCGCCATCGTCGCGCTGGGCATAAACGGCCTCAAAATACGTCGCGAAGCTCTCATTCAGCCAGATATGCGCCCAATCGCGGCAGGTCAGCAGGTCGCCAAACCACTGATGCACCAGTTCATGTGCCACCACCAGCTTGGGGGCGCTCGCATCCAGCGCAGCGCGCTCGTCCGGCAGCAGCGAGAAGCTGTGCGTCGTCGCCGAGGTATGCTCCATTGCCCCGGTATAGAGTTCGCAGACGATCTGGGCGTATTTCTCGTAGGGATAGCGGATACCAAAGCGTTCGGAGAAGAAGCCCAGCATATCTGGCGTCTTGCCCATCATCGCGCGCGCATCCGCCTCGCGGCCAGGGCGCACGTAATAGGTGACGGGGATGCCATCCCAGCTTTCCATCACGGCGGCAAACTCGCCGACGACCAGCGTCACCAGATAGGCGGGATGGGGCACATCATGCCGCCAGTGATACGTCTTGGTCCCATCGTTCGGGTCTTCGTCGATATGATCGAGCCGCCCATTGGAGAGCGCGAAATACTGCCCTGGTACGGTGACAGAGAGCGCCGTTGTCGCGCGATCATTGGGTGAATCGTGGCAGGGAAACCAGAAGTGATTCGTCTCCGGCTGGCCCTGTGTCCAGACCTGCACAGGCCGCGTGGGATCATCCGGCCCCGGCTGCACAAAGACCAGCCCGATGCGCGGGCGCGCCGAGTAGGCGATCTCGATGGAAAACGTCTCGCCATGCTGATAGGCCCGGTCCAGTTCGATTACCAGCTTGCGCCCATCCTGCGTGGCGCGCAGCGTCGGGCCACCAACCAGCCCAACCCGCTCGATCTCCAGTTCGGAGGCGCTGAGTTGCACGGAGCGCAGGTCATCAAAGAGCGCCCGAAATGTCGTCGTGACCGTGCCACTGACGCGCTGCTCTTCAAAATCAAGCGCCAGATTCAGCGCGACATGCGCCACATCCGCCGGGCGATCCGGGGCATAATGCGGCTTATCGCCGGGCAGCGAAAAGTGATAGGGATCATTTGGCGTCGGCTCGCTGCTGGCCGTCTCCAGCAGGTCTTGCATCTGCACACATCGACCGCAATACTTCACGAAATCCTATCCTCCTGAACTCGATCTAGACAACAGGTTCAGCATTGGTGAATGCAGCCCAATCGCGCTGAAATTGCTCCACAGCCGCGTCGGTCAGCGCGTCGGCTAGCAGCGCCTCCAGCACCTCCGGCGGAGCCGTCAGATCATGCGCGCCCACCAGCAGCGCCTCGGCGGCATCTGTCGGGTTCTTGATGCTCGCTGCCAGCACGCGCGTCCCTGGCACCTGCGCCTGAAGCAGTCGCGCCATCCCCTCGATACGCTCGCAGGCATCCTGTCCCGTCCGCCGCAGCCGCCCGAAATAGGGGATCACATACTGCGCGCCAGCCAGCGCGCCGCAGTACGCCTGGGTCACAGTAAAGACACAGGTAAAGGAAAAGCGCGCCCCGCTTCGCCTCAAGGCCCGCGCCACTGCCATCCCGATGGGCGTCAGCGGCAGCTTCGGCACGACGCGCTCCGGCGCCACCTGGAGATATGCCTCCGCCATGCGCTGCATCTCATCAGCCGTTTCGCCTGCCGGCTGCATAAAGATATTCCCCGGACAGACCTCCAGCAGCCGCCGCAGCACTTCTTGAGCAGTCAGCCGCTGCCCCCGCTGCAAGGCGGCCAGCAAAATGCTGGGGTTGGTCGTAGCCCCGGCCAGTTCCAGCTTGCTACACACCCGCTCGACATCGGGCAAAAATGCGCTATCCACATACAGCCCCATTGGCGATCCCTCCTTCGCCTGAACGGCGCTTCTTCAGCAAAAAACATTCTCCCCATAAAGGATAACACACCGGGCCAGCCGGGGCTGGCGGTTCAAACCGCGCCTAGAGGCGTTCCGCCACGAAACCCGCCTACGCGGGTTGAGACGAGCGCCCGTACCTAGTTCGCGCAGGCGGACTTCGTGGCCCGCAGGCCCTTAGGCGCGGTTTGAACCGCTAGCTCCTCTGCTAAGGGCAGATCGGCTGCCAGCCGGGGCTGGCATACTGTTTGCAACAAGCGTCGCCAAATGTAATGAGCCAGGCTGTTCCCAAAAAGAGGTATTGTAGAAATTCTTCTGGAGAAAGCGGTTATCACTGATGAAACAGCAAATGAACGCCTCGCGTCTGGCCGTCCTGTTCTTACTCTTTGCCCTGTCCTGTGGGGCCGGGCTGGGCTTTGTCGGCGTCCAGACAGGGCTGTCCCTCGTCGAGTCAGCAGGCAGCACAGATTCACCGGTTGTCCTCTTCGTCATTCAGCCCGGCGAAACCACCGCCCAGATTGCCAATGACCTGGATCGTCAGGGG
>JBJKSJ010000075.1:0-4062 GCA_046704085.1 Ktedonobacterales bacterium | reverse complement strand
CCGGGGCGCGGCGGCGGGGCCCCGGCCCCCCCCGCCAGTCCTGGCTCCATTGGAGCGTGAAACCCGATCCACCAGACTAAAAAACTCAAGCTCGCGGAAGAGGGATAAGACCTCCTCGCGGTTGAGCGATTGTACGCGACAGGCTTTCAGATCAAGCGTCACGGGCACATCGGTGACAATCGTCGCCAGGCGCTTGCACTGGCGAGCCAGCGCCTCATGCTCGCGCAGCGTAGCGCGAACCTTTGGCGGCAGTTCATCCAGATGCGCCAGAATGCCCTCCAAGGAGCCATACTGGTGAATCAGGTTCGTCGCCGTCTTATCGCCGATGCCGGGCACGCCAGGGATATTATCCGACTTATCGCCAACCAGGGCTTTATAATCGACCAGCTTCGCAGGCGCAAATCCATAGCGCACCTGCACCGTCGCCTCATCATAGTAGGCCAGTTCTCCGCGCAACGGCTTGCTCGCGTAGGTCACACGGACCAGCGGATTGACCAGTTGCAAGGTATCTAGATCGCCAGTCACAATGACCGTTGCAACGCTCTGCGCGGTGGCCTGCCGGGCCAGCGTCCCCAGCACATCATCGGCCTCAAAGCCATCGATCTCATAGATCGGCATACCGAACGCCTCGACCAGTTGGCGAATGCGGCCAAACTGCGGGCGCATGGTATCTGGCAGCGAGGGTCGCTGCGCTTTATAGCCATCAAACTCTAGATGCCGAAACGTCGGCGTCGGGCGATCAAAAGACACCGCCGCGTACTCTGGGTGGATATTTTTCAGCGCATCCAGCAGCATCCGAGCGAAGCCAAAGACCGCATTGGTTGGCTCGCCGGTATGTGTCGTACTCATCTCTTCAGGAAAGGCATGGAAAGCCCGATGAAACATCGCGTGGCCGTCGATGAGCATCAAGGTTGGCCTGGACTGCTCACTGGCCCCTGGAACATCGGCTTGGTTCTGGCTGATTTCGCTCATCGCACGCCTCAATACTCTCTCTAGTCGCTTTCATTCCCACAGGAGGATGCGGGCAGCGCGGGCAGGAGCCTGTAGGAGCCGTTGCGCCCACCTCTCCATTCACATAATTGCGCAGTGGTCGGACCACCCTCAGCAGATTGCAGCAGCGCAAACGTCAGGCGCGTCGCATCGCGCAGTGGCGTCTTGCCCTGCTCTGGTGCGCGCAGCCAGGCCAGCAGACCTTCGTTGAACTCGTCTGGCCCTGGTTGGAACAGGCGATCCGTCCAGGCGCCCGTATCCAGGAAGAGTTTCCGGCCTGGGAGCCAGAGCGCACCCTCCAGGTGTGTATGGCCGATGAGCGCAATCTGTATTGTCGCATCCCGTGAGAAGATATTCTTTGCGACGCGATCTCTATCGGCAAGAGAGGCATGCTCAGCGGCGGTTTCAGCAAAGATGGCCCTCAGCGCCGCCTGCGGCTCGTCTCCCAAAGCTGCGCCCAGCGCGTCGGCTGCGGCCCGCATCTTTGCCTCGGTTTCGGCGTCAAGCGTGATACCAGCACGCACTAAGACTTCACCTTGCAATCCAGCCAAGTCCGGCCAGGCTGCCGCAAAGAGCGCCTGCGGATTGCGCTCATCGCCTGGCGCCAGCCCAACCAGAGAAGGCTGCGGCGGGACGCGCAAACTGGCCGTGCGGGGCGCACCTTGCAGAACCAACTCCGGCGCAAAGAGCGCGAGGAACGCCAGGATATGGCTGGATTCTAGTGGCGGGAGCAAACCTTGCAGATAAGGGTAACGCTGGTGAATGGGCACAAGCACATCATAGTAATAGCGCGACCCCCAGGGCAGCGGCGTGCTTACTGGGTCTGCTGCGCTCTGCTCTCCGCCATCATCGATCAAGCCAACCAGAGGCCAGAAGCCCTCCCAGAGTTCAGCAATCCAGTTCCAGGGGTCAAACTGGCAGCCATGCTCAAGCACGACATCAGGAAATGGGTGATACCTGCGGCTCAGACAGAAACGCACGCGCCCAGGAGCAGCGCCGACAGCTTTCCTGACACGGGAGCGCACCGCAGCAAAACACAGCTCCAGATCATGATTCCCAATGGTAAAAGTCAGCCGATGCCCCGACACAGCCAGGAAGCGGCGCAGGGCCGCGAAGAATGGGGAATGCGCGCTGATGATACGCTCGATTTTCGCAAGACCAAAAGCCACATCGGTATACTGCCTACCAGGGGTAGCTGGCGCAGCCGCCAAAAAATCAAAGCAATCCCCATTGATGACTAGTTCCAGGCTGGTGGCCTGGTCCAATGACCCGCCCGGCTCCATTGCAGCCAGCAAGCCCTCTAACCCATCCTGCTGACGCTGGTGAAAGCACCCACTTTGGGGCAGCCCATCACCCAGATGAAGATCGCTCACCACCACACACGTCTGTTGCATACTCACACGAACTCTCAACGTCTGGAACAGATGTTTGCAGCGTACCAGGCACATCATAGCACATCTACCGCTGGATTACGAACGTACCACAGCGTCGGGATGCCTCGCCTGTCTGAGCTTTGCCCCACGATTGCCCGCCGCGCGGAAGGACAAAACGCCACCTTGACAAACTGGCTGGATTCATGGTATGATTTCACTTGCCCGGCAGCGCTAAGCTGGTGTTAGTGCTTGCCCCACACAAGGAGCCGTAGTGTAGTGGCCCAACACGCCTGCCTGTCACGCAGGAGATCGCGGGTTCGAATCCCGTCGGTTCCGCCCGAACGATAGAGCGTCTTGGGTGACACTCTCTATCGTTTTTCTTTGGCCCCAACTGCTTCCTCCTTATGCTCCAGGGAGGTGCGATGGATCGCTGCCAATTTTCCATTCGCTTTGCTGCTGATTAGGGTCGCCAGCAACACTGAGCTTCAGATAGCTCGGTTGGCAGTAAGCAACTACCGGGCAACTAGTTCGATACTCGCAGGGCCACCTCTTGGTTTTTCTGCATCCCTGGCGGCTCAGCAACCACAATGGCTCATCCAAGCGCAACGGGTATGTTCCATCATCCGCTAGCACCAATGCTTCCTTCCATACGTGCTGAACCGCCTTCCGCAGTTGGTCCATGCTGCCCTCTGGCTGGCTGGGTCGAACACATCCTGTTTGAATGGTCGCCTGTGCCGTATGAATATCCACCGGCAAAGGAACCTCTCCCAGGTGGTCCAAGTCAACCTGGCAGTTATCGTGAAGCATGCGGATCCAGAGCGGTCCGATCTTTTCCCCTTTGAGATTGGGAAACCCATTACGATACCGCGGGCTTCGGATGAGCGCCAGCAGCTTCAGCGCATCGAGATGCGCCTGACCGAGTAAAGTACTGACCTGTCCCTCAAAGTGCAGCACCAGAGTCGTGCAAATACCCTGCCAGATTTGGGCATCTTTCTGATGCTTCCGCGAAAGGCCGAGCCGTTGCATATCCGCGCTTACTTGGATCAGGCCCGTTTGAGCGACGACCTCTGGGAGGAAAAGATAGTGGGTTGCTGGATCAGCAAAGGCTGTGCGGGCAGCCTTCCAGAGCTGATCAGCATCACGCATATAATCGATGGCTACTGTCAGCGTGATAAGCCGCAAATGCTCTTCGGAGCCAGATACGACACCAGGAGGTATTATATCTTCTGGCATATTCTGGTTCTCAAATATCCCTGACTGGGCATAAGCTTGGAGGAGGTGTTGAGCAACGGCACGAGCACGAGCCACGTCGAGATCAAACATGGCCTCTTCCTTTCTGGAGGCTGGTAAGAACCAGACGGTGTTGCCCACTTGAGGCAGGAACAAGAAGAACTGCCCATGCGTGATTTGTCAGAAGATTAATGGCGTTTCCTAATTGGAGGAAATGCGGTAAGATGCCCATGAAACGCGGCTAGCTCCCGCACCGAGCAAATATGAAGCCAAGCATAAACGAGCACTGCTAGTATGTCAAGAGGTTGTGCTGGCTACTCCTCTTTGTCTTCAATATGGGGTTTCGGTGGAGCATCCCCACCCGCCACCCGATCTTTGCGAGCCGCATTCAGCACCCGCCTGACCGCCTCATACGACGTGTGGTAGCTTTTAGCGATCTGGCGCAGCGACCCCCCTTGGGCGACGCGCT
>JBJKSJ010000074.1:0-23836 GCA_046704085.1 Ktedonobacterales bacterium | reverse complement strand
GATGGTGAGATGTAGCGTTGCTGGCGTGATGGGCAATCTGCCGGGCAGGTGGATGCTGCCAGCCTCTGCGCCCGCGCTGGCGATGGTCGTGGCGATCTTCTGGCTAACCTGCGCGGGCACGCCCAGGCCGGTCAAGTTGCTGAGCAGGTTGCTGGTGAATAGCTGCTGCACCAGCGCGCCCAATAGGGCAATGCCAAAGACGCTGCCGATCTGGCGGCTGGTGTTCACCATCGATGATCCCAGCCCGGCCCGCTCCGGCGGCGTGGCGGAGAGTACCGCAGCAGTCAGCGGACTAATCATTAAACCGATGCCGATACCAAAAATGCCCAAATCCCACCAGATGCTGGCGTAGCCAGTTGTTGGGTCCAGTCTGGTGAACAGGAGCAGCGCGACACCAGAGAGCAGCCCGCCCAGAGTAATGGGTACGCGCGGGCCAAGGCGTGCGGCCAGTTGCCCGGCAAGCGGCGCCATGATAAAGGTGCCAATGGTGGAAGGCAGGGTGCGCAGGCCGGAGCCAAGCGCCGAGTACCCCTGCACACTCTGGAAATATTGGGAGATAAAGAAGACGGTGCCCACCAGAGCAAAGCCAAGCAGGGCTGACGCGACATTGGCAGTGGAGAAGGTGACGCTTCTGAACAGCGACAAGGGCAGCAGCGGTTCGCGCACGCGCGACTCCAGGAGTAGGAAAGCCACGAGCAAGACGGCAGCACCAGTAAAGAGGGAAAGGATCAGCGGCGAGGTCCAGCCATAGGATGCGCCCTCGATGAGGGCGTAGGTCAGCGCGCCCAGCCCGGCAATTACCAGCGCCTGACCAGGCAGATCGATACGCCGGGCGTGCGGGTTGCGCGACTCGGCCAGAATGCGCCAGCCAAAGATGAACGCGACGACGCCGATGGGCAGGTTGACAAAGAAGATGGCAGGCCAGCTTGAAACCTGAATGAGCAGCCCGCCGATCAGCGGCCCGGCGGCCAGCGCCAGACCGGAGATGCCCGCCCAGATGCCAATCGCCTGCGTGCGCTCGCGGTTGTCGGGGAAGGCTGCCGCCAGCAGCGAGAGGCTGCCCGGCGAGAGCGCCGCGCCGCCCGCGCCCTGCAAGACGCGCCCGGCGATAAGCCAGCCCAGGCTCGGCGCGAGGCCGCACAGGGCCGAGCCGAGCGTGAAACCGACCAGACCAACCAGAAAGACGCGCTTGCGCCCGTAGCGATCCCCTAGCGTTCCGGCGGTGAGCAGCAGAGCGGCAAAGGGCAGCGTATACGCATCCACCACCCATTGTAAGCCAGATAGGCTGGCATGCAGGTCAGATTGGATTGTCGGCAGCGCGACGTTCACAATCGTCATGTCGAGCAGCACCATAAAGAGGCCGATACAGGTGACGGCCAGCGTGGCAAGTTTTTTCCCTCGGTCCTGTGCGAACATGTCTTACTCCTTGAGAGAGCGTGTAACTACACGCATTTAGGGACAAAAAGAAGCGCATCAGGCAGGCTGCACCTGCGCCTCCAACGCTTGCAGCTCGGTCAAGAGCGCGGTCGTGCGGTCTTGCCCAAAGCGGCTAATCACATCGGCTTGCGCCTGCTGCCAGAACGGCAGCGCCGCCTGAATGGCCTGGCGACCTTGCTCGGTGAGGCGCACGATATGGGTGCGCCGATCAAGCCCGGCATCCATCTCGATGAATCCCTGGCGCTCCAGCGGCCTCAGATTGCGCGTGACGGTCGTGCGGTCCATGCCCATCTTTTGCCCCAGGCGCGTGACATTGGCTGCCCCTATGCGCCCAATGGTCGCCAGCAGCACAAACTGCGTGCCGAGCAAGCCGCTGGGTTCCAGGGTCGCGTCATAAAGCTGGGTGACAAGCCGGGCCGCCTTGCGAATGTTGTAGCAGACGCATTTGCCTTGTATTTCCGCCAGCTTCGCGTCAAGGGCAGGAATGTTTTGTGTGTCCATATTTAGAGTATATACACGGAATTCGGGCTTGTCAAGCCCCAGGGGTGGATAACACCCCTGGAGCTTGAGAATCTCGGATCGGGAGCTACCAACTCTGCCTGCCAGCCACCTGCCTGGTGGGGGCATTGAGGCGATTGAAGAGGTTGGTTGTGGCGATCATCAAGAGCAATGCCGCGAGTCCCTGCTCGTCGTAGTGCCGGGCGACCTCGTCCCAGATCTCGTCGGGAACCGGGTCGGCCCGGTCAGCAAGCCGGGTGACGGCCTCGGTAAGCGCGAGGGCAGCGCGTTCGGCGTCGGTGAAGTAGGGCGCCTCCCGCCAGGCCGCTACAGCGAAGAGTCGCTCATCTGTTTCGCCTGCCTTCTTGGCGCTGCGTGCGCCTGAGTCCACGCAGAAGCTACAGCCATTGATCTAGCTCGCGCGCAGGTGGACAAGCTCAAGCACAGCCTGCGGCACGCCGCCCTTTCTCGCGGCGATGAGCAGGGCTTGTATGCCCTTTGTGGCGTCAGGAAGGATCGCTGCTGGGTTGCTCATTCGTGGTTCCATAAGACATCTCCTTTTGATGTCGGAACTTCACCTGGATACCCTCACATCCAGGCAAAGCCATCACAACTTTCTTACCAATAGGTTTGATCTTGACCGAGTCGCCCATTCGGCGCTTCAATGGGAGTTCCGTCTTCCTGTCACATCGGGTAGGTTTCCCTCGTCACTACACTGACGGAACGCGACGAAGGAATGTGACCGATGAACGGCGCTTCATCTGCATCATTTGTTCAGTGACTTTGCTGAGTAGGCAAAGACTGAAGGAATTTATCAATGGAAGAACATAACTGGCTGGCGGAACAATTCGAGGCCGAGCGTCCTCACCTGCGGGCGGTGGCCTACCGCATGCTCGGCTCGCTGATCGAGGCAGACGACGCGGTACAAGAGTCCTGGCTGCACCTCAGCCGCTCCGACACGAGCAATGTGGAGAACCTGGGCGGATGGCTGACCACAGTCGTCGCGCGGGTGTGCCTGGACCTGCTGCGCGCGCGCAAGTCGCGGCGCGAGGAGCCGATGGAAACGCACGATCCTGAGCTGATCATGAGTCGCCAGGATGGGACCGACCCCGAGCAGGAAGCGCTTCTGGCCGACTCGGTGGGGCTGGCGCTGCTCGTGGTTCTCGACACGCTGGCGCCCGCCGAGCGTCTCGCGTTTGTGCTGCACGACCTCTTTGACGTGCCCTTCGACGAGATTGCTCCCATCGTGGATCGCGCCCCGACCGCAGCCAGGCAGCTTGCGAGTCGCGCCCGCCGCCGGGTGCGGGGAGCGACAACGGTGAAGGATCCCAATCTCACCTCCCAGCGCGCAGTGGTCGATGCCTTCCTGGCGGCCTCGCGCAACGGGGACTTCGACGCGCTGCTCGCGGTACTCGACCCAGACATTGTGTTCCGCGCCGACCGCACCGCCGTATCTGGAGGCGCGCCAGGGGAGGTCAGTGGGGCGCTGGCTGTGGCTAAGCAGTTCGCGGGACGTGCCAGGGGCGCACAACCGGCGCTCGTGAATGGAGCGGTGGGACTCGTCGTGGCCCGGCGTGGACGGCTGTTCCTCGTCCTGGGTCTCACGATCAGACGCGGCAAGATCGTCGGAATCGACGCAGTCGCCGACCCCGCACACCTCCACCAGTTGCGCCTTTCGGTTCTAGACAACTGACGAGCCAAACCAATTGAGAAGCACCCGAAAGCTTTCTGCTACTGAGCCGAACCTCTTGGTACATCGGTGTGGCGGGCGTCCTGCTCCTGCCGTGCAAAGAGCGAGCGCCGAAAGAGCAGGACCGGAATCAGCCAGAGGGGATAGAGCAGATAAGGCAGGTTGGAGGCCCAGTAGGAGACGCTGTTGGTGACGCTGGGCAGCCCGGCGAAGATGTCGCCCAGGAAGAAGCCGACGATGGCATAGAAGATCATCGCGCCGGTCATCAGCCCGACGGGAACCACCCAGGATTTTCGCAGCCAGAGGCCCACGCCAGTGGCGATGTAGAGCGGGCCGAGCAGAAAGGCATCTTCCACTGCGCCTGCCAGGATGCCAGGGTCAACCTTCTGGTAGCTGTTGTCGCCGTTGAGGATATAGGCATACCAGACCTGGCCGAGCAGGTTGCTGTTGGGGCCGATGGTGACGAGGTGCAGCGCGAAGAGGACGTAATAGAACTGCGGGATGGTGGTGACGATGCCTAGCAGCAGCGAGAAGCCCGCCAGGATGGAGAGCCAGCGCGGGCGATGGGTTGCCTGTTTCAGTCGCGTGGGTTGCTCTACGGGCGCGGCCATAGGATGAACCTCCTACGAACGATTGGCCGCCTGGAAGAACGGCGGTCAAGTGAGGATACGCTGCGCCTCAGCGCCGCTCTCTCGGATAAGGTTCGCCGCGCTCGTTGACGCGCACGAAGGGCGGCTGCACGTCGAGCGAGGTCAGGGCGGCGTAGCGGTGCGGGCGGCGGAAGGCATTGCCCCAGGCTTCGCGGCTGCGATAGTCGCGGATAGCCTCCAGATCGAACGGGGCCAGATAGACGCCCTCGGCCTCGCCCGCTTCGATTACCAGCGTATCGCGCGAGCCGTGCTGATCGAAGGCGATGGGGTCGAAGGCGATGGAGTGCCCGTTCTGCTGCGGGGCGGCGTAGTTCGCCAGCGCGACGCCGACCATGTTCTCGGTAGCGCGCACCTGGAATTGCCCAATGCGATGCCGCTCCATCTCGCAGGCGTTGGGAACGAGGATGATCTCGGCGCCCTTGAGCATCAGAATGCGCGCGCTTTCGGGAAACTCGCGGTCATAGCAGATCATCGCGCCAACCTGCACCGGCCCCTGCGCGGTATCCAACGCGGCCACGTAGAAATCGTCTCCTGGTGTCAGCGCCGCTTCCATCACGTCGAAGTCGCAGGTATGGACCTTCGCGTAGGTCAGCGCCAGTTCGCTATGACGGTCAATCAGCGACACTGAATTGCGGGGCGCGGGCGCGCGAGCCGCAGGCGCGCCCGGCCACTCTTCCAGGTAAGTGAGGGCGATTGCCATCTCCAATTCCCGCGCCAGCCGCCGAAAGTGCGTGACATAGGCGCTGTCCCGGCTGATGGCCTGCGCCTGCCAGCGTTCGCGCGCCTCGCGCAGCGCCTCGAAACGGTTCTCTTCGCCCTCGGCCCATCGCCCCGGCGCGCGCCAGATGTTGCTTGTCGCGTCATCCTCCTCCGCGTAGTAGCCGGTGTAGCCGATATTCCACATCTCAGGGAAGAGGGCGATGTCTGCCCCCATCTGGCGCGCCTGGCGGCAGAATGCCTCGCCTTTCGCCAGATTCGCCGCCTGGTTTGCGTCATGTGACGCCATCTGCAACAGTGCTATCCGCAGGATGCTCATTGCTTGTCCTCCTTGTCTATAACATCAAGGCCAGACATGTTCACTCCAGGGAAGTATTCCACCTATGGATGAAGTGCCACTCGCACGATGTGATGGAAGTTTTGCGCAATCTGCTGAAACCTGGCCGCATGCTCTTACATACCTGCTTTTGCCCGCGTGCTCGCTGGGGCCAGCACGTGAATGGCGCGGCCCAGCGCCGCCTCGGCTCCCTCCAGCAGCATCTCGCCGAGGGTAGGGTGGGCATAGAGGATTTCGGTGAGGTCGGTGAGTGTCGCGCCCATCTCGATGGCGAGCGCGGCCTGACCGATCAGATCGGCGGCGCGCGGCCCCACCAGCGTGACGCCCAGCAGCGCCTCGTTTTCGGCGTCGGCGGTGACGAGCGCCAGGCCCGCGTTCGCGCCCAGGGTGAGCGCCCGTCCATTGGCAGCCAGCGGGAAGCGGCCAGTCAGGACGCGATAGCCCGCCTCTTGCGCGGCCTGCGACGAAAGGCCAACGCTGGCGATCTCTGGCGCGGTCAGGGCCACCAGCGGCGTGACCAGCGGCGCGTATTGTACCCGCGCGCCAGTCATGGCCTCTGCCGCCACTTTGGCCTGTTTGATGGCGACGGAGGCCAGCATCGGACCGCCCCGGCAGTCGCCAGCGGCATAGACATGCTCGTGTGTGGTGCGCCCGGAAGTGTCCATGACCGGGCTGCCATCAGGCCCGATCTGCACGCCAGCGGCGTCCGTGTGCAGCATATCAAAGCTGTGTGGCTCGACGCCCACTGAGACGACGGCAGGGAGTGGCGCGACCTGTTCGTCCGTCTTCTCTCCAATGGTATAGACCAGCGCGTCCTCGCGTGGGCCAACGGGGTGGGCGTTGGCGATGATCTGGACGCCCAGCGCCCGCAGCCCGGCCTGCACGAGCCGCAGCGCCGCCGGGTCCACGCCATCCAGCAAAGCTTCGCCTGCGCCTGGCAGCAGGAGGGTGACGGCGCTGCCCAGGCGGGCAAAGAGGGTGGCAAGCTCCAGGGCGATATAGTCGTTGCCAATAATGGTGAGCGCCGCCGGAAACGCCTCAAGCGCGAGCGCCTGCTCTGGCGAGAGTATGTTTACGCCGTCGAAGGGGAGCGCGAGGGTAAACCGCCGCATGCCGCCAGTGGCGAGGAGACACCGCTCGAAGATGAAGCGGTGCGAGCCATATTCGCCCTCGACGCGCACCTCCTGGGCATTGATGAACCAGCCCCGGCCACGCACGCTCTCGACCTTGTGTCCCGCCAGCAGGCGCGCCACGCCCTCGCTCAGCTTATCAACGATGCCTTGCTTCCAGGCGTTCATCTTGACCCAATCGAAGGCGACCTGCCCGGCGCTGATGCCCATCTCCTCCAGGCCGCTGCGCGTTTGATAGTAGCGTTCCGAGGCGGCCAGCAGCGCCTTGAGGGGGATGCAGCCGCGATGCAGGCAGACGCCGCCTGGCGGGCCTGGGTCCACGAGCGTGACGCGCCGCCCCAACTGCGCGGCGCGAATGGCCCCGACGTAGCCTGCCGGGCCAGCGCCCAATATCAAGACATCCACCGCAGTGGCAACATCGCCGACAACCATCGTTGCAAGCCCCTCTTATGACCTACGCGCTATCAGACAAGCTTTCGTGCCTGGTATAGATCAACTGCTCGGCAGCCAGAGCCGTTTCGCCGAAAGATGATCTTGAATGCCTGCCGTCATGATAGCATCTGCCAGCACTTTGCACAATTCGAGACGGGCAGCAAATTTGGCTGAAGCAGCACTATGGGTTCTCTGTTCCCACCCCCATCTTCGCGCGTCCGTTCTCGCGTCCGGCAGACTGGTCTGCGTTGCCACCCCGCGACTTCCCAGCCAGGCGCTGGCTATCGTGTTGCTGGAGCCAGGTCTCCCAACTGACCGTGCCGGTGGCCTGTTCTGGGCAGGTGTTGCCTCCCTGGCGCAAGGCGTGAGCCATTTTGCCCGGCAGCCAGAGCGGGATGATGGCACGGTGTACCCCACGCTGCTTGAACCAGATGCGCGCCAGTTCTCCAGTGGTGTAGACCTGCGGACCGCCCATATCCGGCAGACGACCGGATGGGCCAGCCTGAACGATCTCCACCAGACGTTGGGCTACTTCCTCCTCGTCAACGGGTTGCAGCGGAAAGTTGGTCGGGAGCAGCGCCACCAGGGGGAGCCTGGTCAGAAAGCGCAGCAAGAAGTCGATGCCGTAATCAAACTGGGTCGCCCTGAGGATGGACCAGGGCAGGCCACTCTGCTGAATGAGGTCTTCGCTGGCGAGCTTGGCTTTGCCGCCAGCCCAGGGGACCCGATCAATGCCCACAATCGAAATGAAGACCACATGCGAGACACCTGCCTCGCGGGCCGCATCCAGCAGGCGGCGCGTGGCTTCAAAATCGACCATCGAATTCGCCACAGCGGCAAGATGGACCACCACGTCCATGCCAGCGACTGCCTCAGCCAGACCAGCGCCAGTCTTCAGATCAGCCTGCGCCCACTCTGCGCCAGGCCAATCCTCGCCAGGGCTGGCCCGCCGACTCATTCCACGCACGGGATAGTCAGCCGCGCTCAAGCGCTTCACCACCAGGCGGCCCAGATGGCCCGCTCCGCCGGTCACCAGAATATGTTGCATGGTATTTCCTCTCTTGTTGCTCTGTACTGTGCATGCCTCTCATCAGAGGCTCATATAGGAGACAAAAGAGCATGGGCAGAATGTGACACCCTGCTTGTTGTTTCCATCTAGGTGGGCCTACAATAGGACAGAAGGAGAAAAAAGTGAGCAATGGACGAATCCACGCGCAAAGAGAACCAGGGAGAAGCGTTCGAGTACTATCGCCGGCTGCTCTTTTCCATTGCCTATCGGATGACGGGCAGCGCGAGTGACGCGGAGGATTTGGTGCAGGAGACATATCTGCGCTATCAGGCGAGCGCGAGCGCGGAGATCGTTTCCTTGAAGGCGTATCTGACCACGATTATTACCCGTCTGGCGCTGAATTACTTGCAATCGGCCCGCGTCGTCCGCGAACAGTATATGGGCACCTGGCTGCCCGAACCAATCCTCACCTCGGAGGGCGGCGGGTTTCCTCTGGCAGACCTGGAACACCAGGAAGCGCTTTCGCTGGCTTTTTTACGCCTGCTGGAGGCGCTCAGCCCGCCAGAGCGCGCCGTGTTTCTCCTGCATGAAGTCTTTGATTACCCGTTTAGCGAAATCGGCAGAATGTTGGAGAAAAGCCCGGCCAATTGCCGCCAGATTTTGCATCGAGCCAGGCAGGCGCTCGAGGACAGGCGCGCGCGTTTCGAGCCAGAGCCGCAGCGCCAGCGCCAGCTTCTGCTCAGTTTTCTTTCCGCCAGCCAGGCAGGGAACATGACGGCATTGACCAGCCTGCTGGCTCAGGATGCCGTCTCCTGGTCGGATGGTGGCGGTAAAGTGCAGACGAACCTCAAGCCGATTTACGGCCAGCAAGCCGTGTCGCGTTTCTGGCTGAGTGTGACGCCCAAAGCTCCGCGCCCTCTGACCTTTACCCTGGCCGAGATCAATGGCAGCCCGGCCATCTTATGCTGGGACGAGGGCAGCCTGGCCGGGGTCATCAGCCTGACTCTGAGCGCCGGGAGCATTCAAGAGATTTATGCGCTGCTGAACCCGGAGAAACTGGCCTACCTGCAACAACAACTCTCCGCGCGTGGGACTGCTCCAGATGCTGCCAGAATGCCCAGCTTTTCACCAGATCAACGCTGAGAAGCCAGACTTAGACGAGATGGACGCCAGCGCTACTCGCCTTCGGTAACTTCGCCCAGGCTGAGGCGGGCGGCAAGTTCCTGGCTGCTGAGTTTGGTCAGCCGCCGCAGCATGCGCACGCCTCGTATCGCCTGAGACAGTGAGTACCGTACAATCAGGAGGAAAGCGAAGCCGAGAAGTATGTCCACCACCGCCAGGGTGCGTGGGTTCGTTACGAGCGACCATACTATCTCAATGCTGAACCAGAGGAAGAGTATCCCGATGAGGAACTGAATGGCGACAGTCAGCCAATAACGCCAGGCGAAGCGACCTTGTGCAAACTGGAAAAGCTGTCTGCGCTCCTCCTGCCGTTGGCGAGCCACCTCGCCATCCTTGATCGGCTGGCGGCTCCGCATGAGCGCCACCAGCCCATTGCCTATGAGCAGCACGGCGAAGCCAATGAAGGATATGTAGAGGCCAGGGCCAAGAGTTCGATTTGAAGAAACCGTGATGGCCCAAAAAACTGTGAAGGTGAGCAGCACGCCAGCGGCGATCAGCAGCATATATGCACGTCTGCGCATCAGAGCGCGGTCGCGACGCAGGCGCTGATAATGAAACAGATACTCTGGGTTGGCGCTCAGGGGCTGCTCGCTCATCAGTGATCCCTCTTGCTACTGGCTGTTCAGTAGCAGCAGCGATGGATGTTCCACCAGTTCCTGGAAGCGCGCCAGAAAGGCCGATGAGCCAGCGCCATCAATCAGACGATGGTCGAAGGAGAGCGAGAGCGGCAGGGTGGGCCGGGCGATGATCTGGCCTTGCCGGGCGACGGGCCGCTCGCGCAGCGCGCCGACCGCCAGAATCGCCGCCTCTGGCGGGTTGATGATGGGCACGCCCATGCCGCTGCTGCCGCCGAAGCTGCCGACGTTGTTCAGGGTGAACGTGCTGCCGGTTGATTCCTGAAGCGTCAGCTTGCGCGAGCGCCCGGCCTCGGTCAGCCGATTGATCTCGCGGGCCAGGTCTAGCAGCGTGCGTCTGTCGGCGTCGCGCACGACGGAGATGAGCAAGCCATCGGGGGTGTCGGTCGCCAGGCCGATGTGATAGAAACGCTTGTAGACAATCTCGCGGCGCTCTTCATCGAGGCTGGCGTTGAAGATGGGGTATTCTTTGAGTACCTGTACGACGATCTTGACGAGCAGGGGGAGATAGGTCAGGTGGATGCCTTGCTTCTCGGCGTGTGGCTTCAGTTCCTCGCGCAGCGCCATCAGCGCCGCGCCGTCGGCTTCGGCAAAGGCGGTGGCGTGGGGGATGGTGTGCCAGGCAAGCTCCATGCGCTCGGCGATGCGGCGACGCAGCCCTACCAGCGGTTGGCGCTGCTCGCCGCCGGGGCTGGCGGTTGAAACCGCTCCTAAGGGCTGCGCCAGCAAACCCGCCTGCGCGGGTTCCCCGCTCGCCCCATTAGCCGAGGCGGCGGGTTCTGGCGCGGCCTGAGCGCGTGCGGCGAATTGGCGCACGTCCTCCATTGTGACGCGCCCACCGGGGCCAGAACCGGATACCTGATCGATGTCGATGCCCAACTCAAAGGCCATCTTGCGCGCGGCAGGCGCGGCCAGCGCGCGGCGCTTGCTGCCAGCGGCGAATTCATTCGACGCTGCGGGCGTGCCACCCCCCCCCTGGCGACTAAAGTCGCGGCTAGGGGCTTCGCCACCAAGTCCGCCTGCGCGGGTTCCCCCTGCCCCGCTGGCGTCTGAAGACGCGCCTAAGGGCGTTCCGCCAGCAAACCCGCCTGCGTGGGTTCCCCCTGCCCCTGACGGCGCACCACCCGGCGCGCTTGCGGCCTTCTGGCTCGCGGGGGCGCCCTGCGGCTCCAGCGTCACCAGCACCTCGCCGACGTGGGCGACTGTTCCCGGCTGGACGAGAATCTCAACGACCTTGCCGGAGATGGGCGCGCCAATCTCGGCGACAGATTTGTCGGTCTGAATCTCCACCATTGGCTGGTCGAGCCTCACCTGATCGCCTGGTTTGACCTTCCAGTTCAGGATCTCGGCTTCGTGAATGCCCTCGGCAACGTCGGGGAGTTTGAATTCTAGCATAGCTTCTGGCTCCGTTGCTCTCTCAATAGCTGCTGCATTGCAGGAACGTCCGCGTGGAGCGCCAGCACGGAGGCTGGCACACTGTTTGGCTCCGCCCAGCCCCAGGACGGCCCGGCTGGAAGCCGGGGGTACAGCGCCCGGCACCACCCAGCCGGCTGGAAGCGGGCGGTACAAGTATTACTCTGCCAGGGCGCGCTCCAGCGCGTCGGCCACGCGGGCGACGGTAGGGACGTAGTGATCTTCGTGCGCGGGCACGGGATAGGGCACGTCATAGCCGGTGACGCGCTCGACGGGCTTGAGCAGCGAATACAGGCAGCGCTCGTTGATGATGGCGGTGATCTCCGCGCCGATGCCGCCCGCGCGTGGCGCTTCGTGGACGATCACTGCCCGGCCTGTCTTCTCGACAGAGGCGGTGATCGCCGCCTCATCCAGCGGCCAGATGGTGCGCAGATCAATGACCTCGATGCTCGCGCCTCGCCGCGCCTCAAGCTGCTTTGCAGCTTCCAGGGCGACGTTGACCATCGCGCCATAGGCGATGACCGAGGCATCCGTTCCCTCGCGCACGACGTTGGCCTGGCCCAAGGGGATAGTGTAGCGTTCTTCGGGCACGTCCTGGCGGAAGGAGCGATAGAGTTTCATATGCTCCAGGAAGAGGACGGGATCAGGGTCGTCGATGGCGGCGGCTAGCAGACCCTTGGCGTCGTAGGGATTGGACGGCAGCACGACTTTCAAGCCCGGCGTCTGCAAGAAGACGCCCTCCACGCTGTCGGGGTGCAGTTCTGGCGTGCGCACGCCTCCACCAAAGGGCGAGCGAATGACCAGCGGGCAACTAAACGCGCCGCCGCTGCGAAAGCGCATGCGCACCGCCTGCGTGACAAGCTGGCTCATGCACAGGAAGAGGAAGCCGGCGAATTGAATCTCGGCCACCGGGCGCAGGCCGTAGACGGCCATGCCCACTGAACTGCCGATGATCGCCGATTCCGAGAGCGGCGTATCGAAGACGCGCTTCTCGCCAAACTTCGCTTGCAGATGCTCGGTGACGCGGAAGACGCCCCCGTTGGGGCCAATATCCTGCCCCAGCAAGACGACCCGCTCATCGCGCTCCAGTTCGAGCGCCAGCGCCTGATTCAGCGCCTCAACCATTGTGGACTGCATCTATCTTCTCCAGTCACTGGCGGGTGATGGGCAGCCAAGAGTTTACAGAATTTACAGAATTTACGGCGTCTACAGGATACCGGCAGGTGATGGGCAGCCAATAATTCACGGTATCTCAGCCGGCTTATCCCAGGTAATGGCGCAGCGTCTCGCGCTCTTCGGCCAGGCGCGGGAAGGGGTTGGCGTAGGCCCAATCGAACATCGCTTCGGGCGAGGGCATGGGCATCGCCTCGGCGACCTCGACGGCGGCGTTGATCTCTGCCTCGATCTCTTCGATCAGCGCGGCCTCCTGCTTGCCGTCCATCAGCTTGCGTCCGGCCAGATAACGCTTGAAGCGCAGGATCGGGTCTTTGGCCTTCCAGGCTTCGACCTCGGCGGGGTCGCGGTAGCGCGTCGGGTCGTCGGCGGTGGTGTGCGCGCCCATGCGATAGGTGATCGCCTCGATCAGTGTCGGGCCGTCGCCCGCGCGGGCGCGGTCCACCGACTCGGCCATCGCGCTGTACATTGCCAGGATGTCGTTGCCATCGACCAGGCGCGAGGGGACGCCGAAGCCCGCGCCGCGCGCCGCGAGGGTCGGAGCGGCGCTCTGTTTGTGGCGCGGCACGCTGATGGCCCAGCCGTTATTCTGGACGACCAGCACGACCGGAGCTTGATAGACGCCCGCGAAGTTGAGTGCCTCGTTGAAGTCGCCCTCGGAGGTGGCGCCATCGCCGCACGCGCCGACGGAGACAATCGGGTCGCCCTTGATCTTGGCGGCCATTGCGATGCCGACTGCGTGCAAGAGTTGCGTGCCGATGACGATCTGGATGGGCAGGCAGTGCGTCTCAACCGGATAGTTAGGAGCGGTGCAGCCGCGGAAGGAGAACAGCTTGGTGACAAGCGGCACGCCTTTGACCAGATGCGAGGCAATCTCCCGATAGGATGTGACCAGCCAGTCCTCTGGCCGGAGCGGCGCGGCCAGCCCGACGGCGGCGGCCTCCTGGCCGACGAGCGAGCCAAACGTTGTCGCCCGGCCCTGGCGCTGGAGGGCGATGATCTTGTCGGAGAGTTTGCGCGCCAGCCACATCCAGCGGAAAAAGGCCAGCAGGCGCTCATCAGAAAGATCGGGGACGGGGCCAACCACGCGGCCCTCCGGGTCAAGCACCTGGAACGGCGCTTCTTGTTGCGCAGCGGTAATCACAGAGCAACCCCCTTGGTACAGGCGCCGCGACAGCGCAGCGCATAGGGATGAAAGGCATGGGTTCTCTGTCAGTCTAGCCTCTGAAGCGCCGTATGTCAATGAGGCGACGCAGCCGCTGCAAAGTCCATTAACGTACATTTGTGATATGCTGAAGGCGCATGCTCGATTCAGACTGTCGGGTGTGCGCCTGCTTCGGTCTTGTGGAGACGGCCACATGCAGACGACAACAGGCAATGAGCGCGCTTATTCCATGAAGAGAGCGAGAGGACGGTATCATGCTCCTGGAGGCCGATGTCTATAAAATGCTCGTCAATGGCGATCAATGGGGGATGTGGAGCGGGTATCAATTGCCGCTGAGCGAGCAGTACGTCACTATCTGGACGCCGATAGGGACGGAGATGCACTGGAAGCCAGGGACATGGATTTCCACCAGGCATTCCATCACGTATTTCTGGCCTGCTGCCTGGTATACCATCCACGCGAATTATGACGCCGATGGTCATTTTGCCGGGTGCTATTGCGATCTGGTCTTGCCAAGCCCTGCCTATACCAGCGCCTCGCGCGAACTGACCTACGTTGATCTCTACGTAGATGTCGTCATGCGCGCGGATCGCAGCGTCTTTACCAAAGATCACGAAGTCTTCGAGCGCGCCGCGATGCGCTATCCCATTGTGGAGGAATCGCGCGCGACGGTCTTTGCGGAGATGGCGCGGCTTGAGGCGCAGGCGAAGGACTGGATCGGCCCCTTTGCGGTCATCCCGAAGCGCCTGCCGCGCACCGACTTAGAGACGCTGAGCGCGGCAGACGTGCCCGGAAGCTTCTTCCCTACCCACTGATCGTCTGTTCGCTGATGACCGTCAGCGGCACCGACAACGCGCCGTAGCGCATCAGCACGGCGGTTTCCTGGGCCGACGCCAGCGTCATGTTGCCGCCGGAAATCTCGCCCTGGCCGGTGATCGCGCTCTGGATGACCGCCGATTCGATGATCTTCCCGTCCAGCGCGAGCGTGAGGTAGTTACCAATATTCTGCTGCGTATAGGTGGCAAAGGCGCTTTGCGAGGATGACTTGAACGCGAAGAGGATGACCGGCTGGCCGCTTTGCTGGTCTGTCGTCGCATCGATGCTGTTGGGGTCAAGCTGAGCGCCGGTAAAGACCACCGGATACTGTCCAGTCGGCACGACCTGCCCGACGGGCAGGGATTGAGCGCCGGTATTGAGGAACTCCAGCTTGCCTATCTGCATCAGCAGCGATATGGCCTGTTGCTTGTTTGCCAGTGGCGGGAGGTCTACCACGATCTGGTCTTTGCCCTCCAGATGGATGACGGCCTGCGAGATGCCAAGCCCTCTCTGGATGCGCTGTTCCAGGATGCTGCTGACGGCGCCCATCTGCGCCAGTTGATTGGACGTACACTGGCTGCGGTTCAGAGCGCAGGAAGCCTGCAAGAGAATCTCCGTGCCCCCTGTCAGGCTGATGTTCTGGTGTGTGGTCGTGCTGTTGTTCGTGGGCGCGCTGCCGCAGGCCGTCACCACGAGCAGCAAGAAACCACACACCAGAAGTAGTAAAGCCTTCTTTCGCATCGATGCACCTCGTGAAGTGGGCTGGCGTCTAAAGCGCGCGCATGGAGTCCCCAAGGGGACGCGAAGTCTGCCTGCGCAGGCTGGGACGAAGACCCAAGGCAATCGTCACATTTCATCCCTGGTTCCTGAATAGTAGAGACGGCTGGCGGCGTCGATGTGTTACGGCGCTCCTGGTTTCAGGCGAAATGGCCTATCTGGTCGTTGTCGGTGAGCCAGAGCGTCCCATCGGCGCCGCTGGTGATGTCCCCGGCGGTATAGAGGTTGCCGGGGGTAAAGACGGTGATCGTTCCCTGCGGAGTGATCCGCCCGACCTTGCCTACCCCGATGTCGCCCTGGCTGCTCTGGATGGTGAACCAGAGATTGCCGTCCGGCCCGGCGGTGATGTAGCGCGGGTAATCATTGGGAGTGGGGAGCGGAAACTCGCTGATCGCGCCAGCGGTGGTAATGCGTGCAATCTTGCCCAGCGAGGTATAGATCCTGACATCTATCGTGGCAACTTCCGTAAACCAGAGGTTGCCATCGGGTCCGGCGGTGATGCCGCTGGGGGCTGTCTGGGCTGCGGCGAGTGGGAACAGGCTGAAGGCGCCCGCCGGGGTCATCTTGCCGATCTCCCCCTGCTGCGCCTGGAACGTGGGAGGAGTATCCACCCCGCGCATGATCTGCCCGTTGCCCTGCTCGGCGGTGAACCAGAGGTTGCCATCCGGCCCAACGGTGATCTGCACTGGATAGCTGTTTGGCTTGGGCAGCGGAAACATCGTGAAGGCGCCCGCAGGAGTCAGGCGGCCAATGGCCCCGCTGGGATTGGCGCTGCCAAAGTTCCCATAGGCGATGGCCGGAAACCAGAGATTGCCATCCGGCCCCAGCGTAATGCTCCCTGGGAGCGTGTAGGGCGCCGGAACCTGAAGGACACTGAGCGTGCCCGCAAAGGTGTGAACAGGCGCCGCCGGTTTGCTGCTGCACCCTGCCAGCAGGCTGGCAAGGACCAGCAGTGGGGCGCAGAGCAGCCAGGCACGGGGGCGCTTTCGGGCGGCAGTAGTGATCAACATAGCAGCGACTCCTTGAACCAGGACACTGGCGCAGCATGGCTGGCGGATACATCCGCGCCCGCGCCTGGAAGCTGCGCCACGAAGCCCGCCTGCGCGGGCTGGGACGAAAACAAGGCTTGTGGTAAAAAGCAAACGTCATTAAAGAGTACGCCTGATGCAGAGAGAATCTCTCACTTCGCTCTCTCTAAAGATGCTATCAGCGCTCGAAAAGTTCCAGGGCCATTGTCAGGCGCTGCGCAGTAGGGTATTATCAAGGAGATGAATGGGGTTCAGACCCCCGGAGTTGGAGACTGCACATTACGCGCGCTGTATCCCGATAGACAGCAGGAGGCAAAAGTTGGCAGGTATTTCCACACGGCAAGGCTACACCACCCTTTCCACACGCGGACTTGACTATTCCAGCGTTCCCATGCGCCTCTTCCAGAAGGCCAAGAAGCTGGGCACCTGGGATCCCTTCGACATCGACCTCAGCACAGATAGGGAACAGTGGCCCACGCTCGATGAACTGCATCAGACGAGTATTCTCTCCCTAGGCGCTTACTTCCAGGCTGGCGAGGAAGCCGTCACGCTTGATCTGCTCCCGCTGGTGATGCGCGTCGCCAGGGCGGGCATGCTGGAAGAAGAAATCTATCTGACCTCCTTCCTCTGGGAAGAGGCCAAGCATACGGAGTTCTTTCGGCGCTGGTTCTCGGAGGCGCCCAAAGTCGATTATGATCTGCACGATCATCTTGGCCCGGCCTATCGGCAACTCTTCTACGAAATCTTGCCGGAGACGATGAACCGCCTGCTGACGGATGACTCGGAAGAGGCGCTGGTGCATGCGCTGGTGACGTATAACATGATGGCCGAGGGCACGCTGGCAGAGACCGGCTACTGGGGCTTTGGCCGCTATCTGGAGCGCGACCGTTATCTGCCTGGTCTTGCCCAGGGCATTCGGCTGATCCAGCGTGACGAAAGCCGTCATATCCGCTTTGGCATCTACATGCTTCAGCGGCTGATCAACCAGAACCCGGCGCTGTGGGATGTCCTTCAGGCAAAGATGTTTGAACTGCTCCCCATTGGCATTGCGATGACGGTTGATAACATTACGGCCTTCGACGAGCGTTTTGGCGTCGGCAACTATCTGGTTCAGCCGGAAGAATCCCAAGCCTATCTGCAAAGCCAGTTCCAGAAGCGCATGAGCGCGCTGGAGCGCGCCAAGCACCAGACGCGGGCGGAGTTGGAAGAAGAGGTGTCTGCTGAAATGGAGCAGGATGAGGCCGGGTGATGAGCAGTTCAGCCAATGCGCAGAAGCCGAAGACTTACCTGATGGATATGGACGGCGTGTTGATACGCGGCCCACACCTGATCCCCGGCGCCGAGGAGTTTGTCAGCCGACTGCGCGCTGCTGGCAAACCCTTTCTGATCTTGACCAACAACTCGCTTTATACGCAGCGCGATTTGCAGGTGCGGCTGGCGAGCATCGGGCTGCACGTTGCGCCAGAAGAGCTTTTCACCTCGGCGCTGGCGACGGCGCAGTTCCTGAACACCCAACACCCCGGCGGCTCGGCCTATGTGATCGGCGAGGCTGGCCTGACGACCGCGCTGCACGAAATTGGCTACATCTTAACCGAGGTGAACCCCGATTATGTCGTGCTGGGCGAAACCGTCGCCTACAGCTTTCAGCGGCTGACTCAGGCCATTCGGTTGGTCATCAATGGAGCGCGCTTTATCGCCACCAACCCCGACCCGAATGGGCCGGGCGAAGGGGGACTCGTCCCGGCCACTGGCGCTGCCGCCGCGCTGATCTCAGAGGCAACCGGCGTCAAGCCTTATTTCGTCGGCAAGCCCAATCCTTTGATGATGCGCGCTGCCCTGCGACGAATCGAAGGGCACTCGGAGTCATCGGTGATGATTGGCGACCGGATGGATACCGACATCGTGGCCGGCACTGAGGCGGGCATGGAAACCATCCTGGTTCTCACTGGCGTCACCCGGCGCGAGCAAGTGGAGCGTTTCCCCTATCGTCCAACGCGGGTCATCGAATCCATCGCCGAGATCGAACCCTGAGTTATTAAAGAATATCTATATATCTATAAAGAAATCATATACATTCCAGGCGCGGAAGCAGGGAGGATGGTTGCCCCTTGGCTTGCTCCAGGGCTAGTGTCCTGCTTCCGCGCGCTTTTTTTGTTTGTGACGTACTGAAGGCTTGACAGAAAGCTTTGAGCATAGTAGTATTGTGGCAATGGCGAGACCTGACTGATTCGTCATATTTCCATCGCTGCTGTCGAGCAGCACAGAACATCCCACGATTTCCTCATCCTATCCGAGAGTCTTTGTCACGGGACAACGTATCTTAAATAGCACTCATTTCGCGCAGACCTCATTGCTTAATTGCTTCGTAGCAGAGGCGCTGGGAGGCTGTGAATGCTGGTTGTTCAGGACATCGAGGTCACGTATCACAACGTCATCAAGGCTGTGCGCGGGGTGTCGCTGGAGGTGCCCGATGGCAGCATTGTTGCTCTGCTGGGCGCCAACGGCGCGGGTAAAACGACGCTCTTGCGCGCCATCTCCGGTCTGCTGGGTATTCACGGCGCGCGCATTGTGCGCGGCTCGATCCTCTTCAACGGAGAGCGCATCGATCATCTCGACGCCACCCATATCGTCCGGCGCGGCATTATTCAGGTGCTGGAGGGGCGACGCCTTTTTGCCGGGCTGACCGTCGAGGAGAATCTGCGCACTGGCGCGATCTCCTCGAAGAAGGCTGCCAAGACGCGCCAGGCATATGATCGGGTGATGGACCTCTTCCCGGTCCTGCGCGAGCGGCGCAACGCGGTGGCAGGCTATCTTTCCGGCGGCGAGCAGCAGATGCTTGCCATTGGCCGGGGGCTGATGGCGAATCCACGCTTGCTCCTGCTGGATGAACCATCACTTGGCCTGGCTCCGTTCATGGTGCAGAAAATCCGCTCGATCATTGCCGACATCAACGCCAGTGGCACTGCTGTTTTGCTGGTCGAGCAGAATGCCCAGATGGCGCTCTCCATCGCCCAGCAAGGCTATGTGATTGAAACTGGCAAGGTGGCGCTGGCGCAGCCTGCCGCCCAACTCTTGCAGGACGAGAGCGTGCGCAAGTTCTACCTCGGACTTCACGAGGGCGAGGAGCGCAGCAATTTTGCCACCTTGCGCGAACGCCGACCGGAGAGGAAGTGGGCGGTATGAGCGATCCCATCCCCGAATTGGCGCCACCAACAGTGCCCACTGATAAGGGAGCTCCGCTCATTTCTGTCGAAGGGCTGACTGTGCGCTTTGCGGGCGTCACGGCACTCTCGGAGGTTTCGTTTGCGGTGCAGCCTGGCGAGCTATTCGCGGTGATCGGCCCGAACGGCGCGGGCAAAACGTCGCTCTTCAATGTGCTGTCGCGGGTCTATCAACCGGCTGCCGGGCGGATCACCTTTGATGGGCGCGACTTGCTGCGGCTGAAAACGCACCAGACGTCGCGCGCGGGCATCGCGCGCACGTTCCAGAACCTGGGGCAATTTCCGCACACGTCGGTACTGGATTATATGTTGCTCGGTCGCCATACCCATATGCGCAGCGGTGTCATCCTGGGCGGCCTCTTTCTGGGCCAGACACTCAAGGAAGAGAAGCAGAATCGCGCGTACTGCATGCGCCTGCTGGAATTGCTGGGATTGGAGCGCTACTATACCTATCCGCTGGGAACGCTGCCTTTTGGCTTGCAAAAGCGCGCCGACCTGGCGCGCGCCCTGGCGATGCAGCCCAAGCTGCTGTTGCTGGATGAGCCGGTGGCCGGCATGGGCCTGGAGGAAACCGAAGACATTGCTGCGGTGATCCTGGACATCAAAGAGCAACTGGGCATCACGCAGATTCTGGTGGAGCATGACATGGCGATGGTCATGGGCATCGCGGACCGTGTGATGGTGCTGGATTTTGGCCGGGTGATCGCCCAGGGTCTGCCAGCAGAGGTCCAGGCCAATCCTGAGGTGATCAAAGCCTATCTGGGCGAAGAGGCTGGAGGACGGACCGCCGCCGGGGAGCCAGCCCCCACCGATACGAGCCACTAACCGTCAGCGTTACCGGAGGGAATATGGCCTTTTTTCTCCAACTCTGTTTCAATGGTATCGCCCTGGGGTGCATCTACGCGCTGATTGCACTGGGCTTTACGATCATCTTCAAGGCCAGTGAGGTCATCAACTTTGCTCAGGGCGAGTTTCTTCTGGTGGGCGCCTATGTGGTTGCAGCAGGGTACTATCAGTGGAACCTGAATTTCTTTGTTGCCGTCCTGGTTGGCATCGTGGTGACGGTCTTGATCGGCGTCCTCTTTGAGCGTACCATCTTACGCCGGATGATTGGCCGACCCGTCTTCGCCATCATTATGATCACGATTGGTCTGGATACGCTGCTGCTGGAAGGCGTGAGCATTATCTGGGGCACAGACCAGCGCCCGGCGGCGATCACATCTAACCTGCTCGCTGTGCCCAAGATCGGCGATGTGGTGTTTCCGGCAGACCACATCTGGGCCATTATTGTGACCCTGGTCATCTGTGGCCTCTTGTTCCTCTTCTTTCGCTACACCAAATATGGGCTGGCGATGCGCGCCACCGCGATTGATCAGGAGGCGGCACTGGCAATGGGCATCAATGTCCGCACGGTCTACGCACTGGCCTGGGCTATCGCCGGGGCTGTTGCCACGATTGGCGGCGTCTTCCTGGCGATTTATGGCGGCAGGAGCTTGAATCCAATCCTTGGCAGCACGGCGCTGCTCGCCTTCCCGGCGATTATCCTGGGAGGTCTGGATTCGGTCAGCGGGGCGGTAGTTGGCGGCATCATCATCGGCTTGACGCAAGAGTTAACGCGGGGCTATGAAGCGCCCTTTCAGAACATCATCGGAACCGGGTTCGATCAGATTGCTCCCTACCTCTTGATGCTGATCATCTTGTTCATCCGGCCCTACGGCCTCTTTGGCAAACGAAAGGTGGAGCGCGTATGAGCAACGCCCAAACGGAGCATAGCGCGCCGCTGGCGGCAGGGGCGCTCCCGCGCTTTTTTGGCACGGCCAATCGCCGGGCGGCGCTGGGCTTTGGGGTGGTGCTGCTTGCCCTCTTCTTTCTGACCGGCAATGATCTCTGGCTCTCGATAGCCAACTATACGCTGATCTTTGCCATCGCCGCGTTGGGCTTGAATGTTCTCTCTGGCTATACCGGCCAGATCTCGCTGGGCATTGCCTTCTTTATGAGCATCGGCGCCTATACGGCTATCTGGCTCGGCGGGCAACCAGTACAGACCCCGGCAGTCATCGGGAACAGCGTACATATCGTCTCGCTCTATGGATTAGAGCTTCCCATTTATATCTGGCTGCCCGCTGCCGGGATCGTGGCCGCAGTGGCTGGCGCGCTGATTGGCCCAGCGGCTCTCCGGCTGAAGGGGTTCTATCTGGGCATCGTCTCGCTGGCGCTGGTCTTTGTTGGCATCTATATTTTCAGCGATGTCTCTTCTCTGACCTTGCTGACCGGCGGGCCACAGGGACGCTCTTTCTATACCCCTTGTAATCTCTTTACCACCTGTGATCCTGCCACTCAGAACAACCTGTTACTCTCCAACAACCCGGAGATTTTTGGTCTGGCCCTCACCCGCCAGCAGGTGTTTCTTCTCTTGAACCTGCTCATTCTGGTGGTGGCGGCGCTTTTTGTGGGGAATGTGATGCGTTCGCGGGCCGGGCGAGCCTTTCAGGCCGTGCGCGACCATGAGGTGGGTGCAGCGATCATGGGGGTCAATCTCTTTGAGGCAAAGATGGGCGCGTTTATGCTCTCGTCATTCCTGGCGGGCATCTCTGGCGCGCTCCTCACCATTTATACGATCCATGTCAGCCCGGCTGATTGGAGCCTGCTCCTCTCGATTCAGTTTGTCGCGGCGATCATCATTGGGGGCGTCGCCAGTGTCTGGGGGTCGATCCTGGGGGCGGTATTTATCTTTGCGCTCCCGCGCATCATCGATCAACTCAACATCTTGCCGGTCAACGGCGGGTCCACCATACAGTCTGGCGACATCAGTGCTATCATCTACGGCTTCCTGATCATCCTCTTTCTGCTCTTTGAGCCAGGAGGCATCGTGGGTCTCATTCGCCGTTTCCAAATCCTGGCGCAGCGCTTCAATCTGAGCAGGCGGAAGGGAGGTGAGCAGACCACCAGCAGCCCCAATTCCCAAGCTGAAACCCCATTTGAGGTTGAACAGACGGCACTCTCAACCGGAGAGGAGACACAGCCTCTCGCTGAGTGAGGCCAGCAAGCCACAAACGGCGCTTAAGCTGATTCGCTTGCGCGCTTGCACCCTTTACTTATCTAATTGTCACGAGGAGGGTTTTGCAGTTATGGCAACCAAACGACTACTCCGAATCAATGGCGTCATCACCTTCATTGCTGCTCTGGTGCTTGTGCTGGCAGGCTGTGGCAGCACTTCAACCGGCACGAAAACGGGCGTTGGGGTGAGTGGCAACACGATCAATCTGGGCATCCTGACGCCGCTGACCGGGGCCGCAGCCGGCCCTATCGGCATCCCGCTGACGAACGGCATTCGGGTCTTCTTCGACCGGGTGAATGCCGCCGGCGGCATCGATGGCTACAAGATCAATCTGGTCGTCAAGGATAACAAGTACCCCGACACCACCACGACGGTGGAACAGTACAACGCGATTCACAATCAGGTGCTGATGATCGCGGAGAGCCTGGGCACGCCGACGACTGTTGCGATCAAAGACCTGGCCGCTGCCGATAATATGCTGGTTTCGGCAGCTACGCTGTCATCCGAACTGGCCTACGTGCCCAATATGGTCATGGTAGGCACGCCCTACCGGCTTCAGGTCGATAATGCCTTCGACTATCTGGTGAACCAACTGCATGTGCAGAACCCCAAGACGGCCATTCTCTACCAGAACGACGATTACGGTCTGGATGGCCTCTCTGGCTACGCGGAGTCGGTCAAGGCGTATGGCCTGGATGACGTGGGGCAGGTGCCCTTTACCTTCGGCGCGACGGATATGAGCGCGCAGGTGCTGCAACTGAAGGCTGCTGGCGCGCAGTATGTCTTCATGACCAGCACCCCTGGGGATACCGCGACGATTATGCTGACGGCACACCAACTGGGCTATGACCCGCAGTGGATTCTGCAAAGCCCGGCGTATGCGAGCGTGCTGCTCGGCGTGCCTGGTCTGGCCGACCTGTTTGCGAAGGAAGCCTGGCTGGTTGGTCAGGGCGCTACCTGGGGCGACACAAGCAAACCTGGCATGGCCCAGATGATCCAGGATGTGAACAAGTATTCTTCCCAGTATACCCCCGACCACTCGGTCCAGAAGCCAGACGGCTACTTCGAGTTTGGCTACACCGAGGCGGATATCACTTACGCGCTCTTGAAGAAAGCTGCCGATAATGGCGACCTGACCCGCGCGGGCCTGGTCACAGCCTTCAACTCGCTCAAGAACGTTGATCTGGGTGGCCTCTATCCTAACGCGAACTATGGCACCTCGCCCAACGACCGCGTTCCTACCCGCGACAACGTGATTTTTGCTTTCGATCCCACTGATGCGGCAACTGGCTACATCAAACCCCTGACCAGCGACTTTGTTGGCACCGCTGCCATGAATGCGAACTTCAACATTTAGGCCGATTCGCAACTCTGGAGCGACCCGATCGCCGCGCCCCCCCCCCGGCCAACATCCCGGCGGGGGGGGGGGCCCTATTTCACAGTCTGTAAATTTTCAACATGCTATTTT
>JBJKSJ010000073.1:0-36963 GCA_046704085.1 Ktedonobacterales bacterium | reverse complement strand
TCATTCATCCAAAAGAAGGCGTTGCAATGCCACGAACAGAAGAAGCAAACCAACGGATTCGAGAGAGCCAGCGAGCGAAAATCCTGGATGCTGCCTTACAGGTCTTCGCTCGCAAGGGTCTGGCGGCAACGATGGCTGACGTTGCCGCTGCTGCTGGGGTCAGCCAGGGACTGGCTTATCGTTACTTTGCAAACAAGGAAGCGATCCATTACGCGCTTATCGAGCAGTCCGTTCAATTGGGCAACTCTGCATTCCACTACATTGAAGAGATTCCAGGCACGCCTGGGGAACGCCTGAACTTTCTGCTTTCACGGATTTTGGAATCCCGCCGTCAAAGCTCGGTCATTTTTATTTTTCAGTTGTTCTATCACGTGTTGAGCGACGAGACGGCGCCAGACTCCCTGCGCGAACAGGTCAGCAAGCGAGGCCAAACAATGCAAAGCGTGCTGCGGCAACTGATCGTCGAGGGCCAGGCCACCGGCGAGGTCGCCGAAGGCGATCCCGATCAGTTGGTGACCGCCTTTATGGCCTATCTCGATGGCATCACCAGGGTGGCTGCATACAACCCTGAGCAGTTCAACAAGCATTTTCCTGACACCGAGATTGTCCTGCGGATATTCAAGCCAGCTTCAGAGCGGAGAGCGTCCCCCTCCCAACCCGCAGATGGAGGATAGGAGAGCAAACTAGCTGGATTCCCATGCTTTCTAGCAGGCATGCGTCTGGACGCATGCCCAGGTGAGCTATTGTCTCTTTTGAAAGGAATGGAGCATGCCACAAACACAAGAGACCTCATCGGCCATTGAAGTTGACCATCTGGTGAAGCGCTTTCCGCGCGCCCAGCGCAACGCCGTAGACGACATTTCGTTCAGTGTGCAGCGCGGCGAAACCTTTGGGCTGCTGGGACCGAACGGCGCGGGCAAAACGACAACTATTGGCATCTTGACGACGCTGACACAGCCCACCAGCGGGCGGGCTACCATCGCCGGAATCGATGTCATCACCGACCCCATCGGCGCCAAGCAGCGTATCGCCGTCGTGCCCCAGCGCAGCAACCTGGACCGCACCCTGCGCGTGGGCGAGATTCTAACCTATCACGCCGCGTATCATGGGATCGCGCGCGCCGAACGCACCGCGCGGGCGAATGCCTTGCTTGAAGAGTTTGGCCTGGGCGAGCGCAGGAAACAAAAGCTCGGCTGGTTTTCGGGAGGCATGGAGCAGCGCGTCATGCTGGCGCGGGCGCTGATGCACGAGCCAGAGGTACTCTTCCTCGATGAGCCAACGAACAACCTGGACCCGCAGTCGCGCCTCTTCCTCTGGGAGCGCATTCGTGCGCTCCACGAGCGCGGTGTCACCGTTGTGCTGACCACCCATGATATGGAGGAGGCTGATCGGCTCTGCGAGCGCATAGCCATCATGGACCAGGGGCGCATCCTGGCGCTCGATACCCCCGAAGGCTTGAAGCGCCTTATCCCCGGCGGCACCATGCTGGAAGTGCGCATCCGCGTGCCTGAAGCCGTCGTTGCCGGACGTGCCTCGGAAGTTGGGGCAACACCCAGCCAGAGCGACCGCTTCCGCGAGACGCTTGGCAGCCTGCCGGGAGTCACCAAAGTGGAACCAGTAGCCGGGCCAAAACGCGAGGAAGGCCAGCCGGAAACAGTAGCCTTTCGCGTCTATAGCAGCGAGGGCGCTGGTACTCTGCTAGCAAGCGCCGCCCAGGCGGTGATTCAAGCGCGGGGCGATTTGCTCGATCTGCGTTTTGCGCAGCCGAGCCTCGAAGATGTGTTTATCTATCTGACCGGAAGGAAACTACGCTCATGAGCGCCAGCCTCTCTTCTACTCAGCAGCGCGGGTTCCAGGCGCGCAGCAACGCCAGAGCCACCCTGACTGCCTTGCTCGCCATCATCAGCCGCGATTTGCTGGTGATGCGACGGGAAGCAATCGCCTTTTTGCTTCAAACGCTGATGCAGCCACTCTTTCTGATGTTCGTGATCGGTAAGGTGTTTTCGACCATTGGCGCGGCCAACGCTGGCTTCTCTACCCTCCTGCTGCCAGGCGTCGTGGCGCTGACTGTGTTTGTCACCGCGCTGCAAGGCCCGGCGGTCGATCTGGCGCGCGATCTGTCCGTCACCCGCGAGATCGATGATCGTTTGCTGGCGCCGCTGCCCATCGCGCTGGTGGCCGTTGAAAAGGTCGCGCTGGCTGTGCTGCGCGCGCTCGTCGGCGGCGCGTTCGTATTCCCATTAGCCTTCCTGGTTCTGGGCAACAGCTTTCAGGTACGCACCGACCTGCTCGGCGCGTTGATTGGCCTGATGGTGCTGGTGGCGCTGGTGGGCGCGGCGCTCGGCCTGTTGATCGCGGTCCTGGCGCCCATTCAGTTGCTCCCGATCATCTTCGCGCTGGTCTTCACACCGCTCATCTTCACCGGCTGCACACTTTATCCCTGGGCATCGCTCAGCGCGATCAAGTGGTTCCAAATTCTCACACTCTTGAACCCGCTGACCTACGCCGCCGAGGGGCTGCGCTACGCCATGATTCCGCCCTTGCACGGGCAGGCGCCGCAAACGCTTGCCATCGGCTGGGTGCTGCTGGCGCTCGGCGCCTCGGCCATCGGCTGCCTCTGGGCGGGCATCAGGCTGTTCAAGCGGCGCGTCGTGAACTAGCCTATTGCAATGCTTCGTCAAGCCTGGCGCTGACCTCTGCCAGCGTTCCCAGGGTTAATGCGCGCTCTGCCAGGCCGGTAAGCTGGCTCATGGTAAAGCGGCTCAGAAGTTCTTTGATCGTGGGAATGCTGGCAGGGGCCATGCTCAGTTCCTCAACGCCCAGGCCCACCAGCAGCGGCCCAAGCTTTGGGTCGCCCGCCGCCTCGCCACAGACGGCCACCGGACGCCCCGCTGCGCGCGCGGCCCGCGCGATCTGTGCGATGGCGTGCAGCACGGCTGGTTGGCGCACATCATAGAGGTTGCCCAGCCGCCCATTGAGCCGATCTGCAGCCAGGAGATACTGCGTCAGATCGTTGGTGCCGATGCTGAAGAAGTCGGCCTCCCGCGCCAGTTGGTCGGCCAGCAGCACCGCCGAGGGCACTTCGACCATGATGCCGACGGGAACGTGTTCCGGCAGCTTCACTCCTGCGTCAGCCAGTTCCTGCCACGCCGCATCAAAGACGGCGCGGGCGCGGCGCACCTCATCGACGGTGGCAATCATCGGAAACATGATATGCAACGCCACGCCAGCGGCTCCCGCTGCTCGCAGGAGGGCGCGCAGTTGGGCGCGTAAGAGATCAGGATGGGCCAGATGAATGCGCACGCCGCGCAAGCCCAGAGCAGGGTTGGCCTCGCTACCTCCGCCGAGCAGCGACGTGATCGCCGGGAGCGGCTTATCAGCTCCAGCGTCCAGGGTGCGGGCAACCAGCGGCGCGCCCGGCCTGGAGTGCGCGGCAAACGCCTGGAAGATCGCTGTATACTGCGCGTATTGTTCGGCTTCGTCGGGGAGTGTGGGTCTGTCACTTAAAAGAAACTCGGTACGCAGCAGCCCGACCCCTTCCGCGCCCCAGGTAACAACCGCTTCCTCGGCCTCCTCTGGGCCGCCGCTGCCAATGTTGGCGGCAATAAGGACGGGATGCCCATCGGCAGTTGCGCCAGCGCGATTACGCCAGGCATTCGCCAGCGCCTGGCGCTGCTTCGAACCTGCGCGCCCCTGCTGCGCCGCTTCCAATAGCTGCGCGCGCAAATCCGGCGCGGGGCGCAGATAGATCACCCCTTGCGCGCCATCCAGTCCAATCTCCATGCCACTCTGGAGCCGCGCCAGCGCGTCCTCGCCCAGTCCCGTCACTGCCGGAATGCCCAGCGCGCGCGCCAGGATAGCTGCGTGCGCCGTTGGCCCGCCCAGCGCGGTGCAGATGCCCAATACCTGCTCTGGCCGCAGCCGCGCCGTATCAGAAGGCGTCAGATCGCGGGCAACCAGGACTACTGGCTTGCCCTGCGCGGCAAGCTGCTCGGCCAGGTCTGGCGCAGCCGCGCCGCTCAGCAGACGCAAGACACGCTGCAAGGCATCGCGCAGATCAGCGCCACGCGCCGCCAGAGTCTCGTCCTCTAACGCTTCTAACTGCTTCGCCTGCTCCTCGGCGACCTGGGTAATGGCGCTGGCAGCATCCAGCCCCTGCGCGCCGATCAACTGCTCTGCCGGTTCGCTGAGTGTCGGGTCTTGCAGCATCATCGCCTGCGCCTCAAAAATCCCGGCCTCTTCCAGACTGATCTCCTGGCTGACCTGGGCGCTGAGGGCCATCAACTCGGCGCTGGCCACGGCGAGCGCCTGCTGAAGTACCGCTTTCTCGGCCTCTGCTGAGCGTGGCGGCGTGCCAGCCGACCCGACAGGCACAGCGATGGCCTGGGCAGATTGAGAAGCATAGAGAAAGACTGGGCCAAGCGCCACCCCAGGCGAGGCAGCCACGCCCCGCAGCGTCTCTCCTGCTGATCTGGTTGGTTGGGATGTCGTCATGGTCATGCCCCTTCGTTGCTGACGACTGAATTCGCGCCTATGGGCCTGCGGCCACAAAACCCGCCTGTGTCCTTTGCTACTCAGCTTCACCAAACTTATCAGCAATCAATTGTTTGAGCGCCTCGATAGCTGCCTCGGCATCGTCACCTTCTGCCTGGATGGTAATTTCCGCTCCGCCACCAGCGCCCAGACCCAACACCTGCAAGATACTTTTGGCATTCGCCTGGCGCGCCTGACGCGAAACCGTCACCTTCGAGGAGAAACGCGCCGCCGTTTGCACAAACTGGCTCGCCGGGCGCGCGTGCAAGCCCACTTTATTGAGCAGCGTAATGGTCACTTTCGCAGATGCCATACGTGTTCACCCCTCTGAAGGAAACTTATTGAGCGATTGAGCGTTGGCTGCCGCCTCGGCAACCTCGCTCAGCGAACTGCCAATGGATGCTTCGACGGCAGCAACAACGGCTCCCTCTACCAACGGCGCCGAACTGACCTGCACCCGCGCGCGCTGCTCTTCCGAGAGAGTCTCAAGCGCCATCTCCACCGCCATGCTGGCGCTGCCCAGGTCCACCAGCACCAGGACACCCTCGGCGCTCTCTGCCCTGGCAAGCGCCTCGACGACTTTATCAACCGACGTGCCCAGGGAGCCATCGGAGGCTCCGCCAGCCGCTGCAATGACCGTTTTGCCGTTTGCCATTTGGGCAGCCAGCTCGGCTACGCCTTCTGCCAGTTTCTGACTATGTGAAACGATCACCAGGCTTACGGTCACATCATCACCCCCCCATTGCTCGTAGGAAGAGCCAGGACGATGTGGCTCCTGGGTCTTGATGCCCAATGCTGCGTTCGCCCAGATAGCTTGCCCGGCCTTTCGTCGCCAGCATGGGGATCGTCGCTTTCATACCCTGCTCGGCGCTTTCGGTTGCTTTTGCCAGCGCAGCCTTCAAGGGATCGCCCGCCTCTAGCGCCGCTCTGAAGGCTTCGATGGCCGGTTGCAAGGCATCCACCATCGTCTTCTCACCCGGCTTCGCTTTGCCACGCGCAATGATCCCTTCGAGCGCCGCCTGCAAAGCCGCCAGCACATCGCTATCCTGCAACTCCACCTTGCCTGCCAGGGCCATGCCCGCGCGCAGAAAGGCCGTCCCATAGAGCGGCCCACTGGCTCCGCCCACCGTCGAAACGAGCGTCGTTCCGACGGTTTTCAAGATCGTTCCTGCATCTTTATCTGCCACCCCTGGCAGCTTGTCCATGACCGCCGTAAAGCCGCGATCCATATTGACGCCATGATCGGCGTCGCCAATCGGGCTATCAAGCTGTGTCAAATACTCCCGATTCTCGCGTAGGACCGCAGCCGACCGTTGAAGCCAGGCAATGACCTGTTCCGTAGTGACGGGCATAATGCTCTCTCCTCACAAGTTGCAACCTGCGATACGACCTGCGGATAAACGATTCCGCTCGCGGAACGATGGCCCCACCCCGGCCAGCAGGGATGCTGGCGCTCCATCCCCGATACGCTCAAGATACAACCAGCAGAAGGCTCAACGCCAGAGACGGGCTGGCGGATAAATCCGCGCCTGGAGGCTGCGCCGCCAAGCCCGCCTGCGCGGGCTAAGACGCCCGGACCTAGCCTGCGCAGGCAGGCTTCGCGGCGCCGCAGCGCCTCTAGCCGCGCGCTTTAGACGCCAGGGCTTTTTATTCACCTGGCAGAGTTATCGATCAAACCCTCCAACGCAGCGCGGGCGTATGCACTGGCGCATCCCAGAACTGGGTCATCTCATCATCTAACTTCAGGAGGGTGACGGAACAGCCGGCCATCTCCAGCGAGGTGATATAGCTGCCCACCAGATTGCGCGCAATCGTGATGTTCTTGCCCTTCAGGATTTTAGCGACCTCATTAAACATAACATACAACTCGATCAGCGGCGTGCCGCCCATGCCGTTGACGAAGGCCAGCACGCGATCACCGCTCTTGAAGGGCAGGTCTTCGAGAATAGGATTGACCAGTAGTTCGGCAATCTGCGCGGCTGGCGCCAGCTTCATCCGGGTGCGGCCAGGCTCACCGTGAATGCCGATGCCAATCTCCATCTCATCGTCTCCCAACTCAAAGGTTGGCTTGCCCGCTGCTGGCACGGTGCAGCTTGTCAACGCCATGCCCATGCTACGCCCGTTGGCGTTGACTTTGCGACAGAGGTCGGCGACCTTCGCCAGCGGTGCGCCAGCTTCCGCCGCCGCGCCAACAATCTTCTCGGCCAGCACCGTCGTGCCGACTCCCCGGCGTCCAGCGGTATACAGGCTGTCCTTCACGGCCACATCATCATCGATGACCACACTCGCCACTTCAATATTGTCTGCCTGACCCATTTCGGCGGCCATCTCGAAGTTCATCACGTCGCCGGTATAGTTTTTGACGATATGCAGCACTCCGGCGCCCCCACTCACCGCTTTTGTTGCCGCCAGCATTTGATCAGGCACTGGCGAGGTAAAGACCGCGCCAGGGCAGGCAGCATCAAGCATGCCACGCCCAACAAACCCACCGTGCATCGGCTCATGGCCGCTGCCGCCGCCAGAGACCACCCCAACCTTGCCCCGCACCGGAGCGTCGGCCCGAACGACGATTTGATTCTCGAAGTCTACGCGAATAAGATCACCATGCGCTGCTTGCATCCCCGCCAGTGCGTCCTTCACGACATCTTCGGGGCGGTTGATCAGCTTCTTCATTGCTTTCTCCTGTGTTGCTGCTGGGTTTACAATCCATCTTGCTGCCAGAGACGTGCCAAACCACTGCTGTATTCCCAGGCAGGGGCGCCACAGCCGTGCCCTTGCCTGGGAGCAAACCGCGCTACGCTTTGACTTTCTCCGCTGCCTCAATTGGAGCTTCTGCTGCCGTTGTTGCAGCTTTCGGGCTGGCAAGGAAATCGTAGGCAAAAGCACCAAGGGCAGCGCCGACCACCGGACCCACGATATAGACCCAGTACTGCCCCCAGAACTGTTTGCCACCAAAGAGCGCCTGAATCAGCACAGGCCCAAAGGTACGAGCCGGGTTCAATGACGCGCCGGTCACAGGGCCGACGACGTAGATCACACCTGCAACAATCAGGCCGATGACCAGACCAGCCCAACCGGCAGGCGCGCGTGGATCAACCGCGATGCCATAGACCGTGAAAACCAGGATAAACGTGCCAATCGCCTCGGCAAACACGGCTTGAATCACCGGGGTTGAGTCCGCAAAGGAGGTGACGCCGAGACCAGCGCCAGTGGCAGCGCCAGTGCCAAACAAGGCGACAATCGCCAGCGCCCCGATAATAGCGCCGATGAACTGAGCGACGATATACATCACTGTAGCGGTCCAGGCTTGCCGCCCCGTCAGGGAGAGCGCGATGCTGATCGCCGGGTTAATCTGACAGCCGGAAACCTTTCCGATGGTATATACCATTGCCATGATGATGAAGGCAAAGGCGAGGGCGATCACACCCAGTTGCGTCTCTGAGAAGGGCACGGTTTTGTCCAGGGTCACTGTTGCAGTAACTGAGCCAGCCCCAATCAGAACCAGCAGCGCCGTGCCGAGAACCTCTGCGCCAAGTTTCTGAGCCAATGTTGGTTGCTTACCCATACGTGTGTTTCTGCCCGCAGGCAGCCTCCTTCTGCGAAGCTCTATTGCTGTGAATCAGGGATACGAACCGGACAAGAGAGCAGGGAAATGACGCCTATGCCTCCTTTCTCAATCCCCAGCCGGGGAGCAAACGGTGACATGAAAGTAGGGAAGGATAGTGTTCTAAAAGCACCGTCGGGTCCAATTCATGGCGCAGCATCCCAATTCGACGCCATTTCGTCTTGCTAATCTGTATGAAACCTCTCTATGCCTGGCTTAATGCGGTTGAGTTCCTGAAATAAATTGCCAGGACAGACACCATTCCATTGAACAGAAAAGCGCAGGGTATTGCAAAAATGCAACGAGTGCGTTACACTTGAGAAACAAGCACGAGAAACATATGCAACATGCCGAGGAATCGATCTGCGCAAGGGAGGGCAGACGATGAGCAACGCAGTGTCGCTGCATCCGCTTCAACGCGCCTGGGAGCAGTTTGTCGATGAGGGGCTGCTCAAGGGCGACGAGTTACCACCTGCCGTCGCGCTCTCCTGGCAGCGCTGCCGCCGCCGCGGGCTTGATCCGCGTCGCCCCGCCAGGGTTCCACCAGCGCAGCACTTCGCGCCTGACGTGGCGCGCGGGCCATTGATGCTGGTGCGCCCGGCAATGGAAGATTTACATCAGTTTGTTGAAGGGTCCGGCTGCGTCGTGGCCTTCGCCAATACCGAGGGCGTCTTGCTCGATATTGTCGGGGACGCGCCTATCGCCAGGGAACTGGCGGCCATCGGCTTTGTGCCTGGCGCTGCCTGGAGCGAAGAGGCAGCCGGAACCAATGCCGTGTCACTGGCCCTGGCCGATGCCTTTCCCATCCAGATCAGCGGCCCGGCGCATTTCTGCGCCTTCCTGCACCCCTTCTGCGGTTCAGCCGCGCCCATCCACGATTCGCTCGGCCAGACGCTGGGCGCGCTGGCGATCTTTGGCCGCTGCGTGGATTGCCATCCGCACACGCTGGGCATGATCACAGCAGCTTCCCAGGCCGTGACCAACCAGCTTCAGATGCACCTCTGGCTGACCAGCGCCAACGACCTGCTCTCCGAACTCACGACCATCCTTCAGACACTTTCCGAGGGCATCATGCTCCTGAAGGCCGACGGCGCCATCTCGCAAATGAACGCGAAGGCCGGGCAGTTGCTAGGACTCTCGCTGCCGCGCGCCGCCGGGCGCAAACTCAGTGAGGTGCTGGAGATTCCTGCTGTGCTTGCCACCGCGCTGCGTCTGGGCCGTGAGATGACTGATGAAGAGGTCTCGTTTCATACCTCGCAGGGGCGCGTGGTCTGTCTCTGCACGCTCAAAGCGATCAACCCGGCAACGCCAGTACGTGATCTGGTTGCCCTGCGCCAGCCAGATCAGGCGAGTACCTCGAACTGGCAGCGCACTCAGCCACAGGCTGGCGCGGCGGATGGCTTTGTCCTGACTCTGCGCAGTATCGAGCGCGTGCAGCGATTGGTCCATCGGATGAGCGGCGCCCGCGCCCGCCTGACGTTCTCCAACATTATTGGCGAGGGCCGCCCATTAGTCGAGGCGATACGCCTGGCGCGCATCGCTGCTGGCAGCAGTTCCAATGTGCTGCTGCACGGCGAAACCGGCGTGGGCAAAGAGATCTTCGCCCAGAGCATCCACAATGCCAGCGCCCGCGCCGATGGGCCATTTGTCGCCATCAACTGCGCCGCCATCCCACGCGAATTGATTACCAGCGAGTTGTTTGGGTATGAGGGCGGGTCATTTACCGGCGCAGATAAACAGGGCCGCCCCGGCAAATTCGAACTGGCGCATGGCGGCACGCTCTTTCTGGATGAAATAGGCGATATGCCCCGCGATCTCCAGACCAGTCTGCTGCGCGCAATTGAAACGCGCACGATTATGCGCATCGGCGGCCAGAGCGTGGTTCCAGTGGATGTGCGCATCATTGCCGCCACGCACAAAGACCTGACCGATGAAGCGCGGCAGGGCAACTTTCGCTCCGACCTGTATTTCCGGCTCAACGTCTTCACCATTGACGTTCCAGCCCTACGCCAGCGCGAGGGCGATATTCCCCTGCTGGCGCAGCATTTCATCCAGCAGCAAAGCCGGGCGCTTGGGCGACCTCTGGGCATTACCCCGGAAGCCCTCGCCGCCCTGGAGGCGTATCCCTGGCCGGGGAATGTGCGCGAACTGGAAAACTCGCTGGAGCGCGCGATCTACGTTGCCCAGCGCGCCATGATCGCCCTGGAAGACCTGCCGGAATCGGTGCGCCTGGGTCTGGAGCGTATCCCGCTTCCCTTGATCGCTGGCAGTCACGCAAGCCAGATGAACGCGCCTGTGGTTCCTCCACCCCAACCAGATAAGCGCCAGATGCGGGCAAAGCTGCAAGAGGAGCGCGCCAGCGCCGAGGCAGAAATGATCCTCAGAACCTACCGGGCGATGGGCGGAAGCCTGGAACGCACCGCCCAGGCGCTTGGCATCAGCCGCACGACGCTCTGGCGCAAAAAGATGCGCTATGACCTGCCCATCGGGCATACGCTGGGGTAAAGCATGTTCCTCAACTGAGCGTCACACCGGGCGCCGTGTCCTTGAAGCAACGTGGCGCTGCACTGCTTTCCGCGAGCTATAAAAGTGGTAGCAAGATAGGCGTTTCTCGGCACGATAAGATGACAAGGAGCAGGCATGACACCATCTGGGTTCCATACTCAGTCCGCCCGCCAGAAACAGGATGTCGATTATGTGTTCTATGAACTGACCCGCAGCATTTGTCCCGAATGTCGGCGGGTTATTGACGCGCACATCCTCCTGCGCGAAAACAAAGTCTACATGCGCAAACGCTGCCCAGAACACGGCCAGTTCGAGGCGCTGGTCTATGGGGATGCCCAGGCATATACCTCGGCCTCCCGGTTCAACAAGCCAGGCACGATTCCGCTGGAGTTCTCGACGGCGATCCAGCATGGCTGTCCGCATGACTGCGGCCTCTGCCCCGACCATCAGCAGCACGCCTGCCTGGGCATCATCGAAGTGAACAGCGCGTGTAACATGGACTGCCCGCTCTGCTTTGCCAACGCCGGGGCGGGTTTCAACCTGACGCTTGAAGAGGTGGAGGGCATCCTTGATCATCTGGTCGAGACGGAAGGCAACCCCGAAGTGGTGCAATTCTCCGGCGGGGAGCCTTCAATTCACCCCCAGATTGTGCCGATGATGCGCGCAGCCAGGGCGCGCAATATCAAGTATGTCATGCTCAATACCAATGGCAAACGCATCGCCAACGATGATGCCTTCCTGGCCGATCTCGCCGAGGTCCGCCCTTCGATCTACTTTCAGTTCGATGGCTTCGAGCAAGAGACGTATCGCCTGATTCGGGGCGAGCCAGACATCCTGGATGAGAAACTGCGCGCGCTAGACCGGCTGGCGGCCATTGGCCTGGGCGTGGTGCTGGTCCCGGCTATCGAGCGCGGCGTCAATCTCCACGAGGTTGGTGAGATCGTCAGGTTTGCGATCAATCACCCTGCCGTGCGCGGCATCAATTTCCAGCCAGCCTTCCACGCGGGCCGACACGGCGCGCACGACCCAATGCAGCGCATCACCATCCCCGACATTCTGCAAGCGATTGAGGCGCAGACCGCTGGCCTGTTTGTGGTCAAGGACTTTGTGCCTGTGCCCTGCTGCTTCCCCACCTGCAACTCCGTCACCTATGCCTACGTGGATGGCGAAACTATGCTGCCGCTGCCGCGCGTGCTGAACGTGGATGACTATCTCGACTACATTACCAACCGCGTGACGCCCGACCTCGGCGAAGACATCAAACAGGCGCTGGAGGGTCTGTGGTCGTCCTCGGCAGTGCCCGGCTCGGACAAGAACGCCCAGCAGTTCGCGCTCTCCTGCGCGGCGTGTGGCCTGGCTGATGGGCTTGATCTGGGCGCCTTTGCCAGTCACATCTTTATGATCATGCTCCAGGACTTCATGGACCCTTGGACCTTCAATCAGAAAAACCTGATGAAATGCTGCAAGGAGATTCTGCTCCCCGATGGCAAGCAAATCCCTTTCTGTGCCTATAACAGCGTGGGCTACCGCGAGCAGGCGCGCGCGCAGCTTGAGGCGCGCGAACGTGGCCGGAACCGGGCGCGCCGTGCCGGAGAGGCGTTCTATCCAGAGCCGCTCACCTTCTCGTTCGACCAGCCCTACCAGCAGCAGGTCCGTCAGAATGGGCACAACGAACACGCGCGCAGTCCGGCCACCGGGCGATAGCACTTCGGTCAGAAAGCCGTAGGCGCCGAGTGGCTGGCGGATAAATCCGCGCCTGGAGGCTACGCCACAAAGCATGCCTGCGCAGGCTGAGGCGAACATACGACGTTTTGACCGATGCTCTAGGAGGGGAACACGCGATGGATTTACAGGCGAAGCCGCTCAAGGCGGCTGATGCCGTTGACCTGAAAGCTTGCTGCGCGGCGGTTTATCAAAGCGACTGGGCGCGGCTGCTGCTGGGCGACTCGTTTCATCCTGGCGGGCTGGACCTGACCGGGCGCCTGGGATCGCTCCTGAGCCTGGGCGCGGGCGCGGGACAGCGCGTGCTGGATGTGGCCTCCGGGCAGGGAACCAGCGCCATCTTCCTGGCGCAACGCTTTGGCTGCGAGGTGCTGGGCGTGGAGTATAGCGACGAATTGGTGCGCCAATCCACCAAGGCGGCGGAGCAGGCAGCGGTGGCCGATCTCGTTCGCTTTACGCAAGGTGATGCTGAGCGCCTGCCAGTAGACGACGAGAGCTTTGACGCGGTGATCTGCGAGTGCGCCTTCTGCACCTTCCCGGATAAGCGCGCAGCCGCCGCAGAGTTTGCCCGCGTGCTGCGCCCTGGTGGCCGCGTCGGGCTGAGCGATCTGACGCGCTCCGATGCGGTGCCGCCCGAACTGCAAGGGCTGCTCGCCTGGATTGCCTGCATTGCCGACGCCCAGCCGCTCGACCAATATGCCCGCTATCTCGAATGCGCGGGGCTGGATGCCGAACAAGTTGAGCCGCACAACGACGCGCTGAGCAGGCTGGTGCAGGACGTTCGCACCAGCCTGCTGGGGGCCGAGCTGCTGGTGAAACTCAAGAAGATGGACCTACCCAACGTGGACTTCGACCAGGCCAGAACACTGGCGCGCAACGCAGCAGAGGCCGTGCGCGCAGGCACGTTCGGCTACGCCATCGTCACTGCCAGAAAGCCTGGTTGATGCAGCATGTTTACTGGCTTGACGCCATAGTCTGACCCTTGCTATAGTCTTTCTTATCACAATACGCGAGGTCAATCGTTGGCTGCTCCATCCCCTGTCGCTGCACCCGTCATTCCGCGTCGCGCGGCGTTTACGTTTCTTGGGCTGGCCTGGCTCGTCGCCATCAATCTTCGCACTGTCCTGCTGGCCGTGCCGCCTGTCCTGCCGCAGATTCGCCAAGACCTCGGTCTCTCGTATACGGCGACTGGATTGCTCACCTCCCTGCCCATCCTGCTGCTGGGTCTGGCAGCGGTCCCAGGCGCATTTCTGGTGGCGCGCGCCAGCGCGCGCTCGACAGTGGCCGTCGGGCTTTGCCTGCTGGCGGCGGGCGCCTTGCTGCGCGCATTCATTCCAACCGCCGTACCGCTCTTTGCGTTCACCGTCTTGCTCAGCCTGGGCATTGCCATCGCTCAACCGGCCCTGCCGGTGCTGGTGCGCCAGTGGTTTCCCAATCACATCGGCCTTGCCACTGGCATTTACTCGAACGGGCTGATCATCGGCGAAGTGCTGGCCGCCGTACTGACGGTTCCTGTATTGATGCTGCTGGGCACGAATGATTGGCGGGTGACGTTCATCTTCTGGGGCGTGCCCATCATTGCCGTGCTTATCCTCTGGCTGGCCTTCGCGCCGCGCGCCCGCTGGGGCGCAACTGCACGCGGGGTGGTACGCTGGAAGGCGGGCTGGAACACCTGGCGTGGCTGGCGCATGGGCCTGCTCATTGGTTCAGGCAGCCTAGTCTACTTCGCCATGAATACCTGGATTCCCAACTATGACAAGGCGCTGGGACGCGAAGCCTCCACAGGCGCAGCCCTGAACGTGCTGAATGCGATGCAGCTTCCCACCAGCATTCTCATCACCGTCTTTGCCGCCTTCCTGGCCGGGCGACGCTGGCCTTTCCTCGTGTCGGGCGTCCTCTGCGTCACGGGTATCTTCGGCTATCTCTTTGCGCCCGTCAGCACCGCGCTCATCTGGATAGGCATGATCGGCGCAGGCTCCAGCGCTGTCTTTCTGCTGGGGCTGGCGCTTCCGCCATTGCTGGCCCCAGAACACGAGGTTGCTGGCTACACGGGCATCCTGCTGACCCTGGGCTACACCAGCGCCTTTTGTGGACCGCTGATCGGCGGCAGCCTCTGGGATCTCAGCGGCATTCCGGCACTGGCGTTCGTGCCCGTCATCGTTGCCAGTTTTCTGCAAATCCTTCTGGGCACATTTCTGCCGCAGCCAGCCAAAGAAGCTGATGGAAAATAAGCCAGAGGAGGGTGGAGACACATGTCTCCACCCTTTGCGCTCAGTTGAGCTAGTAGACAATCGCCGGAGTGCCCACACTTACCCAGCTATAGAGCCAGGTGGCGTTGGAGAGCGTCATGTTAATGCAGCCATGCGAGCCGTTATCCGAATACTTGCCGGAGGTGTAATCATTATGCGGCAGATTCCCGCCTGGGCCAAAGTAGGAGCGCCAGGTGGCATCATGGTAGAAGAATCCATCCCAATGGTATTCCATCCCATAGTTAATCGGTGTGGGCGGATACCAGAGCGCCGAACCAGGCGGGTCTGAGGACGAGAAGGTCAGGTGTGTGCCCATAAAGACGATATGCCACAGACCTGGCGGGCTGGGCGCTGCCTGCTGCCCGGTGATAACGGGGATGGTCCGTACCAGTTGGCCGTTATCATACAGCCGCGTCGTCTGTTCTGTCATCGATGTGACTATCACCCTCCCCGTCAGGTGATATGCCTGAATCAGTTGCAGATCAGCCGCATGCGCCTGATTGTGCGGCGTATTATCCGTCAGGTTCGACAGCAGCGCGTGCAGATTCGTCAGCAGAATCTGCACCTGATTATCAACGGATTGATAGTCATCATTCGTCCGGGCGTTTTGCAGGTTCGCCATCTGATCGCCATAGGCATCGGTGCCATCCTGATACTCGTAGTCGTTGACGATATTGGTCGTGCCGATCAATGTCTTCAACTGTTGCAGATCGTAGGTGGTCTTGTATTTAATCACCGCCGTCTGGAGATTGGCCGTCTGGGTGCGGATGCGCGATGAAAGGTCCAGATATGCCTGCAAGGTGTGCGCGTTCTGCAAATCCTGTTGGTCTTGCGCCAACTCCTGCTGATATTGGGACACTTCGGCGCCATAGGTCTGGGCCTGTGTGATCATTTGCTGGAAGTTAGCCAGCATCGCCGCGCCGATAAAGGGGATCGCTGCCACCTGATCGGCAGCCAACTGATCGATCTGTGTAGAGAGCGTCGCCATCAGCGACTGATACTGCTCAGGCTGGCTGGCGGCGCGGAACGTTGTCAGATCGTCTTGATATTCTTGCTTGCCCAGCGTGGTACTCAATCCGGCCTGATCCATCCGATTGATGGAATCTTGCAGCGTCTGCAACTGCTGATAGGTGGGCCAGAGCAATTGCAGGGCTTCCGTCTGCTGGCGGGCAAACGCGCTCACCTGCTTGAAATCGTTGGGCGTCTTCCCCGCTTCAAACTGCTGCTCCACCTGAGTCATCCGCGCCTGATAGCCCGGAACCTCATTGGCAAATCCCTGGTTCTGGCGCGCCTGCAAGAGCGCATCGAACGCCTGAATATCTTGCTGCGCCTGGGACTGTGCCTGCTGAGTGGCCTGGGCAAAGACCGTTGTCACTTCGCTTTCAAGCACCTGATAGCTGGTAATCGCGCTTTGGTAGGCGCTGTCAGGGTTCTGATCGCCGAAGAGTCCCAACGGCTGCAATTGGTTGGCGACCTTCGCCTCTTGCTGGCGTATGGGGTCCAGCATGCTATTGGGCACGCCCAGCTTCACCGCCTGCTGAATCTGCGAATCCAATCGGGCTTTTTCTTGCTGGGCGGCCTGGCCCTTGGGGGTCAATGACCCACATGCCGTCAGAAACAGCATCAGGCTGACCGCGAGAACAGCCAGACACCACTCCAGCCGTCGCCTTCCGCTTGCGCGCTTGTGTGTCTTTCCTTCCATCATGTCACGCCTTTTTCTCAGGGAGTTTCCGCTGCGCCCGCGCAGCGGCGCATTCGTAGGTTGTTGAAAGGACAGATTTAACAACTCATAAGAGATAGGTCATAAAGAGAGACCAGAATGATCTGGAAGCTCGCTTTTGTTCCAATTATACAACATATCGACCAGGCACAGCATAAGCAGCTATTCGCAGCAGGGCTTATAGCATCGGCTCTGAAGCTTTGTTATTTGCTTCATTGTGAAGTTGCTCACATCCGGCTATCCCCTAAAAGAGCCAGGCGCCAACCAATCGAGACAACTGAACAACCCGGCCAGCTTCAGGCAATCGCGCTATACTTCCTGCAACTTTCGGGCCGCACCAGGCACACGACGCAGAACAACCGCCTCTATAAAAGAGAACGGGCGAAGCGGTCAAACCGACTCACTCACCGTAGGGCGCCCAGATATTCTTGACCTGCGTGGCTTCGCGCAGAAACTCCTGGCCCTCGCCCTGTGCCGGGTCGTACCAGTCGCGGGCGTGCCCATAGTTCACCCAGGTGCGCTTCATATTTCCCGCCGAGGCGTATTCCACCTTGCGGCTGCCCCCTGCCGTGCCGAAATACCAGATAGCCTCGACATCATCATGGTCGGCCAGCACCTGCGCCAGCGGCTCGCGGGCGCCGGTCACGATATTTACGACGCCAGCGGGTACATCGGAGGTTTCCAGCACCTGATAGAAGTCCGTCGCGCTCAGCGGATACTTCTCGGAGGGGATGACGACAACCGTATTGCCCATCGCTATCGCCGGGGCCACCAGCGAGACAAAACCCAGCAGCGGGCATTCGTCTGGGCAGGCCATGCCGATCACCCCGATGGGTTCTGGCATCGCCAGCGTCACATCGCGGATGTGCGTGTGATGCACTAATCCATCGTATTTATCCGCCCAGGCTGCGTAGGTGAAGAGGCGCGCAATCGACGCCGCCACTTCTTCGCGTGCATCCTCCAGCGCCTGGCTGGTCATCGAAGCGATGCGCCGGGCAAACTCCTCTTCGCGCACCGAGAGGTTCTCGGCCAGATAATAGAGAATCTGGCCGCGATTATGCCCCGTCGCCGCCGCCCAGCCTGACGCAGCGTGCGCCGCCTCCACCGCGTTGCGCATATCCTTGCGGTTGCCCTCGCCGACCTCGCCAATCATCTGCCCGCCCGGACCAGGGACAAAGCGGCTGTAGCCGGAATCTGGCCGCGCCTGTTTGCCATTGATAAAGAGCTTGGGCGTGCGATCAATCGGCGGCAGCGTGTAGCCATCGTGGTCGCCAAAGCCGTTGGCGCTCATAGCCCCCACGCCCGACGCCGAGGCGCGAGGCCGCGCGCGCTTCGCCCGCCCGTTGCCGTTCGTCGCGCCAGCGTGGTTCGCCATCTCCGGCGCGTTATCTTCTGTCTGTGCGCCTGCCAGCAAGCGCGTCTCCCAGGCCGGGCGGATATACTCGAACAGACCCTCCTTGCCGCCCTCGCGCCCAAAGCCGCTCTCGCGGTAGCCGCCAAAGCCAGAGGCGGCGTCGAACTGGTTGGTGCAGTTGACCCAGACCGTTCCAGCCTTCAGTTGCCGCGCCACATCCAGCGCTAGATTGATATTGTCGCTCCAGACGCTCGCCGCCAGGCCATAGCGCGTGTTGTTCGCCAGCGCCACCCCCTCGGCTGGCGTGCGGAAGGTCATCGAGACCAGCACCGGCCCAAAGATTTCCACCTGCGCGATGGTCGCCGCCGGAGCCACTCCGGTAAAGAGCGTGGGCGGAAAGAAATAGCCCTCCGTCGGGCAGGCCCACGAGGGCTGCCAGAGCGTCGCGCCCTCTTCTACGCCTTGATTAACCAGGCTTTGTATCTTCTCTAACTGCGCCGACGAGACAATCGCGCCAATATCCACTGCTTTATCCAGCGGATCGCCCAGGCGCAGTTTCTCCATCCGCTCGCGCAGTTTGGCAATCATCTTCTCGGCAATATTCTCCTGCACCAGCAGCCGCGAACCCGCGCAGCACACCTGCCCCTGGTTGAACCAGATCGCGTCCACCACACCCTCTATCGCGCTGTCCAGGTCGGCATCGTCAAAGACGATGAAGGGCGATTTGCCGCCAAGCTCCAGCGAGATGCGCTTGCCGCTGCCTGCCGTCTCGCGGCGAATGAAGCGGCCCACGTCGGTTGAGCCAGTAAAAGCAATCTTATCAATCCCCGGATGGCGCACGATCATCTCGCCCATCTTGCTATCGCCGGTCACGATATTGACGACGCCCGGCGGCAAGCCCACCTCCTGGCAGATTACGGCAAAAGCCAGCGCCGTGAACGCGGTAACCTTGGCGGGCTTCAAGAGGACCGTGTTGCCCATCGCCAGGGCGGGCGCAATCTTCCATGCCAGCATCAGCAGCGGAAAGTTCCAGGGCACAATCTGGCCGACGACGCCCACTGGCTCGAAGCCTGCAAACTCGCTCTCCATCAACTGTGCCCAGCCGGCATGATAATAGAAGTGCCTGGCGACTAATGGCACATCAATATCGCGCGTCTCGCGGATGGGCTTGCCATTATCCAGCGATTCCAGCACAGCCAGCCGCCGCGAATGCTTCTGGATATGGCGCGCGATGGCATAGAGATAGCGGGCGCGCACATGCCCCGGCGTCTTGCTCCAGTGGCCGAAGGCTTTGCGCGCCGCCTCCACCGCCGCGTCCACATCCGCCTGCCCGGCAGACGCCAGCCGTGCCAGCGGCTTGCCAGTGGAGGGATTGATGCTCTGAAAAGACTCGCCGCTCAGCGGCGCGACCCACTGCCCATTGATAAACAGCTTGAACTCCGGCCCATGCTGCTCAATCCACTCCAGCGCTGGCGTCGCGGCCTCTGGCGCCGGGCCATATTCCAGTGTCTCGAAAATCTCAGCAACGCGCATAGACGCCTCCTCTCTCATTTCAGCTTCTGTCGCAGCCGCTCGATCCCTTTTAGCACATCGGCTCGATTGTGCGCGTCCTTCATCCAGCCTGGCAACCGGCTGGCAAGGCTCTTATTGCGATTGGGCACGCGCTCGCGCAGACCAGCGTTGATATACGCCTCCAGAAAGTTCAGATGCTCTTCATTATAAGCCCAGAGCGTCTGCCCGCAGCAGGGCGTTTGCAGCCAGACCGGCTGGCGAAAATACCAGTCCACCGGCCCGCCCATACTCACCAGATGGCCCTGCCAGTCTTTGCTATAGCCGCATCTGGCGCAGGTCAACCGGCGTGGCCCAAACAGCTTCGGCTCCGTCCCCGGCTGCGGGACCACGCTGGCGCGCCGATGGCAGCGTGGGCAGACAACCAGAAACGTTGTGCCGAAGCTATAGATTGTTTGCCCGGTATCGTGAAACCTGAGAGCCACAACGTTCCCACACCCGTCAATTCTGTGAGCGCTCGCTTGAAAGTTTGACCTTCTTATTACGTTTCTCGGATGTATTCGCACCCGTAAATTCTGTAAATTCTTGGCAAGAATTTACAGAATTTACGGGTGCGAGGAAAATGGCTATTTTTTCTTGAAGAAGGTGCGTAAAATCGCGTCGATCACCTTACCCAGAAAAAATTTACTAAGCCATGTAAGCATGCTGTTTCTCACTTTCCTGGCAATATCTCGAAGCATTGCCAGTATTTCATTGATGGCCCCCAGCGAGCCTGACAATCTATCTACGGAGATGAGTACGCTCCTGTTGCTCGCTATGGCATCGGGAAATGATGGGCGGCGGCGTAGTGGCCGGTGAGGAAATGCGATAGCTGGCGCTCGATGTCGGAGAGCAGGCTGCTCGCACCAAGGCGGAAGAGCGCCGGGCGTGTCCACTCCTCGCAGAGTTCCTCGCGCATCAAGATCAGCCAGTTGAGCGCGTCTTTGGCCGCGCGGATGCCCCCGGCGGGCTTGAAGCCGACTTTATAGCCCGTCTCCTCGTAGTATTCGCGGATGGCGCGTGTCATCACAATCCCCACCGGCAATGTGGCATTCACCGCCTCTTTGCCGGTTGAGGTTTTGATAAAATCGGCCCCCGCCATCATGCAGACCCAGCTTGCCATGCCCACGTTGCGCAGCGTCGCCAGTTCGTGCGTCGCCAGGATCGTTTTCAGGTGCGCGTCGCCGCAGGCTTCGCGGAAGGCGCGCACCTCGTCATAGAGCGCCTGCCAGTTGCCAGTCAGCACATGCGCCCGCGAGATGACAATATCGATCTCGCGCGCGCCCGCCTGCACGGAGGCGCGAATCTCGCCCAGCTTCTGCTCAAAGGGATTCTGCCCGGCAGGAAAGCCCGTCGAGACAGCGGCCACCGGAATATCGGTGCCGCGCAGCGCCTCCACCGCCGGGGAGATCAGGTTATGATACACGCAGACGGCGCCGACGTGTATCCCCAGATGCTCCACGCCTAGCGCCTCCAGCATATCCTGACGCAGCGGCGTGCGCGCTTTGGCGCAGAGCCTGCGCACGTTGCCTGGCGTATCGTCCCCGGCCAGGGTGGTCAGGTCCAGGCAGGTGATGGCGCGCAGCAGCCAGGCCGCCTGCCACTCTTTCTTGACCGTGCGGCGCGTCACCAGCGTGGCGGCGCGGCGTTCCACCGCACTACGGTTCACATCCACCTGCGCCACGCGCTCCAGATCGAGGGGGATGCCTGGATTGCGCAGGCTCGTTTCCATTCCGGCTGGCCGTTCTGTTAGCACCATAGCGCGACGCCCCTCCTGTCGTTGATAGCCTTTGCCTGCATCTACTATATCATACTCGATCTTGTTGCATCATCGCTGGCCCTTCAGGCGCCAGCAGGATTCAACCGCATGGGGTTTTCAGTAAGAGACGGGGATTGTAAAGGTCACGCGCTGAATGACGTCGGGATTCTGGGGAGTGCGTATCTGGACCTGGATCGTCCAGTGCCCTCCCATCAGCAAATCAACCTGGCCGGTATAGAACCCGCCGCCGACGCCCTGAAGATCGCTCGTGCCGGTGCCCATATCCATCTCGACCATGTTGACAATCAGATGGACATTCGCCCCATCAATCGGCTTGCCCGTCTTGGCATCGACGATCAGCATGCCAACGCTGTTCGTGCCGAACTTCGCCGGGGCAACCTTCAAGGTCACTTGCAGGCCACCGACTGACTGGGTCATATCGACCGGCGTTTTGGTGGTAGCCGTCAGCGTGGGCACACCAGGCAGGGTTGGCGCCAGCGACCCGGCCAGCCCGCCCAGCAGCGCGGCGCAGAACAGCACGCCCATGCCCAACAGCGCCTCGCGCCGAATCCAGAGACGCAGTTGCTCGCTCAAGCGTTCAACCCGCGCCAGCACACGCGCCGATTCAGTCACAGGCTTTCGCTGCGGCCTCTTCACGTTGGTCGCGCCTGGCGCTTCCTGCGCATCCGCAGAGTCTGTTTCTGCTGTGTCTGCCGCTGCTTGAGATTCGCCTGTATCGCTGGCAGGCTCTCCCTCCGATACTTTGAGCGCCTCTTCAGCTTCTGGCGCGGCTGGTTCTGGGCGCGCCGCTGCCCCCGCTGGAACTCGTCGGGCAGCCTCACGCGCGGCTTTCTTGCCTCTGTTGTGTGCCGCAGGCGCTGGCGCCTGTTGCTTGCCATCGAGACCGGGTTCTTCATCAGTCTCCGCGCCAGCAATGGCGGGCAAGGCCGCGCCTTCCAGGCGATCCCAGGCGACCAACTCTCTTGCCAATGCAGGCCGAATGCGGAAGGCATGGTAGGCGCTGATCAGCATCATCACGATAAAAAGCAAAATCTTGATGATCAGCGTCCGGCCATAGGAGGTGTTGATAAACTGATCCCAGGAGGTAAGCTGCAAATCGGCGTTAAACGAGCCGCTGAGCGCCGCAACGGCCACACTGACCAGCGCGATCACTGAAAAGCGCGGCAGCAGCTTGACCAGCGCCTGCGCGCGTTCCGTCGATTCATAACCCCAGATGGCAGGCATCAGCGTGAGAACGATAAAGATGATGCCACCAACCCAGAGCGAGGTTGACAGCAGGTGCAGCCAATCCACCGACACAGCAAATGAGCCAATGCCTCCGCGCGCTTGGGCCGCTGCGGCATGCCCCGAAAACGCCAGCGCCAGCAACAGGAGCAAGCCCAGGGCCATGCGAGACCAATTGAGCGCCGAAGGCGGACGCCAGGCTTCCTCAGTAACAGGTTGTTCAGGAATGGCTATCAGGAAGAGCAGCGCCAGCAGCGCCAGCAACTCCCGCAGGAGCCAGAAAATGCCAAAAGAACTATGCAGCAAGATACCACCCCAGATGATTGGCGAAAAGGCGCTGCCCAGGTCTCCGCCTTCCAACGTGGCCTGCCCCATCACATAGGTAACATTCACCAACAAGAAGAAAGGCAGCGCGATCAGGGCGACGCGCCGAAAGCGCCGCGCTGCCGCAATGGCAGTGGCTACCAATGCCCGATCTTGCTGCGCGGCGCGCTCCACGATGTACACCTGCCAGAACATTCCGCCTACCCAGACGACTGCTGCCAGGAGAACCAACCAATCCGAAAGCACCAATGGGGCACAAAGCAGCGGTGATGAGCCGGTTAAGCATTGCCCATTGTTACTATTCGCAAAGTCAGACGGTCCTGTGGGTAGCTCGCTTGGGAGCGCGGGAACGGTGCCATCGGGGAACCGGACCCGGAAGAGAAAATTACCGCCAACCGAGTGCCCATCCTCGGCAGAGACCGACTTCCAGATGACGACATAGAAGCCAGGTTGCAGTTGATGCAAGCCAGTATCCAACTCTCGCGGATCAGATGACGAGACCTGCGAGTTGCCAAGGTCAACCTCATGGTTGTTATGATCGACGACTATCGCCTTGGTCAGTACCGGATTGATTTCTTCCGTAAACCAGAGGCGCACCTGGGTGGGCGCTTTATCAGCATTGAGAATGGCGCCACTGGCCGGGTCCGAGCGCGCCAGCAGCGCGTGCGCCGATGCCACGCCACTCAAAAGCAGGAGTAACACAATCGCCAGGGTTGAAGCCAGCGCAAGATGGCGTGCATGCCGCCCTCGGCGGCATATCGGCAGGTCGCCCTGCGTGGATTCATCTATGGCAGATTGGATGTTTTTCATGGGATGTACATTCCACCGGGCAATCGAACATCCTGCTTGCTTCGATAGCTTTCAGCGCAAGTATGCTGCTTACGCCCTGAGTGTATCATACCAAATCCTAGTCAAGTGTCGCTGTTGCTGAAAGCGCCAGCACGGTGGCTGGCGCGGTCCTGGCGCCGCCAGGGTCGGCGGCGCTACCAGCAGGATTCAGCGCGGTGTGGGATCACGTTCCTGAAGCCAGGGCGGTTCCTGGTGTTCAGCGACGGCTCGCGGATGCGGCCTGCTCCTTGCAGATGTGGATGGGTCTGATCCTATTTTAGCCGCTCTGCGGACTGTCCTGCACCCAGAAATTGAGCGTCTGACTGGCCTTCTGATGGTTGGGCGCCTGCGCATCCAGGCGAACCCACCAGGCTCCCGGCATAGTAAATGACAGGCGCAACACATACAAGCCATGCCCCACTTGCTGCGGCTGGAAGGCGAGCGGCCCCATATCCATCGTCGGCATGTTGGCAACCGTCTGGAGGTCTGCATGATCGACCAATCGCCCATCGGCATCGACCAGTTGTACCAGCAGGGTAGGAGGGCTGCTGAGCGAGACGGCGCCTTCTGGCGAGTTCGATGGCTCACGATAGACCTCCACATGGATCGGGCGAGGCGCCTGAGACACAGCAGGATGGGAGAGTAAGACAAAGGACACGAATGGCAGGCTCAGAGCAAAGAAGATCGCCCCGCCAAGGAGTACCAAAAAGCGTCGCCGGACGTGCATGCATCTCCCTCCTTCCTGATACACAGCCCGGCTCCCCATCCGAATAGAGGAGTACGGACGTGGAGCCGGGCCGCTGCGATGGCCTTATAGTATCTCTCGTTAAACACTCGCGTGGATACTCAACCCGCAAACTATGTCTAGGGTTTTCCAACCGTATTCGGAGCAGGCGTGACCGGGGCAGGGGGCTGACCACCGCTCGGCAGGTTCATGCGGCGCGCAAACCAGACGCCGAGTGCGCCGCCAAGCAAGAGCGCAAGAATACCTACCAGGATGGGCACCCAGACACCAACACCGCTAGAAGCTGCATTCGTTTGGGAAGGACTGGAAGGAGACACGCTGCCGGTCCCCAGCACATTGCCGGTGCCAACGCCAAAGAAGAAGACGCCGCTATCTTCATGACCATCATCAGCTGAGACCGTGTGCCAGTAGACCTCGTAAATGCCGTTGCCAGCCCCCTTCATAGGGATGGTCATGGTTTTGGCATCGGAGAGGGGGAACTGCGTCTTGCCGTTGTCAACCTCGGTGGCATCCTCATCAGAATAGAAGGTATTCTTGAGTTCTGGCTTCAGGAAGACCTGAAGGCTGCTCGGTATCCCGTTCGCACCCTGGGGATTGACATTCTCGGCAAAGTGGACCGTCACCTGGGTGGGGGCCGTCTTCACAACGGCGCCCGCTTCCGGGTCAGAACTCACGTAGCTGGCATGGGCAGAGGCGATCCCGGCGAGCAGGACACTCGTCCCCATCGCGCCAGCCAGCGCCAGCAGTCCGGCCAGCCAGAGCCCTCGAAAGCTATGTAAAAAGCGCATCATTACGAGAAACCCTTTCAGCACAAACGCCATCTGGCACACTCATTAGCCTGGCAACCATGCCAGGCGCGAAGTCTTCACCCGCGCCAGGAAGTATAGGACAGACGCGCCGACAAAGCGATCAGGATCATTCCCTATTTCGCGTGAATAAAGTTCCTAATTTTCAAAAGCGCCACGCGCCGAGGGGATCATCAGGACGTGATCACCTGCCAGGAGCGTCCTCCATCCTGACTGCGATACACTGCCGGAGGGAAGAAGTAGCCGACATAGAGCTTCTGAGCATCAGTAGGATCGCCGATGATGGCAATCAGATCAGAGCGATCCAGGTTGGCAGCGACTACCCAATGGCTGCCTCCATCCGTCGAGCGCCAGAGTTGCTGCCCACTTACCCCGTACAACTCCTCGCTCTGCCTGCCAGATACGGCAAGTTGGCTGAAAGACGGCGCGGAGATTCCGGCAAAATGCGCGCCGTCATCGGTGGAACGCCACAGCCCGGTATCCGTCGCGCAGAACAGGGTTTCCGGCTGCGCTGGCAGCCTCAGCAGAGCCAGCACGCTACCGGTAATCCCCGGCGCTTGATCCCAATGCGCGCCAGCATCGTTCGTTTGATACAATCCATTCTCTGTTCCCAGCAGCACATGCTGGCTATCCGCCGCATCGCTGAGGACACTCGACATGAGGATGCTTGCCAGATCGCCGGGTGTGAGAAGCGACCAGTGGTCGCCCATATCATGTGTCTCATAGAGACCAGCGCCCAGGAACACTGTGTACCAGTGTCCCGGCTGATCGACGCCCGCTCTGACGAAATACGGCGAGATGGTTCCCAGGCCAGCACTGGCGAGAGACGGACTGCTCAGCCGCCAGGTTGCGCCAGCATCCTGGCTGATATACAGGCCATTCTTACTGGAATCGCCAGTATTGGAAATGCCAATCACCGCCAGCAGGCGCGGATCGACTGGACTGACAGCCACCGAAGTAATCATCAGGTCCGCGAGCGCGCCACGCTGCTGGGGCCAGGTGCGCCCGCCATCGGTACTCCAGAAGAGGCCAAAGTGTGTGCCGAGATAGAGCGTAGCAGGGGTATCCCCCAGGGCAATGGTATGCAGGTGTGTCTGCGCATTGGAGAGGGGGCGCCCCGCGACAGAAGGCGATGTCGCGCTGGGGGAGTTCCGCCAGTATTGATAGCCCACCTCCACAAGAGCCAGCACGATGATGACCCCAAAATAGCCAGCCAGAGGCGACGTGGGCGCAATGGGGAAGCGGCCCTATCCGACTCAGGGGCGCCCGAAGGAGAAGGCGATTCTGTCTGCATGGCATCCTCGGCAAAAGATCAACCAGGGAAGAGCGTCCTCTTTCCAAATAACGCTTGCTCAGTATTCCGGGTCAACTAGCCCACGACGCACAGCATAGCGCACCAGATGGGTCACATCGCGCAGGCCAAGTTTCTCCATCAACCGGGCGCGATGAGCCTGGACCGTTTTCACGCTCAGCACAAGGCGCTCGGCAATCTCCTGGTTGGTGCATCCCTCGGCCACCAGCTTAAGAACTTCCCGCTCCCGGCTGCTCAGGCTCTCATAGGGATCAGCCGAGCCATCAGCAGGCGCGCCTTCCTCGCGCAGAGCCAGATAATTTTGCACCAGCGCGCGCGCCATCGAGGGCGAGAGAAAGGTATCGCCACGCGCAACGGCGCGCACAGCCAGCCGCAGTTCTGCTGCCGCCGTGCGCTTCACGATATAGCCAGCGGCTCCGGCCTCCAGTGCTTGCCGCAGATACTCCTCACGCTCGTGCATGGTCAGCACCAGCACCTGCACCTGGGGCACCCGCGCGCGAATGCGGCGGCAGGCTTCCAGGCCATCCAATTCGGGCATCGACAGGTCCAGTAGGACAACATCTGGCTTCAGTTGCTCGGCCAGTTCGACTGCCTCGCGCCCGGTGTAGGCTTCTCCGACAATGATCGCCTCGCCGTGCATCGTGAGCAGCGCCTTGAGACCTTCGCGCAAAATATCGTGGTCATCGGCAAGCAGCACGCGAATAGGCGCTGCGTCGTGAAATTGAGGAGCGCCAGACCTCGGCGAAGCATCAGCGAACTGATCCATCAGCGAGTCCTTTTCTCTGCTTGCACCCTCTTCAGGGGAATACCGGCCCGGATCGTTGTGCCCTGGTTCAGATGAGAGGTGATCTCCAGACTTCCGCCCAACAGGCGCGCTCGCTCCTGCATGCCAGTCAATCCAAGGCCAGAGCGCAGAATAGGCGCATCAGGGATGGACGGAAGCAGAAATCCCCGGCCATCATCGCAGATGCTGAGAGTCACTTCTTCAGGCTGGCGGAGCAGTTTCACGTCAACCTTGCTGGCCCGCGCATGGCGCGCCGCATTCGTCAGGCTTTCCTGGGCAATGCGAAAGAGCGCCGTTTCCACCTCTGAAGGTAAGCGTTCTGAGGAATCGTTCCCTCCGGGCGAGGACGAGCGGTTCTGCTGGCTGACCTTTGCCGCTGGCAGATGTATAGAGATGCACAGGTCCGTACCCTGCCCAATATCAGCGGCCAGCCAACGGAGGGCCGCTTCCAGCCCCAGATCGTCGAGGATGGTCGGACGCAGTTGCTCGGCAACGTGCCGCAGTTCGCTCATCGTCCGCCCGGCCAGGTCGTTCACACGCTCCACCTGCTTCCGCAAGAGCGCGGGCGTCAGGGCGGTCTCTGCCACCAGCAGATCATTCAAGACCTGCGCGTGCAGAGTAAGCGCCGTTAAGGTCTGGCTGGATTGATCGTGCAGTTCGAGCGCGAGGCGGCGCCGCTCCTGCTCCTGCGCGTGCAAAATCTCTCCGGCAGTCTGATGGCGCAGCGCCTCCAGATGATCGAGCATGGCATTGAGCGCGGTGGCGACCTGCGCGACATCACGATCAGAAGCAGAAATCGGCGCCCGACAATCAAGCTGCCCGGCCTCGATCCGCTGAACGGTACTTAGCAAGCCAAGCATCGGGCGAAAAGCGGCGCGCAGCAGGACAGCATTGATCAGCAGGCCCAGCAGCGCCGTGACGACCAGAAACGAGGTATCGATCAGATAATGGTAGGATTCGAGCGCGTGGCTTGTCACCCACCAGGCAGCAAGCGATTCGAGGACAATAATGGCGCTGTTCGCCACCAGCACTTTTTCAAAGGTTGAAAGTGACGTATGAAGACGGGCCATTGGCTGGCTCCTTGTGGCAAACGGATCTCGACACCATCCGTATTGTATCAACGATGAGACGGCAGCCGCAAGCAGAGCGAGTGCGATCACCTGCTTAGATCAGCAGGAGTCAGCCCTGGGTAATGAGGACATCGTTGGGGTACTTTTCACCTTTCATCGTCGCTACCACGGTATCGCTGGCGGCATCGATGACGGAGAGGTTGCCAGAGAGGACATTTGCCACGACCGCATAGCGACCATCCGGCGAGACGGACACGCCATGCGGCGAGCGGCCAACGGGCACGGTTTGTATCAGCGTGGGATGCGTCGGGTCGCCGCTCAGGCCAAGCACCGTGAGGTCGCCGCCGCTGTTGGTCACATAAAGTTGCTTGCCATCGGGCGCGATGGCGAGCAGCACCGGATTCTGCCCGGACCTGGCCCCACCGACAACGGCGTGGGCAGGATCGTTCAGCCTCGTGGTATCGACGACCAGCACGCGCCCAACAAAGTTGTCGGTGACATAGAGATAGCGCCCGGCTTTATCCGAGACTACACTATAGGGGTGCGTGTCGGCGGGCAGTATCAGCGTCTGCGCCAGGCTGTTGGTTGTCGTATTGATGATTGCCAGCGCCTGTCCGTTCAGGCAGGCGACATAAATAAAGCGGCCATCAGGCGACACGGTGAGGCCATGCGGCCCCTGCGGTGTCTTGATCGTGGCAATGACCTTTCCTTGCGCCACGTCAATCACTGAAACCATTGCGCCTTGAAAATCGGTCACATAGGCAAAACGCCCGCCCTGGCTGAAGGCAATATGCACAGGAAAGAGGCCCACCGTCACAGTGCGCAGCAGGCGCGGCACGCCCCCGCTGATGTCAAAGAGATCGACGCGATTATCGGCAATATCGGTGGCAAATATGGTGTGCCCATCCGGCGAGAGCGCCAGGCCATGCAGGCTCCTCCCGCCATTGATCGTCGCTTTGCCAGGTTCGGCCAGATCGCCCGTGCCCAGGTCGGTCACAAAGACATGATAGGCCACAAGCTGCGGCGGCAGACTCAGCACAGCCAATGTCTGGACGGCCTGTGGGCTTTGTGGTCCGGCCAGCCCGCAGGCGCTGATCACCAGCAGGCAAGATATGAGAAGAAAGAAGCGCCTCCAGGTCCACAAACCACGAGAGCGAACGAGAGCCGAAAGATGCGTCATGCGTTGTCCTCCGCAAGCCATTGCTCAGGATGCGCTCTGCTATGGCCGCTGTCCGGGCCGCCGACCGCGTTGCTGCTGTGGATAGGGCGGCTGCGAGTAGCCGGGCGGCTGGGGATAGTTTGGCTGCGCATAGGTTGGCTGCTGATACGTTGGTTGCGAGTAAGCGCCCACCGTTGGCTGAGCATAGCCTGGCTGGGAAGCCCCGCCCGCCGGAGAACTCATTTGCGCCGAGGCGGTTGTTCGACGTTGTCCCGATGGCAAGGCGACCCCGCCGCGCTTTGACTTGCGGCTGAGCGCCAGCCAGAGCAGCCCAGCACCCAGTACGAGTAGCCCCGCCGCGATCAGACTGATGGGCAGAATGGGGCTGTCGCTCGTATAGGTGGCGTTCTCTGGAGCATAGTTCTGGCGGGTCAGATCACCTGCTCCAATCGTAAAGCCCTTCGCTTGATAGAGCGCCCCGGCTACCAGATTGCCGACACTATCTTCGCTATAGGCGCGCACGGCCACGACGGTGGCAACCTGGCAGGAACGCTGGGCATCGCTCGGCCCACAGGTTCCGCTGCTCAAGTCGGGCTGATACCACATCTCCAGGAAGGAGACGCCAGTCCCGCGCAGCGTCTGCGGGAAGGCCGGGGTGAGGCTGCTGGTGGTAAAGCGATAGCCAATCGCCGATTGATTGGGATCATCCTTACAGGCGCCGCTCGCAAGCTGACCTAGCTGGAACTCGTGGGTTGCGCCATCCGGTGTAAGCACAGCTTCTTCAATACAGCCCCTGGCATAGCCCGGCGTCACGGTGGCGCCGCTGTGTGAGGGGAAGAGCGCGCCCCCGACGCCCGCCACGATCAATCCGGCCAGGATCACCCCCCAGGCTCTCGTTAGCAGCCTGACACTCAACCAGATCATACGCCATGCCCTCCTCAGAAAGTCCGCCACCAATAGAGACCCATCCAGAAGCATTTTTCCTTCTCCGCTATTGTAGCGAGCGCAGGCGCAGGAAGCAATAGGCAAAGAGGCTTCTTTTCATGGAAAAAAGTCACAGCCAATGCCCACGTGTATCGGGTATCATATAGGTGCATAGCCTGTATAGTTTCTGGAGACTGCCGATGATCAATCCCTGGCTTGATTCAGCCGTCCTCTGGATCCATATTCTGGCCGCCATCTCATGGGTTGGCGGCATGATCTTCGTGGCCTTCATCGTCGGCCCGTATGTGCGCCACCACTTCCCACCCGCCGAGCGCACACCGCTGATGGCCGATATTGGCAAACGCTTTAGTTACCTGGGCTGGAGCGCCATTCTCGTACTGGTTGTGACGGGCGTCTATAACGCCATCCGCTTTCTTGGCTCCTGGGACGCCCTCTGGCAGACGACCTTCGGCCATATCCTGCTGGTGAAGATCGGGCTGGTGGGCGTGATGATTCTGCTCAGCATTGTCCATGATTTCTTCCTGGGGCCGCGCCAGCGCGACCTGGGGCAGGCGCTGCGCCAGCGCCAATCAGAGCCGACACGAACCCCTGCGCTCGCCGCGCCAGCGGGGGCCAGCGGTGCCGCATCTGCCGCGCAACCAGTGCCAACTACGCCCGCTGCTGAGTCAGCGATGCCAGAGAAAGCCGCTGTCGAACGCGCGCTGTGCCGACTGCGCCGCTGGACCATTTTGATCGCCCAGGCGAATCTCTTGCTGGCGATCCTGGTGATCCTCCTCGCCGCCTCGCTCCAATCGTTCTGAGCGGGCAGCAGCACGGGCGGGAATGATATACTACAACGACGCATCAACGAGGAGGTTGAATCATGTCCGAAGAACAGGCAACCCGCACCGAACGTGACTCAATGGGCGAGATGCAGGTGCCCGCCAATGCCTATTATGGCGCCAGCACCCAGCGTGCCGTTCTGAACTTTCCCATCAGCGACCTGCGCTTTCCTCGCCGCTTTATCAAAGCCCTGGGCCAGATTAAACTCTGCGCCGCCCAGGTCAACGCCGAACTTGGCTTGCTCGATGAGAAGCTGGCAAAAGCCATCGAAGAGGCGGCGCAGGAAGTGGTCGATGGCAAGCTGGACAGCGAATTTGTGCTGGACATCTTCCAGACCGGCTCCGGCACATCCACCAATATGAATGCTAACGAAGTGATCGCCAACCGGGCCAACGAACTGCTGGGCGGCGCGCGCGGCTCCCGGCTGGTTCACCCCAACGATCACGTCAATTTCGGACAGTCGTCCAACGATGTCATCCCGACGGCCATGCACATCTCCGCCCTCATGGCAATTCAGGAAGACCTCTTGCCCGCCCTGGATAGCCTGGAGCGCGCGCTGAATCAAAAAGCCGTCGAGTTCATGGATGTCATCAAAACGGGCCGCACGCATCTTCAGGATGCAACGCCCATCCGGCTGGGCCAGGAGTTCCGGGGCTATGGCGGGCAGATAGAGCGCGGCACGAAGCGCCTGCGACTGGCCCAGGAGGAGCTATCCGAGGTGGCGCTGGGCGGCACCGCTGTTGGCACCGGCGTCAACACGCATCCGCAGTTTGCGCGCCGCGTCTGTGAGCGCCTGTCGGAACTCAACGGCGTTTTGATTTACGAAACCAGCAACCACTTCCAGGCGCAAAACACGCTGGATAACGTCGTCTCCGCCAGCGGCGCCTTGAATACCCTGGCCGTCAGCCTGATGAAGATCGCCAACGACATCCGCTGGCTTGGCTCCGGGCCACGCGCCGGCATCGGCGAGATCGAGCTTCCGGCAGTGCAACCGGGCAGTTCCATCATGCCAGGCAAGGTCAATCCGGTCATCGCTGAATCGGTCTGCATGGTCTGCGCGCAGGTGATGGGCAACCACACGACGATCACAGTTGGCGGGCAGGCTGGCAACTTTGAGATTAACGTGATGATGCCCGTCGTTGCCTACAATCTGCTGCAATCGATCAGCCTGCTGGCCGCCTCGGCGAAGAACTTCAGCGCGCAGTGCATCGTCGGCCTCCGAGCGACCAGCAAAGGCCCGGAGATGGTAGAAAGAGGGCTTGCCATCTGCACGGCGCTGGCTCCGGTGATCGGCTATGATGCCGCCGCCAATCTGGCAAAAGAAGCGGCGAAGACCGGCAAGACCATCCGCGAGGTCGCCCGCGCGCAGACGAAGCTGAGCGAAGAGGAACTCGATCACATCTTGAACCCGGCCAAGATGACCGAGCCGGGCCTGGAAGGTGGACCAGCAGGCGGCTAGCGCGCTTCTACCCCGGTGTTTGGGGCAAAGCGCAAATCAACCTCTTGCGCTTGCCCGCTGCGCAGCCGATAGCCGCGCAGTGTGGGATGCTCCCAATCTGCCAGCGAGATGATGATGCTGAGCGCCACTGGATAAGCCGCCAGCCGCAGATCGTTACGCGAGGGCGTGGCGTCCCGGCGCGGGTGCGAGTGATAGATCGCCAGCAGTTTCCAGCCGTGCCTATTCTGCCAGCGCAACGTCCACAGGCGGCTCAGGCGTGGCTGACTGGACCGGAGGCGCTGGCGGCAGCGGGCGCCCAGGCAACCACCAGTTCCAGCGACCCAGCAGGCGCATCGTTGCCGGAACCAGCAGCGTGCGAATGATCGCCGCATCAACCACCACCGCGACGGTCATGCCCAGGCCGATCTCTTTGGTGGCGACCAGCGAGGTGAAGGTGAACGCGCCGGTCACAATCACAAAGAGTAGCGCGGCATTGGTAATCACCCCACCTGTCTTCTCCAGGCCGCGCGCCACCGCCCGCCGGTTATCGTGCGTGCGCAGCCACTCTTCGCGGATGCGGCTGAGCAAGAAGACCTCGTAGTCCATCGAGAGGCCAAAGATAATGCAGAACAAGATGATGGGCGTGGAGTCATCTAGAAAGCCATCTGCTGTGAAGCCCAGCAGGCCGGAGAAATGGCCCCACTGGAAGATATAGATGAGAACCCCATAAGCCGCGCTCACCGAGAGGACATTCATCAGGATCGCCTTGAGCGGCAGCAGCAAGGAGCGAAACATGATGAGGAGCAGCACATATGTGGTAGCCAGAATAAAGAGAACTGTCCAGGGGAAATTTCCATAGAGGGAGTTGCTATAGTCCAGGTCGCTTGCCTGATCGCCACCGACCAGGACCGTCAATCTCTGCGCTGCCGCTTTGTCGCCTGCGCGCAGGCTATCTATGAGCGCGTACCCTGCCGGACTATCGAAGGCTGTATCAGGCTTCAATGTAATGAGCGTCGTATCGCTGGCAGTCGTCGAAGTGACAAACGCCGCCAGAGAGCGGCTCTGTTGGTACGCTCCAGTGGTGTAGAGGATAGTAAGCTGCTGCGCGCTCATCGCGGGCGTGTTTGCTGGCAGGCGCGTCAGGCTGATGACACTGGTAACATGCGGCTGAGCGGCCAGCCACTGCGTCAGGTGATCGAGCCGGGCCAGATTGGCAGTTGTCAGGATGGAAGAACCATCGGGCGTCTGGACGATGAGCGAGATGGGATGCTGATTGGTGGACGGGAACTCGGCGCTCAGTATATCAAAGCCCTGGCGCGACTCTGCGTTGGCCGGAAGCGATGAAGCCGTCGGGCTGCCAAGGTTGATAGAAATTACCGGCCAACCCAGGCCAAGCAGCAGCGCGCTCACCGCCAGCACGATCAGCACAGGTCGGCGCATGACCCACAGCGCCCACTGGTGCCAGAAGCCATGCTCTATGGTTCCCGCAGGGTGCGCGCGCGCCACAAAGAAACGCCCCAGCAGCGGCACCCGCAGCGCATTGAGCCGCCCGGCCAACACGCCAAGCAAGGCCGGAAGCAAGGTCAGGGCCGCCAGCACCGAAGAAGCGACCACTACCGCGCCGCCGATGCCAAAGGAAACCATAAAGGAACTACGGATCAAGATCAGGCCCAGGAAGCCGAGCATCACGGTCAGACCACTGAAGAGGATCGCTTCGCCGGAGGTTGCCACCGTCCAGGCGACGGCTTCTCGCGCCGAACGCTCCTGCGCCAGTTCATCGCGGAAGCGCCGCACCATAAAGAGACTGTAATCAATCGAGATACCCAGGCCAATGATGGACGCGACATTCAAGACATACACGCTGGTCGGTGTATGCGACGCGATCAGATATACCAGCGCCAGCGCCACAGGCACGGCCACAGCCGCCAGCAGCAGCGGCATGACTGCGGCTACCAGCGTGCCAAACACGATGATCAACACCAGCAGCGCCAGAGGCGCTGCCGCCAGTTCAGCGTGTTCGACATCCTGGCCGGTAATCTGCGAAAGGTCGCTGCTGACAATTGGATCGCCAGTGAGATGGATGCTCGCCGGACCGGCGGGCAGCAGGGCGCGAAAATCGGAGAGATGCTGCTCCACATACCTGGAGTTCTGGTTAAAGTTCACCACGACATAGGTCGTGCGCCCATCCTTGCCCTCGCCGCCAGAGAGAACGCTGCTGACAGCAGGGAAGGTGCGCGCCTGGCTCATAAAATCAGTGACTTCCTGCTGATAGCTGGTCGCAGTGACCGGAAGGGTCGCAGACTGGAAGACCACCAGCACCTGAGTGGTTGGCGCGTGCAGCTTGCTGTGTATGATGTTGCTCACCTGCGCAGACTCACTGCTAGTCGAGCCAAAGCTGCTGCCCTGCAACACGTCCGAAATGGTCGCCGCGAAGGGCAGGCTGACTACCAGCCCAACCAGCCAGAGCGCGATAATCAACCAGCGAAAGCGATACACCAGGCGCCCATAGGCCAGCCCCAGGCGATATAAACCATGCTGCTGAAGCGCCGCCGTCCCATCTTGAACCTGCGCTTCTTCCACCCCTGCCGCATGATCCTCAGACCGTTCTTGCACTCGCATCCGCGTGCCCCTTCCCCCAGAGAAACTCTTGAAGAAAATCTCATACCGGGATAGACGCTCAATCCGCATGCTTGACCAGCAGCCATCCCAGAACGTTCGTCGTTGCTGAACCAGCAAGATTATAGCCTGAGAGGGTGCTTCAACGCCACCTTATGAAACACAAAGGCCCATATTGGCTATCCCTGATCGTTTGTCATTGTAAGCGGACAAGCGCAATGCTCACTGCGCCATCAGCTTTCACACGTTCGCGCGCGGCGTCCAGCCGCGCGCAGACCTCGATCTGCCTGGCGCGCGTGATGCTGAAGATGTCGTCTGTCGCCTCCTGCAACGCCTGCCCCAGATCAGCATCATCCGTTGCCAGTTGCAGACGCGCTGCAGCTTTCGGTGGCTTTGCACACTGCTCAGGCGCGCATCAGCGAGGTGGAAGCCAAGAAAACGCCTCCTCCGGCCTTCGTGAAGGCGAATGTGCCTGCGCGCCCCATGTGGCCACGCAAGCAGCGTGCCCCGGAGCAGAACCGTGCCCGTCGCCTGGAGACGCCGACTCAGGTCGTCGAACACCGCCTGGAATGCTGTCCGGCCTGTCAGGGCCACTTGAGCGGCATCCACCTGGCTCGTCGGCGGCGGGTGGTAGACGGGCCGCCTCCGCCGCCCGTCGCGTTCATCGAACATCAGGTCTTTCGCAGTTGGTGTTCGTTCTGCCATACCTGGCGAGAGGCGAGGCTTTCCCTGACAGGGCAGGTGCTGGGCCAGGGCCGCATCGGGGTCGGTATGGCCAGCCTGGTAGCCCATCTGCGCGTAGGGGTCCGTGCGCCGCTGCGCATCTTCCAAGCCTGGCTGGCAAGTGTGCATGGGGTCCGCCTCTCGGTGGGCGAGATCAGCGATCTGTTGCGGCGGGTCGCGGCGCACGGGCAGGTAACGCTCCACGCGGTGCGCGAGCGCAGCCGGGCCAGTCCGGTCGTGCAGGCCGATGAAACGGGCTGGCGCGAGAACGGGCAGAACGGCTACGTCTGGTTCGCCGGGACGCCAGCGGGCGAGCGGTACTTCGAGTATCACCACAGTCGGGCCGGAGCCGTGATCAACACCCTGCTGGGCGAGGACTTTGGCGGCGTCCTCTTGAGTGACTTCTACGCCGCCTCCAATGACACGCCAGGGGGACAGCATCAGCGGTGCTGGGCGCATCTGCTGCGGGATTTGCCTGCCTTGAGAGGGGAGCAGGCAGCCTCGCTGGAGGTCGTGGTCTGGGCCAAGGCCGTCAAAGACCTCTATCTGCTGGCGAAAGCGTGGCTGGCCGAGGGAGTCGAGCGCAAGGCCAAATTCAGCGTGGCCTCCAACGTTGCGGCCACCAGGAAAGGAGTTGAAGACCTGATTCGGCTGTACAAAGCGCAGCGTGGGGTCGAAAGAGGGTTAGCCTTTCTCAAAGATCCGCTCTTCTTGGCCTCCTCGGTGTTCGTCAAGAAAGTCGAGCGCGTGATGGCGACTGGGTTGGTGCTGGTGCTCTGCCTGCTCGTTTATCGGCTGGCAGAATACCGTATCGGGCAGCGCCTGGAGGAGACAAACTCCAGCGTGCCTGACCAACTCAAGAAACCTCCCCAACGCCCGCCCCTACGCTGGCTGGTTCAGTGCTTTGAGGGCATCCGTCTCGTCCTCATGCAGCGGGAAGTGTGGATGGAAGCGGTGCAGGTGACGGGTCTCACCGACCTGCATCAACTCATTCTGAGGCTACTTGGCCGTGCTTACGCAAAATATTATGATTCGAGCAAGTAGACATACGGAACAGGGGTTGTAAGAAGAACGTTGATCTCTGAGCGGCAAGCTGCACACATGGTATGCGTGGGCAACTCTGCGGCATTTCGTTTGAAGACTGTTGTGGTC
>JBJKSJ010000072.1:0-4555 GCA_046704085.1 Ktedonobacterales bacterium | reverse complement strand
GGCATGATGAAGAACTAGCCGCCGGTTTCCTTTATAGCGAGGGGTTGATTCGCGCTCCGCAAGAACTGGCAGGCTTTGCGCCCGGCAGCGACCCCGACGGCCTGCCCTCCGATTACGTGCTGGATGTGCGCGCCGCGCCCGGCGTCGATCTGCGACGCCGCGTGCAGGAGGAGGGCTACACGCGCCAGTTCGCCGTCAATGCAAGCTGTGGCGTCTGCGGCAAGAACAGCGTGGCCGCTGCCTGCGCCGCGCTGCCGCCGCTGCCGGATGGCGCGCTGCGCCTGGCGCCTGCGGTCCTCTGCGCGCTGCCAGACCGTCTGCGCGCCGGGCAGCAGGTCTTTGCGCATACCGGCGGGCTGCACGCCGCCGGACTCTTCGACGCTTCAGGGAATCTGCTGGCGCTGCGCGAGGACGTGGGCCGCCACAACGCCGTCGATAAGCTCGTGGGTCGCGCCCTGCTGGATCAGACGCTGCCGCTGAGCCAGCGCGCCCTGCTCGTCAGCGGGCGGCTCTCGTTCGAGATCGTCCTGAAGGCGCTGGCCGCAGGCATTCCCCTGATCGCCGCCGTCTCCGCGCCCAGCAGCCTGGCCGTCGATCTGGCCCAGGCGAGCAACATCACCCTGGTGGGCTTCCTGCGCGGCGCCAGCTTCAACGTCTACACGCACCCCTGGCGCGTCGCTCCCCAGGCAAGTGGCTAAGGAGGAGTTGAACGATGTCTTTTCCTTCCCTGCCTACCTTCGGCGAACTGATCCGGCACTATCGCCTGACCTCCGGCATGAGCCAGGAACAGCTTGCCAGAAGGGCCAGCATCACCGTAGAAGCCCTGAACCTGCTGGAAGCCGGCACGCCCCTGCCACCGCGCAAAGAAACGGCTGAGCGTCTGGCCGATGCCCTCGATCTGGAGGGGTCGGAACGCTCGATCTTTCTGCTCGCCGGGCGCTTGCCCTCACTCAACCTTTTCTCACGTCCAAACGGAGACCGCCAGGGCGCTGAGGAAAAGCCAGCGCCAGTCGAGCCAGCGCCCATCATCCAGGTCTTCCTGATCGCCGATGTGCGCGGCTACACGCGCTTCACCCAGGAACGCGGAGATGAGGCTGCCGCCCGGCTCGCCAGCCGCTTTGCCACCCTGGTGCGCGAGGCCATCACCCTGCGCGGAGGTCGGCTGATCGAACTGCGCGGCGACGAGGCACTCGGTTGCTTTGGCTCGGTGCGCCAGGCGTTTCAGGCGGCCATCGAGATGCAGGAGCATTTTCTTCAGGCCACCCAGGCCGACCCGACACTTCCCCTGCCCGTTGGCATCGGCATCGACGCCGGGGAAGCCGTGCCGGTGGAGAGCGGCTACCGGGGCGCGGCGCTCAACCTGGCGGCGCGGCTCTGTAGCCTGGCCGGTCCAGGCGAGATTCTCGCCAGCGAGATCGTCATCCATCTGGCGCGCCGGGTGGACGGCCTGAGCTATCGCGCCTGGGGCATCGCCGAACTCAAAGGCTTCGATGAGCCGATCCGCATCATCGCCGTGCAGCGCGATGGCCTGGAGACGCAGCCTGCCATACCGCAAGTGACCGATAGCCCGGCCCTTCCTGAGCAGGCGCCAGGCGCCAACCAATTGGCCGAGCCAGCCGAGGACGAAGAGGCGTGAGAGCCGGTCAGGGATTCGATGGCTCTGGCGCTATCGGTGGCGGCTGATCCCAGGCCGGGCGGCGATAGCGAAAGATGCGCCGCAGCCGCTCGACATCGATGCCGGGCAGATGCTGCTCGATCAGGTCGTAGGTTTCCTCCACCAGAGCGGCTACGTATTGCGCGCCCGCTGCCGGTTCTACCTGATATGGACGCTTCAGGCGATTGGCGAGGTCAGCCGGAGCCATCTGTAAGCGATCTAGCAGCACATCCAGCCACTTGAAGCCAAAATAATAGACGCGATTCAGGCCCAGCAGCACATGCAGCATATGCTGCTGTATCTGGCTGAAGGATTGGTAGACCAGCGTCAGATTCTCGCCTCGGTGCAGCAGCATCTCCCAGCGCCAGAAGTGATCAATCTGCGCGTGGCGCTTGACCACAGCGATTGCCAGCCCTTCCGGGTAGGCGCGGGCGCGCTCTTGCCACTGCTGAATCAACCCCTCCGCCTGATACAGCGCGATACCATCCAGCAGGCCGGCGATGCAATTCTGCTTCACTTCGTCAGGGTCATGCTGCGCGAGGACGGAATCCAGCAGGCGCGGCATGAAGTCTGTCAGATAATGGCCTGCTTCGACCAGCACGCCGCTTCCCGGCTGATCTGGCGCGGCACGGCCCATCATAAAATCATCGGCCCAGACTTCTTCGGCAGCATCGTAGGGATACAGCCGATGGAGGTCGCCTCCCGCCTGTTCAATCACCGCCCGTCGTTCCTCATCAGTCGGCGGCGCGTGCCAGAACACCCCCAGTTCAATATCCGAATAGCGGTCGGCATGCCCGCGCGTGGTAGAGCCGCTTACCAGGACAGCGGCCACATGTGGATTCCGGGCATAGCACGGCGCTATCTGCCTGGCAATGGCGAAACGCCACTGGCTGGCTTCGTTCATGAGGCATCTCCTCAGTGCATGTGTCACCTAGTATAGCAGTATCTCATGCGTTCTGGCGTGAGAACCTCTTGCCACACTGGCCTCAGAAGCCTAGAATAACAGCATACCTACGCCTGATCAGGCACAGGCGCCCTGGCTAAACATCGTCTGGATGCGTGATCCTACCATTCCCCACAGGAGAGGCTTCATGGGCATGACGAACGATGGCCTATCGTACTGGCAGGCCGAAACCGATGGCGAACCCCTGCTGGAAATGACCGTTGGTCAATTATTAGACCAGCGCGCCGAGGAGTTTCCCTACCGCGAGGCGATTGTCTACTCGAATTATCCAGAGTTTGGCGGCGCGTTAGACATCCGCTGGACCTACCCACAGTACCGCGATCAGGCCAACGCGGTTGCCAAAGGGCTGCTGGCGCTGGGTTTGCAGAATGGCGACCATATCGCCGTCTGGGCCGCCAATACGCCGGAGTGGGTGCTGCTCCACATGGCCGCCGCGAAGGCGGGCCTGGTGCTGGTCACGGTCAACCCGCTGCTGCGCGCCGCCGAAGCCGAATACATTCTCAAGCAGGGCGATGTGCAGGCGCTCTTCTTCATGGCAAAGGTCCGCGACAACGACTGCCTGGCAACCATGCGCGTTCTGACTACCCCTGGCGCAAAGAACGGCGAGGTCACGAGCGAGCGCCTGCCCAAATTGCGCTATACCTGCCTGGTGGGCGCGCCCCCAGCGGACCTGCTGGGCCAGAGCGACTGGCGCCCGGCGATCTTCCGCGAGATGGTTGCAGGCGGCGCGACAATCAGCAGCGCGGCGCTGGCCGAGCAGCAAGCCTCGGTGGCGCCGACTGACCCGGCCCTGCTCATGTACACCTCCGGCACCACTGGCTTCCCCAAGGGCGCGCTTCTCACCCAGCGCGGCGTGCTGAACAACGGTAGGCTGCTGGGCCGCCGGATAGGCATGGGCGAGACCAGCCGCCTGTGTTCGCCAATGCCGTTCTTCCACGCGATGGGCTGCGTGGTCAGCACGCTTGGCGCGCTCGGCGCCGGGGGCACGCTGCACGCGATGCTGGCCTTCGACCCACTGAAGATGATCCAGATCATCAGCAGCGAGCATTGCACCAACACGCTCGGCGTGCCAACGATGATCCTGGCAATCCTCCAGCATCCTGAGTTCAGCAAGTACGATCTCTCCTCGCTCAAGCAGGTCGGCTCCGGCGGCGCGCCAGTCCCGGTGGCGATGATGGAGCAGGTCAAAGCGCGCATCGGTGCGGATGTCGCCATCGGTTTTGGGCAGACGGAAGCCTGCGCGGCCCTCACTGGCACGAAGCCGGATGATAGCTTTGAGCTGAAATCGGCCACCGTCGGTGTTCCGCTGCCCTATACCGAGATCACGATCAGCGACCCTGCGACAGGAGCCAGCGTGCCCGTTGGCGCGCGCGGCGAACTTTGCGCGCGTGGCTACGCGGTGATGATCGGCTACTACAACATGCCAGAGCGCAGCGCCGAGGCGATTGATAAAGATGGCTGGCTGCATACCGGCGATCTGGCGACGATAGACGCGCGGGGCTACGTCAACATCGTGGGCCGCCTGAAAGAGATGGTCATTCGCGGCGGCGAAAACCTCTTCCCCCGTGAGATCGAGGAGTTTCTGATTCGCCATCCCAAGGTTGGCGACGTGGCTGTGCTGGGCGTGCCCGATACGTTCTTTGGCGAAGAACTGCTGGCCGTCGTCATCCCCAAAGGCGGGGAAAGCGTCACGGAAGAGGAACTGCGCGCCTTCTGCACCGGCCAGATCAGCCGCCAGAAGATTCCGCGCTACTTCCAGTTCACAGACGCCTTCCCGCTGACCGGCAGCGGCAAAGTCCAGAAGTTCATCCTGCGCGAACAGGCCATCCCAACCCTGGGTCTGCAAGAAGCCGCTCGCACGCGCATGGCATAACGCGCCACTCGCCTGTAGCGCCGTCCTGCCAGGCGGCGAACGTTCCCCGGCACGGATGGCGGCG
>JBJKSJ010000071.1:0-8571 GCA_046704085.1 Ktedonobacterales bacterium | reverse complement strand
CCGTGATGGGCACATTGACGGGCGAGTTATCGGCATGCACATCGCTCAGCACCAGCGTGGTACTCAGCGTCTGCGCCGGCAAACTGGACGTACTGAAGGTCAGCGTCAGGCTGGTCGAAGCTCCCGCCGCTAGCGAGCCAGAGGTGGGATTCACGCTCACCCAACTGGGCAGCGAGTTCGTCGTCCAGTTGAGCGTGATATTTCCAGTATTCTGGAGCATCAGTGTTTGTTGGCTGGGGCTTTGCCCAAAGGGCACGGTCAAGCTCACCGAGCCAGGCGTCACCTGAATATGTGAGGCTTGCATCGTCACCGAGATGGGCACGTTGAACGGCGAATTATCGGTGCTGGCCGCGCTGAAGGTCAAGGTTGTCGTGTATGTACCTCTAGCCAGGCTGGCCGTACTGAAGGTCAAGGTCAGCATCTGGGAATTCCCAGCATTGATCGCCCCGGAGGTCGGGCTGACATTCACCCAGGCGGGCAGCGCATTGCTCGACCAGTTCAACGCATAATTGCCCGTGTTGCTCAGCATCAGCGTTTGCTGGCTTGGGTTGGTCCCATAGGGCACCGTCAGGCTCACCGAGCCAGGTGTCACCTGGATATGCGCTGCCTGAATTGTCACGCTGATGGGCATATTGAACGGTGAGTTATCTGCGTGGGGATCACTAAAGACCAGTGTGGCCGTCAGTGTTTGAGGTGAAAAACTGGCGACGCTAAAGTATAGATTGAATGATATAAAAGCATTCGGCGCCAGCGTACCAGAGGTCAGGTCAGAACTCATCCAGGTGGGCAATCCGGTCAGCGACCAGTTGAGCGTCACACTGCCGGTATTCGACAGCGTGATCAGTTGTGGTAAGGGGTTCTGACCCAGAGGCGTGGTTAAGGAAAACGATTGGGGCGCCACCGCGATATGTGAAGCGCCAATGCTCACGGTGATAGGCACACTGTATGGTGAATTATCAGTATAAGGACTACTCAGCACTAAAGTGGTCATCAAAGTTTGTGCCGGTAAAGCTGCGGTGTTGAATGTGAGTGTGTACTGTCCGCTCTGGCCCGGCCCAAATGATCCTGAGGTCGGGTTAAGCGTGACCCAGGATGGCAAGGAATTCACACTCAAGTACATGACTGCGTTACCAGCATTGGTTATGGTGAATGTTTGTGGGTTGGGATTGACCCCCACTGAAGTTGTCAGATTGAATGAATTGGGCGTGACCTGAAAATGAGCAACGAGCAGATTGAGGGTGATAGGCACGCTCAGAGGCGAATTATCGGCGTTGGGATCGGTAATGGACAGCGTTGCCGTATAGGTTCCCGCCGACATCGTGAGATTGGAGAATGTGAATGTCAACGTTTGCGACGTATTCGAGGCAAGCGAGCCAGAGGTTGGGCTGACACTCACCCAAGAAGGCAAGGAGTTTGTTGTCCAATGGAGTGGCAGGACGCTATTTGCTGCGTTGGAAAGCGTCAACGTATCGGAGCCAGTATCGCCCCAACCAAACGTATCACTGATCGAACCTGGACTCACCTGAATATGCGGCGAGCTATAGCTGTTGACACAGGAATGACTGGCATTGCTATACTCAGTCTGAATCTCGAAGACCCCGCTATTGTTCAGATGCGTCAGCCCCGATGTGAAATCCCAGTTACACTTATCGCCGATCTCGTAACCAACACTATCAAGCCAGGCATTGATTCGCGGATCGTTAATCGCCTCGAACATCTCATGCGACGTGGTATTCGTCAGGCTATCACCCACAGTGTTGTTATTAGGATAAGTAGACACGAAACAGGTGCCAGTTGATGTACTAATGGTATAGGGGATAGCAGCGTAAGCAACGCCTACCGAGCCAGAGTAACTGTGATAGCCGCAGTATCCACTAGGATAGGGAGCATTGGAACATCCCAGGCTGCTATTGACAACAAAGCTGCTAGCGGTAAAGACAAAGTAGGTGGAGTCGGTGGCATCCTTCACCCAGGCCTTCGTAGTAATCGCGTTTTGCACCTCGCTCTGAAGGCTGGAATCCTCGACAGTAGGGCTGCCACACGAAGAATCCGAGGGAGGGGTCGAGAAATCGGTCCAGATGCCTCCGACTGTGAGGGCATTTTTCGTGTGCGCCGTCGTATCGCCATATTGGGAGAGGATATTGTTATAGGCGGTGCCATTCACATCATTGAAGAAGTTGATGACCACCTGACCATCGGCGGTAATGCCCCCGGAGCCATTGTTCCAATTCGGCCCCCAGAAGATCGCAAAGACGCGCGGCGTATGTTCTACTGGCCCGCCATGATAGGTTAGATCCCCCGAACCCTGCACCCCAGGATTCTGTGGTCCATTGGGCGGCCTGGTCCGCATCGGGTGATTGGGAGCGGGGCTGGCGGTAGGCGGTGGGGATGGGTTCGCTGCGCTGGGGCCATCAACGGCGGGAGCAGCGATGAGGGGCGGTGTCGCATTTCCTGCCGGGCTGGTCTGAAACCAGGAGGCGGGATTGAGGGTGGTTACCGAAGAGGTCGAGGTAATCGCCAGGTTGTTTGCCGGGCCAGACAGGGTGACGACCCGATTCTGCGCCGGGCGCGCCTGCTGGCCTGCCGCCTGGCCGACGCCAGGGAAGAGCAGCGCGCTTGACAAGAGCGAAAAAGCCAGCAGCAGCAGGCCCAGAAATCGTACAGAACGCTTCAGCCACATAGACGCCTCCCCGGCAATACGCCGCATCTGAACGAAGATGTTTCCCTGGCAGGTCTCTTTCCCAGGCGATCCTTCTCCTACTGAAACTACACAGATCTGTTGTTTATACGTCAGTATGATAACTTAGGCTGAGGTCGATTGCAAGGATATGGTACTATTGGCGCAACCATCACTACGCCTGACAAACTCCCACTCTTGACATAGTCAACACATTTTCTCTATACTTCCTCTAGTCGCCAGGGGCATCTACCACTCAAGAGAGCGGGCGGTACAATGCCGCTGTCGGCGCCCAGGGCGAGACGAGCGAAGAGAGCGCATTGGGGAGCCCCATGCTGCCCCTGCACGATGAGCCGCCGGAGGCCATCCGCGATTGGCCCCGGCGGCCCGCTGTCTCTGGCGAAAGCGCGCGTAGTTCCAGGCAGCACGTACTTTCGTCCTATCCAGCCTGACTTTTGGGGATACATCTTGACAGAAGGCGATACAATAAGCGGGTAGGCATGGGAGCGAGGAATACTTGTGGCGCACTCCTGCTGGGGCGGGGAAACGGGGCGGTGCGCAGGGCGAACCTGAAGGGGGCGCAAATGCAGATTGGCGATATTCTCAACGGAACATATCAGGTTGAGCGCCCGCTGGGCATGGGAGGTCAGGCGCGCGTCTGGCAGGCGCGCCATCTGCGCCTGCCGCGCCGCTTTGCCATCAAAGAATGCCCCCTGGCCGGGGCAGACCCCCGCGAGCAAAACGAGCGCCGCGTCCTCTTCGAGCGCGAGCGCGATATTCTCGCCGCGCTGAGCCATCCCGGCCACGCGGCCATCCCCAAGATTTCCGACTTCTGGGAGGAGCCGGAGCAGCTCTTCCTGGTGATGGACCTCGTGGAAGGCGAGACCTTGATCGAGCTACTGGCGCGCCGGGGGCGCGTCACCATGCCCGAAGCCATCAACTGGGGCAGGCAAATCTGCGAGGTACTCACCTATCTGCATAACTGGATGCCCCCCATTATCTATCGTGACCTCTCGCCAGACAACGTGATCCTGGATCGCTCCGGCCAATTGCACCTGATCGACTTCGGCATCGCCCGCACCTTCAAGCCCGGCCAGCCGCAGAACACCGCCTCGCTGGGCAAAGTAGGTTACGCCAGCCCCGAACATCTGGAGGGCGGCAAAGCCCAGACGGATGTGCGCTCCGACATCTACACGGTTGGGGCGCTGCTCTATCACCTGCTTACCGGCCAGGAGCCGGTTCCCGTTGTTGACCGGCTGAAGCAGCGCGCTGGACTCCAGGGAGGCCAGTCGCTGATCGCGCCACGCGCCCTCAACCATCACCTCATTCCGGCGATGGAGAACTGTATCTTGCGCGCAATGGAACTGGAGCCAACGCGGCGCTACCAGAATGCCAGCGAGATGGAGCGCGCCCTGGAAGCCTGCGGAGTGCATCCGCATCAGGCGTCGCTGCCTTCGCCCTCCGAAGTGAGCCAGCAGCGTGTAAGAACCAGGCCGGTTGATCCGGCCAGCTTCTGGAACAGCCCCGGCGCGCCAGCGGCCACGCCGCCGAACCTCCCGACGCACCCCCAGGCGTTCCCAACCTGGCCGACAGAGCTAACCGACCCCCACCAACCCCTGACCCCACGCGGCCCAACCAGCGGCGCGCAGACGCCGCGCAGCCCAGCCAGCCCTGAGAGCCAGCGATCCCCACTGAGCGGAGGGTTGGGGCCATCACCGCTGCGCCGGACCGGACCAGCAGGCGCGGCCCCAACACCTATGCCGAGCGGCCCGCTGGGCGCATACCCAACCAACCCGGACCAGCAGATACCCCCCGGCGCGGGTGCGCGAGAATGGCCGAACCAAGTGAGGCCAGGCGGCTCTGGCGAAGCCGCCGCAGGCGAGGGGCGCCGAACCACCGGGGACGTGGGCGGCTGGAATCCGCGCAGTCCCACCGGGCCGACGGGGCTGCACGCGCCGACCCAACCGTCAGGCCAGCGCCTTGATGATCGAAGCAAGGCGGACGAGCGCGCGCTGGTTCCCCTGTCTACCTGGGGCCAAACGCTGCCAGGCTCGCCAATTGCGCGTGGCCCGGTCCTCTCGCGGCGGCGCCTGCTGATCGGTCTGGGGGTTGTGGGCGTCGCAGCGATGGGCATCGGCGGCGCGGCCTTTGTCCTCAGCCGGTCGCGCTCGCCCTACATCGTCCTGTTTACCTTGAGCGACGATTCGCTGCCCGTCCAGAGCCTGGCCTGGTCGCCGGATGGGCGGCGGCTGGGGGCGGGCGGCAACAATATGCTGGTGAAAATCTGGGATGCCCACAGCGGCTCCCTCTCGCTGACGCTGCATGGGCACACCGATTTTGTGCAGGGGCTGGCCTGGTCGCGTGATGGCTTCAATCTGGCCTCAGCCTCCGCCGACACAACGGTCATCATCTGGGACGCGGTGCAGGGAGGCGCACCCCAATTCGTGCTGCGCGGGCACATGGATACCGTCTACTCCGTCGCCTGGTCGCCCGATGGCAGCATGCTCGCCTCGGCCTCGGCGGACCAGACGGTGCGCATCTGGGATGCCCAGCATGGCGGCGAGGCCAAACAGGTTTTGCGCGGGCACACAGATGCCGTCTACTCCGTCGCCTGGTCGCCCGATGGCAGCATGATTGCCAGCGCCTCCAATGACGGCACGGCCAAAATCTGGAGCCTCCAGCAGCCGGACCCACTCCACTCGCTGGAGAACAACAAAGGCACGCTGCGCGGGGTGGTCTGGTCGCCCGATAGCAAGCGCGTCGCCACTGCCTCGCACGACGGCGTTGTCACCGTCTGGAACGCGAACAGCAGCTATCCGCCAGCCTTTACGCTCAGCGGCCCAACCGATACCCTGACCTCCGTCGCCTGGTCGCAGGACGGCGGGCTGCTGGCGGCAGGCTCCGCCGATCACAGCGTCACCATCTGGGACGCGCATCAGGCCGGGCCAGTCCTCAATACACTCACCGACCACAAGGATGTGATTACTTCAGTCGCCTGGTCGCCCGATAGCTCGATGCTGGCCTCGGCATCAACCGATACGACGATCATCATCTGGCAGCGCCAGGCATCATAGGCCGCTATGGCCCACATGGCGTGCAAAATCTCTTCCTGGGTTTGACCCGCCTGCCCCTTTTTCCCCTTCTTGATCGTGGCGCTCGGTTCACGTTATAGTCTTTCTTGTGCCCAAAGAGCAACCAGAAGCATTATACTGGAAATCGGCACATATTCTGCTGACCGCTTCTCAGATTCAGACCGCTTGCGCCTGTACAGCGGGGAGAAAGCCCTGCCAGAAGGAGCCGAGTCACCATGAACCTGCTGACCCTTCCGCTGCTGCCTGGGGCAATTCTGGAGCAGCAAGCCCCTCTGGTGCAATCCTTTGAGATCATCAACTTGCTTGATCTGATCAGCCTGTCCGTCGCTATCTGGACCATCTGGACAGCCTTCTCGCTGCCACTGGGCGGCGCGCTTCAGCGGGCCTTTCGGCTCATCGCCTTTGGCTCGCTGGCCTTCGCGTTCTCGCATATCCTGGACGCGCTGGTGCAGGAACTGGGCTTCCTCTCGACAGAGACAGCCACCCTGTGCCATCAAGGCGGGGTGCTGATCTCCATTATGCTCTTTGTCTTCGGCATCTCCCGGCTGGCCGATACTATCCCCACGCTCACCTCTGACCAGAACCAGACATCTTCTGGGCTGCTCTGGTCCCTGGCTGTCGGGCTGATCCTCGTGGTCGCAGCGTTCAGCTTCATTGTCTATGGCCTCAGCCTGGAATCCGCCGCTATCTCCTTCATCGGAATCAGTGGCTGCCTGATCTTCATGGTGGTCATCTGTTTCGTCCTGCTGCTGCGGGCGCGCATTGGGGGCGCCATTGGGCGCGCCCTCTGGCTCGCCTTTTTGGGGCTGCTGCTCTTCAGCCTGGCGCATCCCCTGCAATCCTGGGCCTTGTTCCAGAATCCCTCCACGCCCACGACGAATGCCATTATCCACCGGCTGGTGGTCGTCCCGGCTTTTCTGATCTTCGCGCTCAGCCTCGCGTCGCTGGCCCGCACGCTGAGTCGGACCTCGATGCAAGAACAACTGGCAGCCTACCAGGACAAGGCAAACCTGACAGTCCAGATGGCCACGCCTCCGTCTGACAAGGCTGCACGCGACGACTTCGGCCCAAGGGCCAGAGCGCAGAATCAACCCCAGCCGCAGCCGCCGCCAGATCGACGCAACCCCGACGGCGGCTTCCGGCCCTTCGAGCCGGGGGACAGGTGGCCGATCTGATCAAGTCCCTGCAACGCCCCTGGCGGCGAATGAATTCGCCGCCAGGGGCGTTGCGTCAGGAGTCCCGCTGGGTAGTGGTGGCCGCCAGTCCCACCGTCTCACGCGCCTCTGCGTGAGGCGAGCGCCTGCTGAATTGCCGCGACGCTCCCGGCGGGGTCGGCGACTTCGACGATCAGTTGTTGATAACCTTCATGCGCCAGGCGGATGGTGACGGCTTTCTCTGGATGATGCACATCCCAGAAGATTTTGTCGCCATGCAGATAGAATGTACCCGCCACGATCACGCCCGGCAGTTGCGTGCCTGGTGCGCGCCAGCCCTTCCACCATTGGTTCCACTCTTCCACCACCTTGGGATCAATCTCGGCGCTGACGACATGCTCCAGCGGAATCTCAAGCTGGCTCTTGAGCGCCCAGGTTTTATCCGCGCCGCGCACATGAATGATCAGCGTATCTCCGGTCACTTGAATCTCTGCCACCGCTGTATCCTGTCTAGCTCAGCGGCTCGACGACCACTGCCGTGCCATAGGCGACGACCTCGCTCATCGTGGTGCCGATCTCCGACGAATCAAATTGCATGCGTACAATGGCGTTCGCCCCCATCTTGCCCGCATTCTCCACCATCCGGGCGATGGCATGCTGGCGCGCATCCTCCAGCATTTTGGTGTACTCTTTGATCTCGCCGCCCGCGATGGTGCGCAGCCCGGCCATGATGTTGCCGCCCAGACCTCGGCTGCGCACGATTACGCCAAAGACCTCGCCCTTGGCCTCGACAATCCGCATGTTGGGAATCGTTTCTGTCGTCACGACCATCATATGAAAAAGCTCCTTTCTTACTATGCCTGTCTACGAAACGTTACTGCCTTTTTCGATACTCCCAGACGTAATAGCAAGCTGCGCCAAAGACGTTCAGGAAAATAAATGCTAACGTCCAGCTATATTTTGAGGAGGGCGGCCACGTCAGTTGTGGAGACGAGTTACTCGGCAGGCGATCATTTTTCGTCATATCCGTGAACATCCAGAGCCAAAACACGACCAACAGCAGCACTAGCAGCAGTGAAATGATCTGAATCGTCTGCATCATCGCGCCCTCCTTCTTTGTTTACGCTCTACCCGCTCACCAGCTTATCCCCTGCGGCTCAACTTATTGAGGCGGGAGGCTCGCGTGCTGCTTGACCCAGCGCCCAATGTCGTTGATCACCTCTTCAGCCACATGAGCAGCCACCATGTAGGTAGCTGGCGTGGCCTTTTGCCCACCCTCTACGGGCGCAAAGATGTGGCTGAGGCCGGGATACAGAATAAATTGCACATCACTGCGCCCACCCAACGCATCCTGCCATATCTGAAAATCATCTCGCGTGACCTGATAGTCGCTCCCGCCCAGCAGGAAGAGCATCGGTTGTTTCAGCGTTTGCGCCACTTGCTCCGGGTGATAGGCGTTCAGGTCCATCCAATAGGCAGGCGGGACGCTGAAAGGCAACTCGCTCGCGGCGGCTGTCGGCAGGCGGTTGGGGTCTTTGATCAACTCCACCTGTTTTTTGAGGAGGGCAAGCTGCTGCTCCCTCACCACCGGATCGGGCACGCTCAGCGACAGCACATAGGTCATCTGATCCAGCAGCACATCCTCCAA
>JBJKSJ010000070.1:0-8154 GCA_046704085.1 Ktedonobacterales bacterium | reverse complement strand
GGGCGCTCCGCGTTGGAAGAAGCAGGTGCCCAAAAATTGACTTTCACCGGGCGGCGCGATATAGTGACGAGGAAGGTGCCTGACCAGAAATAGCTGGCTTGCCGTCTTGCTGCGATGGGTATGTGCTGCCGTGCCTGGGTGGTCAGGCGTTGCCCTGTGGAGGCGTGAGGGGACATCAGCCATGCGTGGAACTGATGCTGAAGAGAAGAGTTCCTCTGACTCACTGGCGGAGACGCGAGCCTCTGTCAAAGGAGATGATGAGTTTATTGTGCGCTTCTGGGGAGTGCGCGGCAGCTATCCGGTCTCCAGGGCTGCTGTGCAGCGCGTCGGGGGGAATACGTCCTGCGTAGAGGTGCGGGTCGGGGGCCACGAGATTATTCTCGATGCGGGCACAGGGGCGATCCCGTGTGGACAATTCTTTCTCCAGCACACGCATGCTTCGCAGCCAACCATTACCATTCTCTTCAGCCATCTCCATTACGATCATATTCTTGGCCTACCTTTTTTTGATCCACTCTATCAACCTGGGGCTGAGCTACATCTGGCTGGCCCGCGCCTGGCAGGCTAGAGCTTTACTGATACACTTTGCCAGGCGATGGCATCGCCCTATTTCCCGGTTGATCTGCGTGATGTGCCCTCAACCTGCCAGTTCTATACGCTTGAGCCGGGGGATTATTTCCAGTGGCGGCCTGGGGTGGCAACACCTCAGCTTCAGCATGCCTGTCTCAATGGTGAAGGAACCGATGGCAAATTGCCTGTTTCTGGGGGTGTCTGTGTAACTTTCCTGCATACGGCGGCGCATCCCAGGAACGGTTGTTTGGTCTCACGCATTGAGTACGCCGGGCGCAGCCTGGTGTATGCGACGGATGTCGAGGAGGGGCCGATCAGCGATGAGCAGGTGATCCGTTTTGCCAGCGGAGCAGATTTGCTCATCCACGATGCACAATATGGTGAGGAAGAGTATCGGGCGTCGAAGCGCGGCTTTGGGCATAGCACGCCGCGTATGGCAACCGATGTGGCCCGCGCCGCCAACGTGAAACGGCTCTTGCTTTTCCACCACGATCCTGAGCATGATGATGCGGTGCTTGAGCAATTGCAGGGCGTGGCGCAGCAAGAGTTTGCCGAAACGGGCCTGGCTTTTGAGGGACTGGAGCTTTCGTTGTTGTAGTCGCCAGAAGCCTTGCTTTCAATAAGCAAAGCAAGCGGCAAATCGCTTGCGTGGCGCGAGGTTCTATCAGTATAATACTTCATACCAGGCCCGCCAGCAGGGCAGTAATAAAGGGAGGACACACCGATGGCGAACAAAGATCGACCTGCCAAAGAAAAGAAGAAGCCCAAGAAGGACGGCAAGAAGAGCGGCAAAGCGCAAGGATGATGAGCGATTATGAACGTAATTTTCATAGCGATGCTTTTTGGCTGCTTCATCGTCAGTATCTGCATCCATGAATCGGCGCATGCGTTGATGGCCCTGGCGCTGGGCGATCCAGGGCCACGCAACGATGGGCGGCTGAGCATGAACCCCCTCCGGCAGATGACGGCGATGGGCACGGCTGTGGCGCTGTTCCTGGCGTTCCTCTCAGGAGGTTCAACGCTTGGCTGGGGCAAGCCAGTCCGTTTTGATGCCCTCAAACTGCGTGTGGGGCCGAACTTTGGAACCATTCTGGTGGCGCTGGCCGGTCCGCTGGCTAATCTTGTGCTTGGCCTGGGTGGCGCCTTTGCGCTTCAGGCGATTCCGCAATCGCAGCAGTTCTTGCAGGATGTCAATTCTCCTTTGTCTGGCGCTACGCCTCTGCAACAGGTGGGTGGCGCGCTGCCCTGGCCTGCGCTGCGTGCGGAGCAGTTGCTCTTCGCCTTTATCGTGGTGAACATTGTCCTCTTTCTCGTCAATTTCATCCCGCTCTATCCGCTGGATGGCTATCGGGTATTGTTTGCTTTGCTGCCGAGTCGGCAGGCGGTCTCATTTCGCCGGGCCGAACCGTATATGGAACTGATCATCATCGGTCTGCTGTTTCTCTTGCCCCTCATTCTCCAGTTTACAGGCGCCTCTGGACTGGAGGTGCTGAGTCCATTCTACTGGGTGAATAAGGGGACGGATGCCATTGTTTTTGCGGTTGTGAATCCAGCGTATCAGATCTTTCCCTTAGTGTGAGTGGGGATGAGGGTGCGTGTCGTTTATCGTGTCTCGCAAGCCTGGCATTTGTTGACGGCGCGCGTGCGGCCAGAGGACGAGCAGTGTGTCGCTGCGCTGCTCCCTCCAGCCGCACGCGCGTTGTTTACCACGATGTCGGTTGGCGATCAGCGTCATTGCCTGAGTGTCTGCTATGCCCTTCAGGCGCAGGGCTGCCAGGATCGTGATCTGCTGGCTGCTGCGCTGCTGCATGATGTCGGGAAGGGCGGAGGGCGGGTACGCTTCTGGATGCGCCCGGTTATTGTGCTGCTGCGCGCTTTGGCCCCTGCCTTGCTACGCTGGCTGGCGGCGTCTCCGCGCCCAGGCTGGCGCCGCCCCTTCTACGTAGCCTGGCGTCATGCGGATATTGGCGCTGATCTGGCTGCTGCGGCTGGCCTGCCGGAGCGTGTGGTGCTGCTGATTCGCACGCATCACGACCCGCATGGCCCGGCGGCGGCGCTGCATGCTGTGGACGATCAAAATTAGCGACCAGAATATACACGTTATGCTGGTTTGGGGAGCGCGTGATGGCAACAAGTGATCAGGTCACTAGGACACAGGTGATGGTAGATGGACCCCCTCCAACTGCTGTGGCAGGCCCCTATATGGTCCATCTGCCTATCTTCGAGGGGCCGCTCGACCTCTTACTTCATCTGATCGAACGGCGCCAGATGGAGATTACGGCGATCTCGCTGGTGGCTGTGACCGATCAGTTTTTGGAGTATGTGCGCAACTGGCAAAGCGGGGAGCCACCACTGGCCCGGCTGGCAGAGTTCATCACGATAGGCGCGAAGCTGCTCTATATCAAATCGCGCAGTTTGCTGCCGCATCCGCCCAGGGAAGACGAGGTTTCTGAAGCGGATGAGGCGATGGCCGAGGCCGAAGAACTGCGCCGCCACCTGCTGGAGTATAAGCTGGCGAAGGAGATTGCCCAATTGCTGCGTGCGCGCGAGGCGGCTGGCCTGGTGAGCTTCCCACGTCCAGGGCCGGTTGTGCCTGCCGAGGAGGCGCTGACCTGGGCGCCTCCCAGGCTGGTGGGGTTAGAGGTGGAGGCGCTGGCAGCGGCATTTCGGCGTGTCCTGGAGGAGCGACGACAAAGCGAGCCTGAGCCGCTGCCCTTGCCAGCCGTGCGCGTCAGCGATAAGATTGCCGAGATCGAGGCTGGCCTGGCGGCGCTTGGCCGCGTCAATTTCGAGGATTTGCTGCGTGCCGCGCCATCGCGCCTGGCGCTGGTGGTCACGTTTCTGGCCGTCCTCGAACTCTGGCATGAGGAACGCATCATTGTGAAGCAGGAGAGTCTGTTCTCCCCGATCCTCATTCTGCCCATTGCGCCGGATCATGCCCATGCGCCTGAGCCAGCGCCAGAGCGCAGGTAGCTTTCTCCCTAGCTTTCGATGCAGGCAGCGGTGGTAGGGGCAGGGGTGCGGCAAACGTCACTTGTGCCCCTTCTTCTTATGGCAAGACCGGCAGGGTGGTGGTATCAATCACGTCGAAGGTTCCATTAAGGGATGAGGCCATTTTTCCTATCTTGATCCTGTTGTTCTTGCGATTCTGGGTCTTCCCAGACGAGGGTGCGTCCTCCGACCCAGCTTGCACTAATACCATGCGAGATAGGCAATGTCACCAAACGCTGCTCCATGCGGTCCCAAACCTGGACGGTAGTATCCTGGGTCCATCCAATGAGGCGGTCATTCATGCAGATAAACTGGATATGGTCGTCCACATCGGCTGTCTGAAGCAATACCTGTGCATTGGTCGTATCCCTGGTGATGTCATCCAGCAGATAGAGGGTGTGAAGATTGAGATCAGTGTAGGCTACACTCGTGCCTGCCAGCGTGATGGAGCTGCCCTGGATGGTGATCTGCAATTCCTGGTTGGTGGTCAGATTCTTGAGCTGCATGTAGCCACCTGAGCCGGTGGTGACTTGCCCCCAGACTGCCCAGGGCCAGGAGAAACTCAGCGGCGCGCCTGCCCTGGTTGCCAGGGTGGTTACAACTCCGGTTGCCAGGTCTTCGCTGCGCACCACCGCATTGTTCAGCGTGGTCGGGCTGACCGGCCCGATAGCCTGGTTCCAGACGGCCACACCGTGATTGATCACGACGCTGGGATACTGACCAGGAACAGCCTGGCCGTTGACCTTCACTGCCTGGGCGAGTTGGCGCACCTGGCGGGTTTGCTGATTATAGGCAAACAGTGTCCAGTCGAAGAAGTTAGGCTGATCGTCGGCCTCGGTCCAGACGACCCACTGCGCATCCGCCGAGGCAACCAGAATCTGGCTCTGCGGACTGCGCAACTGGTGCATGGTGAGCATCTGCTGGGTGTTAACGTTATACAGGACGGCAAAGGAGGGACGGGTGGTGTTGGTGAGGAAGTCGCGCGGCTCGTCGGCGCCGATGAGCCATTGCCCGTCGGGAGTGGCGGCATTATCAAAGACGAAGACGCGATTGTTGCTCAGCGCGCTGGGTAGGTGGTGAATCGTGACCTGGCCCCAGGCACTCTGGAGCGTCACGGGAGCGGGGGTGGGGGTCGGCGTGGGGAACGGCCCAAAGGTCGGCGCCGGGCCAGTGGGCGCGGGCTGGGTGGTGGCGCGGGCGCACCCCGCCAGTAGAAGCAGCAAGAGCAGCCAGAAGCCTGGCCGTATCGGCCAGGCTTCTGGCGCGCGACGCGCGAGGTTTCACCAGATATACCCCTTCCCATTGAGCAGCGTGGTCATAGCACTGCTGGAAATGCTGCTGTAGGGAGGCACATTCACCGCCCACGGCCAGATCCAACTGTCGCCAGAGATCGAATCCGCGTAGTCGGTGGTGCTGCCGTAGTTGTTGTAGCCCCTGATAGCGATCCAATGGTAGATGGTCGCTGACTGAGGATGACCTACCAGATGAGGATTGTTCGTGCCACTATACTCGACGATGTTGCCGACCAGGGGCCAGCCATTGTCAATGTCGGTTGTCAGGTCATAGGTGAAGGTGGTAACAGTGAATCCGCCGCCCACACCTGAGCCATTGACGGGCGCATAGAAGCTCGAACGGGTCCAGGCATTGAGCGTCGGACCCATCACGTAGGGGTTCCAGTTGGTCCCTCCGTCGGCATCGGTGTGCAGATAGTTAGTGTTAGCGAGGACGCTCTGGCTCAGGCTTTCTCCATGCGGGCCAGTAGTCCAGCCCAGGCCGCTCAAGATCTCTTCAGCCGTAGCAGGGCCGCAATAATAATTGTTCGCCTGTGGCTGCTGCGGCACATAGAGATCCTTCGAGATGCACACGGTGAGCGGCTGTGTACTGCTCGCTGAGCCTGTGGCAATGCTTGGGCAGGAAGCCGGGCTGGCGAAAGGTTGCTGGGCGCTCGGCCCGCCATACTGCTGGAGGAATGCCTGGTAATCGCGCTGGAAGAGGCTCGCGCTGAGCTTGCCAGCGCGCACCTGGGCGTACTCTTGCGCCAGGGCATTCTTCTTCGCCAGCAGGGCTTGCTCCTGGGGCGTAAGCTGCACCGGGCCGCTGAGGCAGCTTCCACCGCCCGTGTTAATGACGTTGACACAGGTGGGATTGGGCGCCGTTCCTGGCTGGGCAGCGGCACGGCTGGCGTTGGGCCACAGCGCCCAGAGCGCCGCCAGCATCAGCAGCAGGATGAGAACCTTCGCGGGCGCGCTCGCCTGTGAGCGCGGGGGTGGTTGGCTGCCCACCGGATGAGCAAGGAAGGGATCGCTGGTCATAACGTACTCCTTACTATGAACAACGGTCATTCTGGAAACTCTACCGGAGTTCCAAGCTCAGTATAGGGCGCAAGCAGCTCTCTCCGCATACCATAAATAGGGTATTTTTCTCTCCATATCTGCCCTTTTGGCGACCACACCCAGCCTTCAGCTTACCATGACCGTCGTCCCCGCCGCCGGGCCTCCAGGCACCTGCAATGCCCAGGACAATTTTGCTACTCCCGCAGGAAACGAGGAGGGAACCACATATTGTATGGCGAAGGTGAGACTGGCTCCTGCGGGGATCTGCTGCTCAACCTGGCAGTTTAGGAGCCAGGTGGCCTGATCCTCAACTCCATTGCCATTGCTGAACCCTTCTGTATAGGAGGGGCACGGCGAGAGGGCAATAGCCCCGGCAGTCGAGTTAGTCAATGTCACCGTGTAAGTGAAGGTGGAGCCGTGCGCAGCCGTAGAAGGAGCGGTCACTGTCGCCTGAAGCGCATCGAGCGGTGAGGACGAGACGGGCATGGTGCTGGCAACAGCGACAAAGAGCAGGACGGTGGGCGCGCCACACTGCACATCAAGCTGCAGTCCGTTGACCGTCATACTCTCGCCTGTCGAAAACGTGACCTGCACGCTCTGAGCAAGCAGGGGTGCCTGCGGGTTGAAGGTGGAGCAGTAGCCAGGGCTGCCAAACATGATCTGCACCGTCTGATTTGGCTGAAGGTCCACGCGCTGAGCGGCGAACTCACCAGGGCTAACCGCCATGTGATCTCCCGACGCCAGCGTCACCTCCATCTGTGGCGCTCCAGGGAAGTAGCAGGAAGCTGAGCCAGTATTGGTCAGGTGCAGATTGTATTCCCCATTGCCTTGATACGTGCCCGCATACACGCCATCGTTCCGCAGGTCTGCCAGGGTACACACGCTGGACGCAGGGGTTGGCTGCGAGGGATGGAGCGGTGTTCCTGAAACGGGCAGCCAGGGGATCACATTCGATCCAGTCGGTGTGGTTGCTGTGGCGGATCCAGCCCCCACGCTGCACCCGGTCAGCAGCCCGACGGCCACGAGCAGCAGCAGGCTCGGCCTCAGGCGCCGCACTATGCTGGCCCAGCTCCTGGAGGCAGCGATTGTATTGACGAATCTCATCGTATTCACCTCTTGTTCCCTTACAGGCAAGTCGTCATGTAGGCCGACCCAGATGGAGACGTTGGGCCAGTGGCTCAGTCGCTATCGATGTCGAGCGTGGTTCCGTTGTAGGTTTGGTAGTGGGCACCCTGGTACTGCTTGAAACGCTGGTGATTGGACCAATCACCCGACGGGATGCCGCTGTAACCACCGCCGCACGATGGGTCGAGATCCGAGGTCGACAGGTTGCCGTCCCAGTAGGCTCCCCAGATGAAGCTCGGTGGCCGACTCAGCGAGGCAAGAGCCACCAGGTTTGATCCGCAGACGGAGCCATAGACGCCGGGCACCTGGGCAGGCGAGGTGTTGAGGGTATCAACCCATCCTTGGATGAACGAGTTCGTGGCCGCCAGGCACGATGGATTGCCCTGGTCCGGTGCCGAATCGAGATCGAAGACGATGACCGTTCCTTGCGCCTCGTTGGTGATACCCAGATTGATGAGTACGTCCCAGGCGCTTGCGGCGTCGCTCGTACCCTGCTTGTACGCCATTGTGGTATTCGTGCTGAACTTCGTGACATTTTGTGTGGAGCAAGGGGATTGCAACCCTACCCAATTGAAGATGAACTGCCAACCCTCCGCACTTACTGTGTTTAGCCAGCTAGACGTGACGGTGGCCGGTCGGCAGCCGTAATTTTCGCCACCGATATACACATTGTACCAGTAGTACGGGGTCCCATCATAGAAATTCACCATCTGGCTGGTAGTTGGCAACGAACAGGTATCAAAGCCCTCCCCATAATTGGTCCCAGAGCCAGAGGACAGTGCGGGAGTGACCACTACTTCAGTGGTCACTTTCGGTGCCTGCTGCCTGGCGGACACGGTGCCGCCAGGGGATGTAGCAAGGCTGATGGATACAAGCAGCGCGAGAATTGGGAACCTTCTGATGAGCTTCCTCATAAACATCACTCCGTATCTGTAATCCGTCCGGTAGGTTCGCCCTGAGGGCGAGGATATACCGGAGTTCCAAGCTGAGTATAGGGCGCAAGCAGCCCTCTTCGCATACCCTCAGGGGGTTAGGCCACTTGATAGGGCTGCGCAGGTAAAGCGGGACGACAGGAAGAGGCCACCCACAGCACCACTCTGCGTTGATCAGGCAAGCGAGGCTGGGCGGCTTCAAC
>JBJKSJ010000069.1:0-22643 GCA_046704085.1 Ktedonobacterales bacterium | reverse complement strand
TAAGGCCATCGGTGGTAAGGCGACGCTGTTTATCGGGCTGGCGGCGATTCCACTCCTGCTGGTGATGTTGCAGCCGCGTTTGCTGGCCTGGCTCTTGAATCGGGCGCTCAAGCTGCTGCGCAAACCGACGATCAGCATACCGATGGGCTACCGCGATGTGCTGGCGATTACCGGGTGGTGGTGTGTAAGCTGGTTAGTTGGCGGCGCGGCTTTCTATCTACTGTTGATGGGCATTGCCGGGTCAGGCGCTGCTGGTGGCGTGGGCTGGTCTTTGCTGACGCTGGCACTGTGTATCGGCATTTACGCGCTGGGTTGGGATATTGGATTCCTCAGCTTTATTACACCCAGCGGCCTGGGCTTTCGCGAAGCGGCCATCATTCTGCTGCTGGGCCTGGCGGCGGTTACGCCAACCGTTGCGCTGGCAACGGTGATCGCTTTTCTCTCGCGGATTCTGGTGACACTGGCCGAGCTACTCTGCGTCGGCGGCGCGCATCTGATCGTCAGCCGATTAGCGCGCCTGGCCAGGAAAGACGAATCAGCAGGCGAAAAACCTGCCGTGAGTGCCGTTACAGAGTAGGGATTGTCTGCCCAAGAGCGCCAGCTTTCATTGCCTGCTACTGGTCGGGTTCTTTCCTGGCTAGCTCCTCATAGAGTTTGAGATGCGCCTGGGCGCAGGCTTCCCAGGTGAATTTAGCCGCCTGGGCCTGGCCTTTTTTGCTGAGCAGCGCGCGGAGCTTGGGGTTGCGCAGCAGGCGCAGGAGCATATTACCTAGCGCGTCAGTGTCGGTGGGATTGACCAGCAGGGCGGCATTTCCGGCTACCTCCGGCAAGGCGCCAGCGTTGCTGCATACGACTGGTGCTCCGCAGGCCATTGCCTCCAGCACGGTGAGGCCGATTCCCTCATAGAGCGAGGGAAAGGCGACGACATCGGCCATGCTGTAGAGCAAGACCAGCTCCAGGTCGCTGACATAGCCCAGAAAACGCACCTCGTTTTTGAGGCCCAGCCGGTTGACCGTTTCATAGACCTCTTCGTAGCGCCAGCCATTCGGTCCGGCCAGCGCCAGCATTCTGGGGCCGCCGCGAGCGCGGCGAATCTTATCAAATGCCTGTACCAATCGCACCAGATTTTTCCGCGACTCCAGCGTGCCGACGGCCAGGATAAAAGGCGGCTGAAGCTCGAACTTATGCCGGGTGGCCGTCAGCAGCATCGTATCGGTGATAGGCCGGAAGGCGCTGCTGACGCCAGGCTGCGCGGCATATATTTTCCCCTCTGGGATATTCAGACGCTCGATTAGTTCTTTGCGCACTTGCCCGGAGAGCGTGATGATGGCGTCGGCGCGCTGGACTGTCCGGGGTATCACCCGACTCAGAAAAGCGCCCCGCGATGGGTCGATGCTCTCGGACTGGCTGAGAAAGGCTAGATCGGGGACCGTGACGATGGCGCGGCCATGCAAGAGAGGTAGCAGCGTGCCATCCAGCCCATGCCAGAGATCGACCCGTCCGGTGAGAAGATCGGCAGGCAGGGGCAGGCGCGCGCGCTGCCAGAGGGTAGAGAGGATCTGGCCGCCCAGAGGAACCGGACGCAGGCGGAAAGCATCTCCAGGCGGCGGAAGCGGGTCGCTTATGGGGCGTGCGCTGGTAAAGAGGGTGTACTGATGCGGGGTCTGAAGCGCGGCCAGTGCAGCGACAAGGTTACGCGCATAGCGCCCAACCCCGGAGCGGCGCTGGATGATGCCTGGTGTGTAATCCAGGGCGATGTGTAAGTCTGGCATACCTGGCTTTCTTCCCTGTATCTTTCTACCCTGTATATAGGTGCTGATTTTTGGGTAGGGGATAGGACTTTTCTGCTAGAACGGCGCGTGAGGTTTGTGCGTGGCGCATAATGAGCATGAGTAGTATAACACAGTCACCTGTCTGGTCGGTGATGGGTAGAAAATTGCCCGGTTAAACTCCAGCGTGATAGGCCCTTGAGGGCTTCCGCAAGCAGGGTTGGCATTTTGTGGGATGAACGGAGATGAAGAGTGATGACAGGCTGGCGAGTACCCATGCCTGTGCCGGTTGAGAGGAGCGAGTATAATGAGCAGCTCTTTGAAACAACTTTCTTCACGTCAGCTTGAGTGTGTAAAGAGCGAACTGGCTGAGGTCATTATCGCCAATTTTTGTTATCCAGCTTTTCTCGATTATCGGCTCAATCTGCTGCGTACTCGCCCGGTAGATCGCCGCAAACGCCAGGAAGTCTGGGCCTATATCAATAGTCTGAATTTGGGGCCGCTCGCTACGATGGATGCTGCCTCGATGGAGTTTCGGCGCTTTGTGGAGCGGGTCTTTCTGCGCTATATTGATATGAATCGTCTATTGATTGCTACTGCCTCGGCGAGGCAGGGAACGGCTGTGCGGGCGCGTGTCCCTCAGCTTGCTGCCAGTGTGGCACGCGGATTAGCCGATTATCTGGCTCTGGGCGAAGTCAGCAGCTTTGGGCGGGCACGCTCGGTGGAATCCTGGACCTCGACTGCGCAGGGCTATATAGAACCGACCTGGGAGCAGATCGAAAAATCGACACAGCTTCTTCAGACAACCCTGGTCTATCTCCGTGTGAATGGCGCCGGAAAAGCAGCGCCAGCGGCTGGCGGATCGCAGCTTGATGAAGGTGCAATTGCATCGATCAGTTCGTATCCCACGATAGTGCTCAATCCCCTATCCTCTGCGCATCAACCAGGGCCATCTGAAACGGCCGATGGGATGGCTTCCTCTCCCGCTCATGCCTCCTTCGCAGATGAGTCGCGCAACGGCGTGAGCAATGGCCGAAGACAGCATGCCCCTGCCCCCCTCTTTGTGGGGCAAACGCCCAGCGGCAAGCGGCAATTGCGAGGATTGGACCGCTCGCCCACTGAAAGCCGACCGCTTGATGAGCCGCCAGCGACTTTGCCTGCATCTCCGGCTGGGGCGGCGCCCGACGCGCCTGAACCATCACCGGCTGCAATACCTGCGGCTTCCGCTGAACTGCCACCGCCTGCAACCCAGCCAGTTTCTGTCACTCAGCCACAAGCTGATGCTGAACCAGGCGCGCCTCCAGATGTCTGGCAAGCGTTGTTGTCTACGGACGCCGCTGAGCAAGCTTCAGATCGCTCTGGCGCTAATGCCGCGCTCGCCCCATTCGGTTTGCCGGGGGATGATCTCCCTGATTTGCCCGAATCGTTCGGGACACAGCGCGCGCTTGACTTGCCGCCTGATCTGGCAGAATTGTATGGGAATTACCTGCGCGATTCACGCACTGCCAAGCTCGATCTTAGCTGGCTCGTTTCTCAGGAGGCAGCCCAAGCCGAGCTACCACATGAGACCTCCGCCGCGCCTACTGCCCCCGCTGAGACGGATGCAGAAATTGATGCGCTGTTTAGCACATTGAGCAGTCAGGTTGCGGAAATGGAGGAAGCAGAATCGGTTGCCGCGCGCGATCCGTCTGAGGCGCCAGTCACGCCGCCGGAGCGCCCACCCTCAGGGCCAGTCCAGCCAGCCCAGCGAGTATCTGCCCCGCTGGGGATGGCCGGAAATGCAGGCCTCTCGGTGGCGCAGCCTGTGCAAAGCCAATCAGACCGAGGACTGAATAAGGCGCCTGCTGCTTCGGCAAAAGGGGGCACTGACGGGGACATTATGATTTTCTCGCAACTGTATCACCAGATTTCTACCTGGGTGAAGATGGCAGCCGTCAGTCACCAGATCGATATTGCTGATCACGATGCTGCTGCATTGGTGGCTGAGTTGCGCCGTATTGCTGCGCTGGAGGAAGCCGAACTCCAGGTGATAGAATCTCTGGTAGCCATTTGCCAGCGAGTCATCGCCACAAAGCAAACGACGATGGACGATTACAAGCAGGCGATGATGCTCTATCTGCTCCATCATCGCTCCCGATTGGCGCTCTAAGGTTAGCGCCGCATTGCTAGCGAGCAAGTGCGTATTTTGCCCCTGACACGCTTTCCGTATACGAGAGAAGAGGCCAGCATAGGGAGAATGCCCGTCCCTGGGGTCTCTTGACCCTCTCCAGACGGCATGCTACACTCTCAGCAGTGGAGCCGTCTTTCTCTCAGGAAGGGTCCGTACAAAGGCAGTGTGACATAGCTCACGTTGCCGATGTGAAATTGCTCACCCTCGTAGCGTAGTATTCTTAATCAAGAACCTTTTGGAACGCTTTCTGCGCTGCCAAAAGCTCTAGCAGAGGTATCTGTGGAGCTTGTTCTTGGGATGATCAGCGGCGCCACCAGGGGAGATGACGTGGAAAGATGCCCTGGCCTGAGGGAGGCAATGCCCTCTACTGCTCTCCATTGGCAGGTGTCTTTTCCCCCGATCTGTTCCCGGTGTGGCTGGTGAACGATTGAGGGAATTCTTGTGAGAGTTGAGGATCGCACAGTGCAGCAATCGGTGCAACAGATCGCCGAGGTGACTCAGCGGATTACGGCAAACGTTGAGCGGGTGATAATCGGGAAGGGCGATGCTGTCCGGCTGACCTTGATCGCCGTTTTGTGCCGAGGCCATGTCCTGATCGAGGATGTGCCGGGCGTTGGAAAAACCGTCTTGACCAAGGCTATTGCGAAATCCATTGGCTGTACCTTCAAGCGCATTCAGTTTACCCCTGATCTGATGCCGCGCGATGTCACTGGGGTTTCCATCTATAACCAGAAGACGGGCAATTTTGAATTTCGTCCCGGCCCGATTATGAGCCAGTTTGTTCTGGCCGATGAGGTCAACCGGGCGACCCCAAAAACGCAGTCCGCTTTGCTGGAGGCAATGGAAGAGTCACAGATTACCGTCGATGGCGACACCTACCTTTTGCCACAGCCCTTCATTGTGATGGCGACCCAGAACCCGATTGAGTATGAAGGCACCTTTCCTCTGCCAGAGGCCCAGCTTGATCGCTTTATGATGAATATCAGCCTGGGCTATCCGGGAATGACTGATGAGGTCAGCATCCTGGATCGCCAGCAGCGCCAGCATCCGCTGGAGTTGATTGGGCAGATTATCGGAGCGGAAGAGCTTGAGGCGATTCAGCGGCAGGTGCGCGAGATGCACGCTGATGTTTCAATTCGTGAGTATGTCGTCTCGATAGCCCAGGGGACGCGCCATCATCAGGATGTCTATCTTGGTGTCAGCCCGCGTGGCTCGCTGGCGCTCTTTCGCACGTCCCAGGCGCTGGCGGCGCTGCGAGGCCGGGAATATGTGATTCCCGATGATGTGAAGGCGCTGGTCAAGGCGACCTTGACCCATCGTATTATTGTGTCGCCGGCTGCGCGTGTGCGTGGGGTCACGGCCAGTACTGTTCTGGATGAGATTCTTGAGAGTGTGCCAGTGCCCAAAGCCTGGGTAGGGAGGCGCTAGCCATGCGTCCCTGGCAAGCTATTCTCCTCGCTGTCATTGTGGCCTTTTTTGCCCTTGCCACCGGCTGGCATCCCCTGTATGTGGTGATGTATGTGCTGGCGCTGATGGTCGTGGTCTCGTATTTCTGGACACGGCTCAGCGTCAAAGGGCTGCGTTTCTCGCGTGGCTCGCCTAGTGGGCGGGTGCAGGTTGGCGAGGTGCTTGAGGAGCGCCTGGTGCTGGAGAATCACCATTGGTTTCCCAAGCTCTGGGTGCAGGTAGCGGATAATTCGACGCTGCCCGGCCATCATGCCGGGTATGTCGCCAGCCTGGGTGGCAGGAGGAGGGTCGCCTGGAAGTCGCGCACACTCTGCCGTCGTCGGGGCAAATATACCCTGGGACCGGCCATCGCTACGACTGGCGATCCGTTGGGCCTCTACCGCCGCAATATCGCTCTCTGGGCGGAGCGTTCACTGGTGGTCATGCCGATGGTGTTGCCGCTGTCGCAATTTGCGCTCTTTCCTGGTGGCATCCCTGGCCGGGGGCGTGGCTCGCAACGCTCGCTTCAGACGACGACCAATGCTGCCTCGATTCGTGAATATGTGCCCGGAGATAGTGTCAACCATATTCACTGGCCCTCTACCGCGCGCATGGGGACGCTCATGGTCCGCGAGTATGAATTGGACCCGACGCTTGATGCCTGGATTTTCCTTGATCTGAACGAAGGTGTACAGGCCGGGCAAGGCGATAGCTCAACCGAAGAATATGGAGTAACCATAGCTGCAACACTTGCCGCCTATCTGCTGCGCCAGGATATTTCGGCTGGGCTGGTGGTCAATGCAGGACGGCGCGAATTTGTGGCGCTGGATCGCGGGGAGCGTCAGATCGATCGCATTCTTGAAGTTCTGGCTGTCGTTCACGCAGGCAGTGGTCCATCGCTGGCAGAAGCACTGGCCCTGGATGGCATCCATTTTGCGCGCAATACGCTGGCGATTGTCATTACGCCCTCCTGGTATGATGATTGGCAGCCGGGCTTGCGCCACCTGCAACGACGTGGCGTGAAGACCGCGGTTGTGTCGATTGACCCGAGTACCTTCGATGCGCTGCCCAGCAGCAGCCGCGCTGTCAATACGCTGATTGATCTGGGGGTGCCGACGCTCCTGGTGAAGCGGGGCGATCCCTTGCTGCGTGTGCTGGAACAAGGCCCGATGGCCTGAACATCGTGCGCTGGCGCAGCAGCGAAGCAAAAAACAGTGGCCAGCGCGGCTTGATCACCTAACTGCTAGTACATCGCTTTTGTAGAGAGTGTTCAGAACAATTTGGCGCTGTCAGGCGTCTTTATAAAGAGCAGACTCCTGTCAGTTTTTGAGGATACACTGGCGCAATGGAGTGCGAAGAACACGTAGAAGAAGGCAAAAAGCCATTCCAAGAGAAGGCTGCGGCAGAGGCTCTTCTTTCTGCCCGCAAGGAGTGAGCCATGCAGGCCACGATGCAACAACGCAAACCTGAGGCGCCGCAGCCTCAGCCGGAGCAAGCGGCGCCATCATCGACCTGGCGCAAAGTTGCGCTTCGGCCAGAAGAAGGCTGGGCCACGTTCATTTTGTTGGGATTGGTCATCTATAGCGCCATCTGGAGTATCCAGGTGGTAAATTGGGTGAATGGCCTGGGGGTTTTGACCTGGACGACTGGCCTTGGTTTGGTATTCGGGTTGATTGCTGCCAAGCAGCATTATATACCGCGTCTGGTGCTGCATACCGGCATGATGGCGCTGGGCATCTTGTTTGCCTTCTGGCAGACGGCTAACGCTGCCTCCATAGAAGGCGGCATCGGCAGCCTCTGGGACCATTTTACCGCCTGGCTGGGGAAGGCCGTCACGCCGAATGCGAATACCAACGATGATGTGATGTTCTTGCTCTTCCTGGCGGTGTTGAGTTTTATCCTGGCCTATGTGAGTGTCTGGCTGGTGTTTCGCACGCGCCGTCCCTGGCTGGTGACGCTGGCGACAGCTATTGTCTTGCTCATCAATCTCTCGTATGTAGACGGCAATCTGATCTATCTGACGATCTTTCTGCTTGCCGGGTTGCTCTTGCTGGTACGCTTCAATTTAAGCGAGGCGTATCGTCAATGGCGGCGCCGCTCACTGCGCTACACTGCCGATCTGGGCTGGGATTTTATGGTGGCTGGGATGCTCTTCTCGGTGGGGATTCTGGTCTTTGGCTGGCTTTTGCCCGCCGGAGGACAGAACCCGGCGGTGGCTGGCATCTGGAGCAGCGTGAGTAATCCCTGGGTTGCGGCGCAGCAACTCTGGTCGCGGCTTTTCCAGGTGCAAGGCGGCCCTGGCTCTGGCGCCTATTTTAGCAATCGGCTGCAACTGACTGGGAACGTTGATCTGCCTAATTACACCATCTTGACCTACACGAGTCAGACGTCTGGCCAGTACCTGATCGCGGTGACGCAGGATTATTTTGATGGGCATAGCTGGACCCAGACCGGGGATACTACCAGAGGCTTCGCTGCCAACCAGGATTTAGCGGTCAATAAAGCGGCTTATACGGTGGTCGATCAGCAGATTCATGTGGTCACGCCACCAGGAGGCAGCCCCAACCCGTACATCTTCGCGGCGGCAGACCCGGCCTCCTTTAGCGTGCCCATAGGAGCTACGTTGGATAGCAGCGGGTTCACGTCCTGGTATCCAAGAGATTCGCTGGTGGCAGGGGAGAACTATACGGCGACCTCCTTTGTTACAGGAGCCTCTGAGGCTGCGCTGCGTCAGGTGCCGCTCCCTGCTGATGCTCAGGGTACGCCCTATGATTACCCGTCCGATCTGGTGGCGCGCTATACGCAGGTGCCCGGCGACCTGCAATCCAACCAGGCTGTTCAGAATCTGATAAGCAACTGGACGAAGGGCGACACCACCATGTATGACATGGCGCAGTCCATCGAGAACCATTTGCGCAGCGAGTATCATTATAACCAGCATAACGACGACCCGCCTGCCGAGCAAGATGCGGTTGCCTGGTTCTTGCTGCAATCCAAAACAGGCTTCTGCACCTTTTTTGCCAGCGCGATGGTCATGGCTGCGCGGATGCTAGGGATGCCGGCGCGGGTGGCTTCTGGCTATACCGCTGGCACCTACGACACCAATACGCATCAATACGTGGTCAAGGGCACTGATGCGCATACCTGGCCTCAGATTTACTTTGCCAAATACGGCTGGATTAACTTCGAGCCTTCAGCAACGTTCTCGCCAGTGGCGCGCCCGATTGCCACTGCAACGGCAACCGGAAGCGATACGCCCAATCCAGGCAATAGCCCAATAGCAAGGAGAACACCCAACGATGGTGGGCAAACACCTCCGACAAATGGTTCGGGTCCGACGACCTCGGCTCAGCAGAACGATCTGGCTACTCGCTGGCTGCTAGGCGCGAGCATTCCCCTGGCGCTGCTGGTTCTCCTGCTGGGGGCGACGTCGCTCTGGTGGCGGCGGCTCTTCCGAGGTTTGAGTCCGGTGGCGCAGACGTTTGGCCGCGTGACGCTGCTGGCGGGTTGGGCTGGCGTGAAGCCAAAACGCACGCAAACACCATTCGAGTATATTCAGGCGTTGCAGCAGCGTCTGCCCGCGCAGGCCGAACCGCTCCAGCGGCTGGGCGAACTCTATGTGCAGGAACGCTGGGGGGCCCCCAATGCAGGCGCGGGGATACGGGAGGAGATGCGCCAAATCTGGGCGCATCTGCGCGGTACGTTAGTGCGCGCTGTGGCGCATCGCCCCTCGCTGAACCCGTTAGTCTGGGTGCGCGCGCTGAGGTCGCGTCGGAGCCGAGAGGTGAGATAAGCGCCTGCCAGGGAACGCAAAAAAAAGGAGTTCCCCTGGCAAAACTGCTCTTTGATCCTCTTGACTTTTTGGCCCTTTGTACCTTATACTTGACTTCTGAGATGACTTTACGAAAGGGGATGGGCACATGCAACGGTACGATCAGTTCTGCGGCATCATGTCGCGGCCACGCGCCTTTGTGCCCTTCGCTGGGACGCTGACCGTCCACAGCGGCGGGAGCCTCAAAGGCCTCCGTGTGCCCATCTCTCTGGCAGCTTGTTCTTATAAACCCTGACAACTCCGGCTGAACAACAAGCTCCCGACCGTGGGCACGCGAAAGATGCAGTGCCTACGGTTTTTTTTGCCTCTACACGATCATTCTGCTGACTGCATCTTTCTCTCACGCGGGCGTGTGCCCAACCATCGGAAGCGCCAGGCGATTCTCGCCCTCATTCCAGGACAATACGTTGATATTTAATTGACAAATATGGCCAGATTTATTAATTAAAAATAAATTGCACACTTGCTCTTAGGAGCGACGTTTGGTACAATGGTGACGAAGTGAGCAAGATGACGAACGAGAGGACAGTTGGAGCCTGTCCGAAAGGCCATTCACGACAGGGGGAACCGATGATACTGACTAGGAAGAGGAGGACTGGAAATGCGAGGGAATGTGGAGGCAGCATTGATGACGTTAGTTGTCAGGTATTGGTAGCTATACTGGCTATATGGATGCCAGCTATGGTGGCGCGCCACAACCGGAATGGCACGGCGCAAAAAGAACAAAGATTCTAGTGGCATGATGCCTTGAGTAGCTGCCCAACCCGCGCAGGCGCGGAGGGTGGGAGGGAGTACTTGATGGTCAGCCAGAGTCCAGCGCAACTCGACGCTTTAGAGATAGACCCGACGGAACCAGATGCTAAGCAGACGCCGGCCCAATGGCGGGGGATGGTGGAGATCACTCCGCAACTGCTGCAAGAGGATGCGTTAGTTGTTGCGCATGTCTCCAAGCGATTCTATAAGCAGCGATCTCTTGCCTCCCGACTGCGGGGACTGAGGGCAGAGCAGCACGGCAGGAATGGGAAGAGCGCCGGGCGGATTGTACGGGCGGTGGATGATGTGACGCTAACGGTGAAGCGGCGTGAGATTTTCGGTATACTCGGCTCGAATGGCTCGGGGAAATCGACCTTCATTCGCCTGATCTCGACGCTGCTAACCCCCGATACCGGTACGGTGCGCATCTTTGGCTACGATGTCCAGAAAGATGAGCGCATGGTGCAACGGCTGATCAACCGGGTCAGTGTGGACGCGGCCTTCTTCAAGAAGCTGAGTCCTTACGAGAACCTGATCTATGCTGCCAGGTTGTATGGCATGCCGGGCGCTCAGGCGCGCAAAGCAATTTACGAGATTCTGATTCGGCTAGGGATAAAGCCTGATCGCATCTCGCAGAGTCTGGAGCATATGTCGCGGGGCATGCAGCAGAAGGTGGCAATTGCGCGGGCTTTCCTGACGGCTCCAGTGCTATTGCTGTTGGATGAGCCAACCACTGGCCTGGACCCGCGCTCGAAAGAGGATGTGCAGGTCTTTGTGCGTGAACTGCGCGATACGCACGATGCGACGATTCTGCTGACGACGCACGACATGGACGAGGCAGATGCTCTCTGTGACCGCATCGCCATCATCGATGGCGGGCGCATTGTGGCGCTGGATACGCCAGATGCGCTCAAGCGGCAGGTGGGCGCTCTGGAGGGCAGGGATGGCCCGGCCAGTTTGCATGATGTCTTCATGCACTTCACAGGACGTAATTGGGAAGAGTTTGAGGAGGACGAGGAGGACGAGGACAGCGCCGACTGACTCGCCGGGCTGCGCAGCAATGCGCCCCCGATAACGACAGCCGCGCTTCTGGACTCGCTCCTCTGGCTCTGAATGAATCATAGAGAGGAGCGAGCAATGCTCGATATGAGACTGCGGACGTTGGATCGGGTCTTTGCCCGCTATCCAAAGTCGTATCTGTTATGCGAAGGCTGTCTCTTGCACGAGGCTGAGGTCCGCGCGATCTGGGCGACGCCCATCTACGCGCTGAGCGGCGCGCAGGTCGAGTGGATCGTGGCGCAGACCGGGCACTTCGACAACGAGGCGATCCGTTACTACTGGCCCGCGATTCTGGCGCATCTGGTCCGCGAGCCAGTGCTTGGCGAGTGGTGGGAACCGCTCTTCACGCGGCTCTATACTGAGCGCCAGCGCTTCACTGGCGCCGAGCACCAGGCAATTGAGGCGGTACTGATGAGCCTCTTAGCCGAGCCGACGGTGCAGCCGGTGGAGCAGTCAGTCATCGCTGCCTTCCTGGCCTTCTGGGTCGAGGATACGGTGCTGGTGGCTGAACTGGTCACGGAGAGCATTCAGGAGACGTGGAGCGAAGTGCTGGCTGAGCCGGACCCAGTTGAAGACCTCAGCGAGTTGGAGCGGCTCTGGAATCTGGCGCACCTGCGTCTGGTTCCACGCGGCCTGTGTGGGGTTGCGCTGGAGCGCTGCCTGCTGCTCGAAGAGTTGCTGGCAGGGCTGCGCTGCCCGCCCATGCTGGTCTAAGGGCTGTCGTGGGGAACGCTGCTGCAAAAGGGTGTTTCCCATGATAGCCCGCTGCAAGCACCAAAAGTTTCAGGCGAAGAAGTGGAGGATCGAACCCATGATGTTACCTGTGGGGGTAGTGCGCAATGCCCGCGCCTCCTATGCCTTCTTTGAACGCAACCTGCACCTGACCAAACGCTACTGGGCCTGGGAGGCGGTCTGGCTGGTTTATAACATCGTGAACGCCGTGAGCGTGACCTATATCGGCGCCAGCGCGCAGCTTATCACGGGGGTCAAGATTGATACGAGCTTCCTGATCCTCTATCTGCTGATCGGGACAGTCGTCTGGAGCTATCTCAGCGTCGCCTTTGATCAGGTGACGGAGACAATCACGATGGAACGCTGGGAGGGCACGATTGAATACACCTTCATGGCGCCCATTGGTCGGCTAACCCATCTGCTGGGAAGCTGCCTCTTTGCGGTGGTGCATGGGCTGTTCTTTGTGGTGGTGCAGTTGGTGGTCATCAGCTTTTTCTTTCATCTCGATCTGAGCCATGCCAATATCCTGACCGGCATGGGCATGCTGGCGATTGGCAGCGTCTCCTTTATCGGTTTTGGGATTATGGCGGCGATTCTGCCGCTGCTCTATACCGAGCGCGGCGCGCAGATGGCCTATATTGTGCGCGCCTTGATTCTGCTGGTGGCGGGCGTCTATTACCCTATCAGTGTGCTGCCCGGCTGGATGCAGGTGATTGCGCGCATCTGTCCGGCCACCTATGTGCTGGACGGCATGCGCCAGGGCTTGCTGCACAATCAGCCTTTGACGGCGCTCTGGTCGGACATCTGGCCCTTGATCGTGGCCGGGCTGGTCAGCATTCCCGTCGGACTGTGGATCTTCCGCATTGCTGAACGCTATGCCAAACGCACCGGAAAGCTCAAGCGCAGTGGCTAGCAATCTGGCAATGGCGAGTGACCTGCTAGATACGCCTGACAGAACAGGGCAAAGGATTCTGTCCTGGTTCTCCTGAAGAGAGAATAAAATGTTGGCCCTTCCTATCGCAGTTGATAGGACATTCTGCCGGAGGTTTGAGAAACGCATGCCAAACATGCAAGATGCCCTCATGGACAGCCCCGACCAGGCTCCGCTTGCGCTGGGCGCGCAGACGCCTGCGCAGAGTCGTGATACGCGCCCGCTGGCGATCAAGACCGAGAACGTTTCGCGCAGCTATAAGCTGCGCAAGCAGAAAGATAAGGACGGCAAGGCCCAGAAGACGCTGGTTGCGCTGAACGGGGTGAGCCTGGAGGTCTACCAGGGCGAGTTATTCGGTCTTCTGGGGCCGAACGGCGCGGGCAAGACGACGCTGATCAAGATTCTGACGACCCTGCTGACGCCCAGCGGCGGAACGTGCTACGTCGATGGCCTGGATGTTGTGAAACAGGCGCAGGAGGTCCGCCGAAGGATCAGCATGGTCAGCGGAGGCGAAACCAGCGGTTACGGCATCCTGACGGTGCGCGAGAACCTCTGGATGTTCAGCCAGTTCTATGGCGTCAACTGGAAGGACGCGAATGAGCGTATCGCCGAGATGCTCAAGATCGTCGAGCTGGAGAGCCATACCAACGCGCGTGTCAGCGGCCTCAGCACCGGCCAGCGCCAGCGCATGAACTTCTGTCGCGGCTTCATTACCGATCCGCGGGTCGTCTTCCTCGACGAACCCACGCTGGGACTGGACATCAACGCGGCGCGCATCGTGCGTCGCTTCACCCGCGAGTGGATGCAGCAGAATCCCGGTCGCACGGTGCTGCTCACCACGCACTACATGGCCGAGGCAGACGAACTCTGCGACCGCATCGCTATCATCGATCATGGGACGGTGCTGGCCTGCGATACCCCTGCCAATCTGAAACACCTCCTCCAGAAACAGCCGGTCTTTGAGGTCAATGCCTCTGGCATCACCGAGCGCAGCATCGAGGCGCTGGGCCACGCGCCGGGCGTAGTGCGCGTGATCGGAGAGGCTGACGAGAGCGGCAGTTCGTACAAGCTCAAGTTCATTCTCGAAGCTGAGGGGGCGATTGGCTCGGTAGTTAGCGCGCTGACGGAGCAGCAGGGGAACATCCTCAGCCTTCAGAAGAACGAGCCGACGCTGGAGGATGTCTTTGTTGCCCTGGTGGGTCGCAGCCTGACGGCTGATGACCACAGCGAGGACTAGCGCCCTGGGCAACAACCGCGAAGGGAGCAATCTGTGGAGAATAGTACAGGAATCACGTTATTCCTGCGCACGATGTATGCGCGCGCCTATCCGCGCATCTGGGGCATGAACCGCGAACTGAGCTGGATCTTCTTTGAGGTGGTGGTGCCCCTCATCAATACGGCGGCCTTTGTCTTTCTGTATGAGGCGCTGAACGCGCCCAAAGCCTTCGTTGGCTTTGTGGTGCTGGGCGGCGCGATGGCGGCCTACTGGCTGAATGTCCTCTGGTCGATGGCGACGCAGTTGTACTGGGATAAGCAGGTCGGCAACCTGGAACTGTACGTCTTGTCGCCCGCGTCGCTGATGGCGATTCTGCTGGGCATGGGCGTGGGTGGTCTGTACGGGACTACACTGCGCGCCGGGACGATAGCGGTCGTGGGGACGCTGATCTTTGGCGTGACCTTCAACGGCAGCCAGTGGGGCTTTGCCCTGCTGGTCTTTGTCGTCACCATGGTGGCGCTCTACGGGCTGGGGATGATGCTCAGTTCGATCTTCCTGATGTGGGGGCGCGAAGGCTGGCAGATCGCGCTTTCGCTGACCGAGCCAGTCAACTTCCTGTCGGGGATGAACTTCCCTTTGAGCAAGTTGTTTAGCAGCATTCCCGGCGTGCTAACGATCTTCTCGGCCATCATTCCGGTGAGCTTTGGGCTGGATGCCCTGCGCCAACTGCTCTTCCCTGGGCAGATTACCGGCGTCTTGCCGCCGGGCGTCGAGGTTGCCATTCTAGCCGGGATGGGCGTCGTCTTTCTGCTGTCTGCCTATCTCTTGCTCAAGCGTATGGAGTGGCTGGCGAGAGTTGAGGCGCGTCTGAGCCTGCGCTGGCAGTAAAGGAGCAAAGCATGATTGGCGCTGTACAACAGCCCGCGCGCAAAGTCGCGCTCCGCGAGGGCTTGCGTGAGGGCGCGCGCACCTTACGCATTGCGGCCTGGCTGGGCTGGCAGATCGAGAGCAACTGGGCTGACCCGTTTATCTTCTTCAGCTTCACGATCCTGCGGCCTCTGGCGACGGCTCTGATGCTGCTGGTGATGTACGAGGTGGTAGCGCGCGGCCAGAGCGGTGGGTACTTCTCGTATCTCTACATCAGCAACGCCTTCTTTGTGCTGGTCATTCAGACGATGGCGGGGCTGGTTTGGACCATTTTCGATGACCGCGAGAACTATAAGATGTTGAAGTACATCTATACATCTCCCGCGCGCAAGTTTCCCTATCTGGTGGGGCGGGCGACGGCCAAGGTGCTGGTTGCGCTGCTGACGACGACCGTTTTGCTGGCGGTCGGCGCGTTCTTCCTTGGCCTGCACCTCAATGTGGCGCAGATCAATTGGGGCTGGGGAGTCGTCTATTTCCTCCTGGGAATGGTCATCCTTGCTGGTCTGGGGATCATCCTGGCGGGCATTGCACTGGTGGTGGCGCGGCATGGAGAATCGATTGGCGAAGTGACTGCCGGAATGCTGCTGCTCTTCAGCGGGGCGTACTTCCCGCCCGACATCTTGCCGCCTGTGCTAAAGCAGGTGACGCTTGCTATGCCGATCACCTACTGGCTGGAGGGGATGCGCCGCGCCCTGAATGGGGGCATCATTACCGCGACGTATTCTAACGGGCACGGCGGGTCGGTTACCGGCCCGGTCAGCCCGCTGCTGGCGCAGTTCAACAATGGGCAGCTCTTCTTCATCGTCCTGTTGAGCGCGACGGTGAGCGCCGTTGTTTCGTATCTCTTCTATCGCTGGATCGAACGCCAGGCGAAGGAGCGCGGGATGATCGACCGGCTGACGGGATATTAAGCTGCCCGCTAGCAAAGCAGGGCCAGCTATGGATGCTCTAACCATAGTTGGCCCTGCGGTTTTTTGCCAAGCCAGGTGATGCAAGCGATTTACTGGGGCGCGGGAAAGAAGTTGTTTACGCGCATGGCGAGTCCCTGATCGCCCTCGACCTTGAGCTTGCCGGTCATAAAGGCGTTGATTGCGTTGAGCTTGCCGGAGGCGATTGCCATCCAATCGGCGGTGGCGAGCTTGAACCGGGTGGTAGGCTTCTCCACGCCGCCATCGATCAGTTCGCAGGTATCATCGGCGATCTTGAGTGCCCAGGTGCCGCCGCCGTCGCCGGAGAGATCCCATTGAATGGTGGCGTTCACGCCCTTGGCAGCAGAAGCGTTGAAATGCTCCTGCATGAACTGGAAGGTATCGGCTGCCGTCAACTGGTCCATCGATTAGGTACTCCTTCTGTTTTTGGGATTGGGGGCTTCAGGCATCAGGGCTTGAAGCCAGGGCTGCAAAAGGTAGACATCAGGGATATGCTCATGGGCTGTTAGCCCATAGAAGCCTGGATGAGTGCCTGCCGCCAGGCGTTATTTGAGCAGGTCGCGGGCAATGACGACGCGCTGAATCTGGTTGGCGCCCTCGTAAATCTGGGTGATCTTGGCGTCGCGCATCATGCGTTCGACGGGATAGTCTCTAATGTAGCCGTAGCCGCCGAGCAGTTGCACGGCATCGGTTGTGACCTGCATCGCCGTGTCGGAAGCAAACAGCTTTGCCATCGCCGAATAGCGGCTGACATCAGGCTCGCCGCGATCAAGGCGCTCGGCCACATCGTAGACGAGCAGGCGTGCTGCCTGAATCTTGGTCGCCATATCGGCGAGCATGAACTGGAGACCCTGGTTGTCTGCGAGGGGTCGGCCAAACTGTATGCGCTCTTTGGTGTAGTGTACAGCGAAATCCAGCGCGCCTTGCGCCACGCCCAATGCCTGCGCGCCGATGCCGGGCCGCGAGCGATCCAGCGTCATCATGGCGATTGGGAATCCGTCGCCCTCGCGCCCCAGCAGGTTCGCGGCAGGTATCTCGCAGTCCTCGAAGATCAACTCGCCGGTCTGAGAGCCGCGAATGCCCATCTTCTCTTCAATCTTGCCGATCTGGAAGCCGGGAGCGTCTCTTTCCACAACGAAGGCGCTGATGCCGCCACGTGTGCCCTTGTCGGGGTCGGTGAGCGCAAAGACGGTATTGAGGTGGGCCAGCCCGGCATTGGTGATGAAGCGTTTCGAGCCATTGAGGATATACTTGTCACCCTGCTTGACGGCGCGGGTGCGCATGCCCCCAGCGTCGGAGCCAGAGCCTGGCTCGGTGAGGCCATAGGCGGCCAGCCATTCACCGCTGGCGCAGGGTGGCAGATAGCGGCGCTTCTGGTCGTCGCTGCCGACCAGGACGATGGGCAGTGTGCCAAGCTGTTGGACAGCGAGGATGAGCGAGGTAGTGACGCAGTATTTTGCCAGTTCCTCGATGACCATGACGAGGGAGAGTTTGCTGGCGCCGATGCCTCCATACTCTTCGGGGAAAGGCATCGCCAGAATGCCCTGCTCAGCGAGCAGGTCTTTGATGTCCCAGGGAAACTGGCCGGTTGCGTCAATGTCGGCGGCGCGCGGAGCAACTCTCTCGCGGGCGAGGTCGCGCACAACATCGATCATCAATTTTTCTTCGTCAGCAAGCTGCACTGCCATAGCGTATCGCTCTCCTTTGAGCCAGGGTTGGGGCGTCGAGCGCCAGGCTCTCCGTTCGCTGTCAACAGCGGAGTTCTCAAGAATCCCATGGAAAGGATGGTCGTTTTTGAGTAATCGCCTGGATGGTTGAATGCGATGAAGGGCTATACGTGCCCTCTCAAAGTATACGGGTTCAAGCTATGCGGCGTCAACTGCAAGGAAGGAGGAAACGGTTTATAGCTGACAAGAAAGCGGGCTGAGTGGTGGTTGCGGAGCGCGGCTGAACATGATATAATAACTTGAGAAAACGAGGGATGTACGTAAGAAAAGTGGGCGCCCCCCACTTTTCTGCTTGGATAGGGCTTTTTGTTTTGTAGTGGGGCCGTGGAGTTGTTCCGGCAGATTGCCGGCGGGAGGGCGGCTGTATGCGAAGCGAGTTTCAGGCTGCGATTTCGCAGCTTACTTCAGAGAAAAAACTGCCGCAGGATGTGGTGATGGAGACCGTCGCCAAAGCCCTGCTGGCAGCATATCAAAAGAGTACCGGGCGCGGGAACAATGTGCGCATCGAGGTCGATAAGCGCGGGGATATTCGCATCTGGGCGGCGAAGCATGTTGTGGCTGTTGTTCAGGACAGCAACGAGGAGATCTCGCTTGGCGAAGCCCAGCAGTTGAATCCGAGGGCTGCGCTGGGGGAGCTGATCGAAGTGGATTCCCCGGCGATCTTTAACCGTATTCCGGCACAGACGGCTAAACAGGTGATCTTGCAGCGTATCCGCGAGGCAGAGCAAGAATACCTGTATGAGAGTCTGAAAGATAAGCTGGATGATCTGGTGATGGGCACGATTGTGCGCCGCAGCGATAGAGATCAGGATGCGTATATCCTGGATTTGAACGGCGCCGAGGCGCTCCTGCCGAAGAACGAGCAGGTATCCCTGGAGAAGTATCGGGTAGGCCAGCGCCTGCGCGTCTATGTCTATGATATTCGCCGCAGCCAGGGGAAGGGTCTGCAAGTGATGGTTTCGCGGACCCACCGGAATGTGGTCAAACGACTTTTTGAGTTGGAAGTGCCCGAAATTTTCGATGGGTATGTCGAGATCAAGGCGATAGCGCGCGAGTCGGGCAGTCGGTCCAAGGTGGCTGTCTGGGCGCGCCAGGAGGGACTTGACCCCATTGGTTCCTGTGTGGGTGTACGCGGCTCGCGCATCAATAACATCGTCAATGAACTCAATGGCGAGAAGATTGACATTATTCAATGGGATCCCGATCAGGCGACGTTTGTCGCCAATGCGCTTAGCCCGGTAAAGCCGCTGCAAGTCGAATTGCGCGAATCTGACCATACAGCACTGGTGACGGTGCAGGAGAAACAACTCTCTCTGGCGATTGGGAAGGATGGGCAGAATGCCCGGCTTGCTGCCCGGCTGACGGGCTGGCGCGTGGATGTGTTGAAGCCTGGCGAGGAGAGCGTTGAACGGCCCCCAGCCCCGGCCAAGGATACGGGATCGCGCCGTGAGTCGGGGAGCGTACTTGGCGGGCTTGATCTCTCCAGTCTTGATCTGGGAGCCTTTGACGACTGACGCGCCTGGCGCTGATATACTTAAGATCAGGAAGCGCCATCCCGCTTCTGCTTTTGTAAAAGAAGGGAGGTACTGAGGTGACTGGAACCTCGACTCCAACTCCGCAGGGAAAGCGTGTTCATGCTCCCAAGCGCCCCAAGCATGTGCCCCAGCGTACCTGTATTGCCTGTCATCAGGTCAAGCCAAAGCGGGAACTGCTGCGCATTGTGCGCACACCGTCTGGGCGGGTAGAGATGGACCCTACAGGGAAGAAATCGGGCCGGGGCGCCTATCTCTGCGCCAATCGCTCCTGCTGGACTATCGCGCTGAAAAAGAAGCGCCTGGAGCAGGAATTGGAGACGACGATTTCTGAGGAAGATCGCCTGGCGCTGGAGAGCTATGCGGCGACATTGCCTGCATCTGAGCCGCCGCTTCGTGCGGTTGCAGCAGCGCCCGTTCGGGCGCCATAGGGCACCGTTTCTGGTGGCGCGGCACGCAGCATGCGTAGTAGCTCGCCGAAAGCAGTTTTTTTTCGGGGTGAATGTACTTGCGATCAAGGCATCCATCCTGTTTGTCAACGTTGGTTATTTGAACAATCCCGCAGAGAGGCCGAGAGCCAATGCGGGGAGGCAGTTATGGCAAGCCGATGTTTGCGACGTGAATAGCTTCTTGAAGGAAGCCCGAACAACGCCTGGTCTGCTGGCCGGGTGAGCGCTCGAAAGCGCGGGTCACTTCTCCTTCCTTTGCTCACCGAGCGAAAAATCTGCGCGAATCGACCAGAGCCAAATAACTGCATCCCGCCGGGGCTGGCCTCTCGTTGTGGAGAGCGCCAGCCTTGTTGTTTCTTTGGGTTTCTTTGCTCTTTTCTAGATTACTCTTAACGAGATCGATAGCTGTACCTGTGGCCTGAGCTGAGGTTATGACACAGCATCGAAGGAGGTAACACATGAAGCAGAATCCTGCTGAATTTGAACACACTGAAGGTTCGGAGAAGGAGCCTCGCTCGAACCCCGCCTCTCGATCACCTCAGCGGCGTCCGGCTGGAGCAGCATCCAGCCCTACTGCTCATGGCGAGACGCCAGTTCGTCCCGCCAACCAGAGCGCTCCAACTGGGGAAAATTATCCACCTCGCCCGGCGGGTCAGAGCAGTGGCAATTATCCACCTCGCCCGGCGGGTCAGAGTGGTGGCAATTATCCACCTCGCCCGGCGGGTCAGGGCGCTCCTTTCAATCGGCCTCCGTCTAGCAACGGAGCGCCGCGCCCAGCGAGTTCTTCTGGGTCGTCGAATCGCGCGTCATCGGGGAGCGTGCCCTACCGTCCAGCCCCGTCTGGGCCATTTCGCCCGGCGCAAGGGGGCTATGGGCCACGCCCATCTGGACCTGCGGGACCATCACGCAGTAGCTCCAATGGAAATGCGTCTGGTGGTCGCCGCCCCTCCGGCCCGTCATCTGGTCGTGGGCGGCCCCAGAATGGCCGTTCTTCTGGTGGGCGTTCAGGAGATCGCCGATCCTCAACTGGCGGGCCGGTGGGTGGACCTGGGCGCGCTGCCGTGGCAGTGAAGCCCAAGCCTACCGAGCCGGTGGCGATTCCACCTCAGATTCCTGTGCGCGACCTGGCGGCGCTGCTGGAAGTGGCGCCAATGGAGATTATTCGGGAACTTTTCGAGCATAATATCCTTGCCAATATCAATCAGGTGATTACCTATGAATCTGCTGCGATGGTGGCGAAGGAGATGGGCTACGAAACGCTGGAGGCGGCTCCGCTGCCTACGCAGAGCGCCCAGAAGCCGGAACCGAGCGGGCATGCCGCTGGGCACCATGAGGTCCATCTGGTGCATCGGCCACCAGTGGTGACGGTGATGGGGCATGTCGATCATGGCAAAACTTCGCTGCTGGATACGATCCGCAAGACGCGCGTGGCGGCAGGCGAGGCTGGGGGAATCACGCAGCATATTGGCGCGTATCAAGTGGAGGTCAACGGGAAGAAGATTACCTTCCTCGATACGCCTGGTCACGAGGCGTTTACAGCCATGCGCGCGCGTGGGGCGCAGGTGACAGATATTGCGGTGATTGTGGTCGCTGCTGATGATGGCGTGATGCCGCAAACGCTGGAGGCCATCGACCACGCGCGGGCCGCCAAAGTGCCCATCATTGTGGCGCTGAATAAGATGGACAAGCCAGGCGCCAATCCTGATCATGTGAAGAGCCAGCTTGCTGATGCGGGGGTGGTGATCGAGGAATATGGTGGCGATGTCGTGTGCGTTCCTGTCTCGGCCAGAAAGAATACAGGTATTGATGAACTGCTTGAGATGATCTTGCTTGTGGCCGACGTGCAAGATCTGAAGGCGAATCCGCAGAGCCGGGCGCAGGGAACGATCATCGAGTCCAGGCTTGATAAGAGCCGTGGCGTTTCTGCGACGGTTCTGGTGGAGCAAGGCACACTCAAAATTGGCGACATTGTGGTCGTGGGGGCCATTTTGGGTCGCGTGCGGGCGATGTTTGATGACAAGAGCAAGCCGATCAAGAAGGCTGGTCCTAGCATGCCGGTGGAGATTCTAGGGCTGCCAGAGGTGCCCAGGGCGGGTGATCGGTTGGAGGAAATGGCCGATGAGAAGAGCGCGCGTGCCCTTGCTTCGCAGCGTGCGCTCCAGCAAAAGGTCGAGACGGCGGGAGGCGCCCGCGCGTTCAGCCTGGATAGCCTTTCATCCGAGATTCAAGCCGGGAAGGCCAAAGAATTAAACTTGCTCATCAAGGCCGATCTGCAAGGCTCGCTGGAGGCGATCAAGCAAACGCTAGAACGCCTGGGCGAAGAGACGGTGAAGGTGCGCATTTTGCATGATGGGGTCGGCAATATCTCTGAGACCGATGTGCATCTGGCCTCAGCCTCCAAGGCTGTGATCATCGGCTTTAATGTCAAGGTTGACTCGGCGGCGCAGCGGCTGGCCCAGAATGAAGGCGTTGATATTCGCTCGTATGATGTCATCTATAAGCTGGGGGATGATATTGAGGCTGCCCTGAAGGGCATGCTGGAACCCACCTACCGTGAGCAGGTGGATGGGCATGCCGAAGTCCTGCAACTCTTCAAAGTTGGCAAGGCGACGGTTATTGCTGGTTGCCGTATTACCGATGGCAAGCTGGTGCGCTCGTCTCAGGCGCGGGTGCTGCGCAATGGCAAGCTGGTCTTGAGTGGGCAGATTGCTTCATTGCGGCGCGGCAAGGATGATGTGCGCGAGGTTGCCAGTGGATTTGAGTGTGGCGTCACGATTGAAGATTTCAATCAGTTTGAAGTTGGCGATGTCATCGAGGCGTTTTCTAAGGTAAAGGTGTAGGGCCACGCAGTGCGGCCCCAGGGAGGGGACATGCTGCCCCAGCGCCAGCAGTTCTCTCCCGGCCTCCAGGCGTCTTGGCGCTGGCCTTCGCACTTCCGGGAGGTGGATTCTTATGACAACACGACGGCAAGAACAACTCAGCGATGTGATCGCCGAAGAGTTGAGCGATCTGATCCGCACGCGCATGAAAGACCCACGCATCGGTTTTGCGAGCATTACCGATGTCGAGGTCTCGGCTGATCTGCGCCATGCAAAAGTGTTTGTCAGCGTCCTTGGCGTCCCCGAAGAGCAGCGAGCAACGCTGCAAGGTTTGGAACACGCGGCAGGGTTC